>NZ_JBITGG010000006.1:0-351852 GCF_044456765.1 Micromonospora sp. NPDC050784 | reverse complement strand
TCAACCCCGCCGTGCGGTTGTTTCACGACCCGCCGCCGCCCCGCCAACCCCACACACCCCCCCCCCCCCCCCCCCGGGGGCGGCCGGGGCCCGGGGGGGCCCCCCCCCGGGCCGCTGTGTCACGGGCGGGAAGGGACGGTGCGGGCCCCTTCCCGCCGTGTGGGTGGTGCGTCGGCCCTCGGCTCAGCCGAGACCGCCCTTGATGGCGCCGATGAGCTCACCGTTGCTCGTGTCACCGGAGAGCTCCCAGAAGAACGCGCCACCGAGGCCCTGATTGTTCGCGTACGTCATCTTGCCGTTGATGGTCGACGGAGTGTCGTAGCTCCACCAGTTGCTGCCGCACTTGGCGTACGCGGTGCCGGCGATCGTGCCGGTGGCCGGGCAGGTGTTCTTGAGGACCTTGTAGTCCTCGATGCCGGCCTCGTAGGTGCCCGGCGCCGCGCCGGTGGCGCTGCCACCCGGAGCGGCCTGGGTGACACCGGTCCAGCCCCGACCGTAGAAGCCGATGCCGAGCAGCAGCTTGTTGGCCGGGACGCCCTTGCTCTTGAGCTTCTGGATCGCCGCGTCGGAGTTGAAGCCCTGCTGCGGGATGCCGGTGTACGAGGTGAGCGGCGAGTGCGGCGCCGTCGGACCCTGGGCGTTGAAGGCGCCGAAGTAGTCGTACGTCATCGGCATGAGCCAGTTGAGGTTGCCGATGGCGCCGGCGTAGTCGGTGGCGTCGATCTTGCCGCCGTTGCTGCCGTCCGCGGTGATCGCGGCGGTGACCAGGGCGCTGGACCCGAACCTCGACCGCAACGCGCTGATCACGTTCTTGAACGCGTTCGGGCCGCTGGTGTCACAGGTCAGGCCGCAGGCGTTGGGGTACTCCCAGTCGACGTCGATGCCGTCGAAGACGTCCGCCCAGCGCGGGTCCTCGACCAGGTTGTAGCAGCTCTCGGCGAACGCGGCCGGGTTCTGCGCGGCCTGGGTGAAGCCGCCGGACCAGGTCCAGCCACCGAACGACCAGATCACCTTGAGGTGCGGGTTCATTTGCTTGAGCTTGCGCAGCTGGTTGAAGCTGCCGCGCAGCGGCTGGTCCCACGTGTCGGCGACGCCGTCCACGCTGTCCGCCGCGGTGTACGCCTTCTCGTAGTCGGCGTAGCTGTCACCGATGGCGCAACGACCGCCGGTGGTGTTGCCGAAGGCGTACAGGATGTGGGTCAGCTTCGCGGCCGAGCCGCTGGTCTGGATGTTCTTGACGTGGTAGTTGCGCCCGTAGACGCCCCACTCGGCGAAGTAGCCGACGACCTTCTTGCCACCCGGGTTCGGCGGGTTGGTGGTCGGCGGTGGCGTGGTGGGCGGAGGGGTGGTGGGCGGCGTCGTCGTGGGCGGGGTGGTGGTCGGCGGAGTCGTGGTCGGCGGGGTGGTCCCGCCGCCGCACGCGGCACCGTTGATGGTGCAGTTCAGCGGTGCCTTGTAGGCGCCGCTGCCGTTGTAGCCCCAGCTGAACGAGGCGCCGGGGGCGATGCCGCCGGCCCAGCTCTTCTTGACCGCGACGTAGTGGTTGCCGCTGCTGGTGACGTCGGCGTCCCACGCGCTGCTGATGGTGGTGCCCGACGGCAGGTCGAACTCGATGCGCCAGGTGGTGACCGTGGCGCTGGAACCGTTGGTGACGGTCACCCTCGTCTCGTGACCGGTCCCCCAGTCCTGCGCCTTGGTGAAGGTGGTGGTGACCGTGCCGGCACCGAACGCGGTGGTCACCGGCACCGCTGCGACGGTCACGGCGACCACGGCACCGGCCCAGAGGGCCCGGCGGAGCGATCTTTTCATGAGGCGTCTCCCGAACTGTTAGGAAACTTTCCAAAAGAGTTGGTGAGACGGTACTCACAGCATTATCAGTTCGTCAAGATGCGCATGTTTCGATTTCTCCTGGTGCACGGAGTGCGTACGCTGCGCCCACCCCGGGTGGACGCCCGGCCGGCGCGTAGCCTCGGCCCATGACCGTCTTCGACATCCCGATCGACGCCCTCAACGGCGGCCCCGCCGACCTGGCCCGCTACCGCGGCAAGGCGTTGCTGGTCGTCAACGTGGCCTCCCGCTGTGGCCTCACCCCCCAGTACGCCGGCCTCCAGACGCTCGCCGACTCGTACGCCGACCGGGGCCTCGTGGTGCTCGGCGTGCCGTGCAACCAGTTCGCCGGGCAGGAGCCGGGCAGCGCCGCCGAGATCAGCGACTTCTGCCAGGTCAACTACGGGGTCACCTTCCCGCTGACCGAGAAGGTCGACGTCAACGGCCCCGACCGGCACCCGCTCTACGCCGCGCTGGTGGACACCCCGGACACCGACGGGCACACCGGTGACGTGCGCTGGAACTTCGAGAAGTTCCTGGTGGCCCCGGACGGCTCGGTCGCCGCCCGCTTCGCCCCCACGGTCGAGCCCGACTCCAACGACCTCCGCGCCGCCATCGAAAAGAACCTCCCCACCCCCTGACGCCCGGGGCAGCGCGCCTGGGCTCGGCTAGGCCGGGCTGAATTCGGCCAGGCCGGGCTGGACTCGGTCGATCATGGAGTCATGGTGCCTGGATTGCACCGATAGACCCGAATCGTTCCCCACCACAACTCCATGATCGACGGCCTCGCCGGCCCTCCCGGCCCCGGGCTGCTACCGGGCCGCGTGTCCGGCCGTCGATCACCCGCACGACCGCTCGTCACCGGAGAGTGGCACGTTGCCGGAGAGCCGATCGGCGACAAGCGTGAGCAGTACGTTGTGCAGAACGGGCTCGCGCCGCGACCAGGCACCCGCCGGGACGGCGAAGATCGCGAGGTCCGCGACGAGGACAGCGCGGGCCTGACGGTCCGCGCAGCCGCCCGGCAGCGGGCAACCGAATAACCCACCAGGATGGTCGGGAATGCGTCGTGGGTGGACGGAGTTGGGAACGAGCATGACAACTGTGGGACTGATCGGCAGTGGCAACATCGGCGGCACCGTGGCCCGGCTGGCCGTCGACGCCGGCTATGACGTGGTGCTCAGCAACTCGCGGGGCCCGGAGACCCTCACCGACCTGGTCGAGGCCCTGGGCGCGCACGCCAGCGCCGGCACCACGCAGGACGCGGCGCAGGTCGGCGACCTGGTGGTGGTCACTGTGCCGCTGAAGGCGTACCGCGCGGTGCCCGTGGAGCCGCTGGCCGGCAAGGTCGTCATCGACACCAACAACTACTACCCGGAGCGCGATGGCGCCTTCCCGGAGCTGGACTCGGGCGAGACCACCAGCAGCGAGCTGCTCCAGCGGCACCTGCCGCAGTCGCGGGTGGTCAAGGTCTTCAACAACATCTACTTCAAGGGCCTGGCCGCCCTCCCCCGGCCGTCCGGTGCGGCGGACCGCAGCGCCCTCGCGATCGCCGGTGACGACGCCGCCGCGAAGGCCGAGGTGACCGCCTTTCTAAACCGGATCGGCTACGACGCGGTCGACGTCGGCCCGCTGGCTGAGGGGTGGCGCTACCAGCCGGACACCCCGGCGTACGGCACGCTCTACTCCGCCAGCCCGACCGACTGGGAGCACCCGGCCCCGGCCGACGCCGCGAAACTGCGCGCCGCCCTGGCCGCCGCCACCCGCTGAGCAAGGCCAGCCGCCGCCCTCCCCGCGATCGGTAGCGATACGCGCGCAAAAACATCGCTGTGGCAACTTGCGTCGTAGTCCTGCTCACGGGACCCTGTTCTCTGGGTTGCCGCCCGCTCACCGAACGTGCTCCCGGAGGCGACATGCACACGCTCCGTACCGTGCCCCGCCGGCTGTTGGCCGGCTCCGGCGCGCTCCTACTCGGCACCGCCCTCGCCACCGCCGCCATTCCCATTCCTGCCAACGCCGCGACCGGCGCGGACACCGTCGGATACGTCCGGCTCGCGCACCTCTCCCCGGACACCCCGGCGGTGGACGTCTACCTGGCCGCGCCGGGCGCGGCGAAGCCGCAGGTCTTCCCCGGGGTCGGTTACGGCGTGGTCTCCGACTACCTCGAACTCGCTCCGGGCCGGTACGCGGTGGCCATGCGCGAGGCGGGCGCCCCCGCCACCGACCCCCCGGTGCTCACCACCGAGGTCGCGGTGACCAGCGGAGACGCCTTCACGGTGGCCGGTGTGGGCCGGCACGCCGACCTCGGCCTGCGGGTGCTCAACGACGATCTCAGCGCTCCCACCGACGGCCGCGCCAAGGTGCGGGTCGTGCAGGCGTCGGTGCGGACCCCGGTGCTCGACGTGGCCGCCGCCGACGGCCCGATGATCGCGGGCGGGGTGCAGTTCGCCACCACAACCGACTACCAGCAGGTCGAGCCGGGCAGGTGGCGGCTGAAGCTGACGGGTCCCGGCGGGCCGAGCACCGACGCCGAGGTGCGGCTCACCGGCGGCGCCGTCTACTCGCTGCTGGTGCTCGACGCGAAGCAGGGCGGGCTCACCGCCGAGTTGCGGCGCGACGCCGAGGGCGGCACGGTCGTCCCGGCCGGTGGGGTGGACACCGGCGCCGGTGGCACGGCCGGGGCCGGGCTCGACGCGTACCCCCTGGTGGCCGGCGGTCTGGCCGCGGCGGCCGGCGCGGTGGCCCTGCTGCTCTGGCGTCGGCGGCGGCGCACCACCTGGTGAGCGCCGGGCCGGACCCGTCGATCCGGCGGCACCGTGACCGCCGCGTGCCGCTGGCCGCGCTGGTCGCGGCCGGCGCGGCGGTCTGCCTGGCCGTTGGCACCGGGGTCGGGCTGGCCACCACCGGCCCGCCACCGCCGATGGCGAGCTGGCACCTCGGCTGCGGCGACGACTGTCCGTCGGTGGCCGCCACGCCCGCGCCGCGGGATCCTCCACCCACCCGGGTACGCATACCGCGCATCGACGTCGACTCCGCGCTCACCGTGCTGGGTCTGGACCGCGCCGGCGCGCTGATTCCGCCCACCGACTTCGACACGGCCGGCTGGTACGGCGGCGGCCCGGCTCCCGGCGACACCGGCCCGGCCCTGCTCGCCGGGCATCTGGACTCGCGCCGTGGCCCGGCGGTGTTCGCCCGGCTCGGTGAGTTGCGGCCCGGCGACCGGGTCGAGGTGTGGCGCGGCGGGCAGCGGTTGGCGTTCCGGGTGACGGGGTCGCTGCGTACCCGGAAGGACAGCTTTCCGACCGACGTGGTCTACGGCCCGACGCCCGGGGCGGAGTTGCGCCTGGTCACCTGCGGGGGCGACTTCGACCGGCGGCGGGGGCACTACCGGGACAACGTCGTGGTCTTCGCGGTGACCGACGCCCCCGACCCGATCCTGCCGACGTCCGCGGCGGGCTGAGTCAGAGGGGGCGGCGGCCGGCGAAGCCGCACTCGGCCCGGTGGTACCAGCGCACGTCGGAGTCGCCCTCCAGCCAGCACCAGAGCACGGCGCGGCCGGCCCGCTCGCCGGGGAAGTCGAGCAGCACCGGAGCGATGCCCTTGACCTGGATGTCGTGCTGGTGCAGCTCGTCGACGACGGCGTGCAGCCGGGCCTCCAGCGCCTTCACCTCGGCCAGCCCACCGAGCGCGCTCACGCCGTGGTCGGCCAGGTCGGCGCGCAACTCGGCCAGGTCGGCCCGGACCCGGATCAACTCGTCGACGCGCGGCTGCAGGGTGGCCACCAGGTGCCGGGCCTGGGCAAGTGTGAACACCGGGCCAGTATGCGGCACGCACGGCTCCGCGACGCGCCCCGAACGCTCAGTCGGCCTGTGCCGCCAGCTCGCGGGCGCGATCCCGGGCGGCCTCCAGCGCGGCGAGCAGCGCCGCGCGTACGCCGTGCTTCTCCAACTCCCGGATCGCGGAGATGGTGGTGCCGGCCGGCGAGGTGACCGCCTCGCGCAGCTTGACCGGGTGCTCGCCGGAGTCGCGCAGCATCACCGCCGACCCGATCGCGGTCTGCACGATCAACTCGTGCGCCACCTGGCGGGGCAGCCCGAGCAGGATCCCCGCGTCGATCATGGCCTCGACCAGCAGGTAGAAGTAGGCCGGGCCGGAGCCGGAGAGCGCGGTGACGGCGTCCTGCTGCGACTCGGGCACCCGGATCGTCTGGCCGAGCGGCTTGAACATCTCCTCGGCCAACGTCAGGTGCGCTCCGGTGGCGTACGCGCCGGCGGAGATCGCGGTCATCGCCTCGTCGACAAGCGCCGGGGTGTTGGTCATCACCCGCACCACCGGGGTGCCGTCGGGCAACCGGCGGCTGAAGAAGCTGGTGGGCAGACCGGCGCAGAGTGAGATGACGAGCTTGTCGGCCGGCACCTTGGGGCCGATCTCGTCGAGGAGCGCGGCGGCGTCCTGCGGTTTCACCGAGACGGCGAGCACCGCCGCCTCGTCCACCGCGGTCAGGTTGTCGACCACCCGTACGCCGTAACGGGCCGTCAACTCCTCGGCGCGAGCGGGCCGGCGGGCGGTGGCCAGCAGCCGGTCCACCGGCCATCCCGAGCGCAGCAGCCCGGAGAGCATCAGCTCACCGATCTTGCCCGCGCCGATCACCGCGACCGTGTGCACTCCGGCGGACATGTCGGCCCGTACCCCCTCGCATTGGGTCGCGGGGGGGGGGGGGGCGCCCCCCCCGCCCCCCCCGCCCCCCCCCCCCCCCCCCGACGATCGATCAGCTGCCGAAGAAGACCTCGGCCTCGGCGTACCGCTCCAGAGGAACGGTCTTCAGTTCGCGGGTGGCCTCGGCGAGGGGCACCCGGACGATGTCGGTGCTCTGCATCGCGACCATCTTGCCCCAGTCGCCGTCGTTGACGGCGTCGATGGCCTGCAGGCCCAGGCGGGTGGCGAGCACCCGGTCGAAGGCGGTCGGGGTGCCACCGCGCTGGATGTGGCCCAGCACCACGGTGCGGGCCTCCTTGCCGGTCTTGGCCTCCAGCTGCTCGGCGAGCCACTGGCCGATGCCGCCGAGGCGGACGTGGCCGAAGGAGTCGAGCTCCTGGTTGGCGAGGACCATCTGGCCGTCGAGCGGCTGGGCGCCCTCGGCGACCACGACGATCGGGGCGTACTGGTGCTGGAAGCGCTTCTCGACGTAGCCGGCCACCTGGTCGACGTCGAACTGGCGCTCCGGCAGCAGGATCACGTTGGCGCCGCCGGCCAGGCCGGCGTGCAGGGCGATCCAGCCGGCGTGCCGGCCCATCACCTCGACGACAAGGGTGCGGTGGTGGCTCTCCGCGGTGGTGTGCAGCCGGTCGATGGCCTCCATCGCGATGTTGACCGCGGTGTCGAAGCCGAAGGTGTAGTCGGTGGCGCCGAGGTCGTTGTCGATCGTCTTCGGCACGCCGACGACGTGCACGCCCAGCTCGTAGAGCTTGGTGGCCACGCCGAGGGTGTCCTCGCCGCCGATCGCGATCAGCGCGTCCACGCCCTGGGCGGCGAGGTTGTCCTTGATCCGCTCGACGCCGTTCTCGATCTTGAACGGGTTGGTCCGGGACGAGCCGAGGATGGTGCCGCCGCGGGGCAGGATGCCGCGGACGTCGGCGATGTCCAGGGGCCGGGACAGACCCTCAAGCGGGCCCTTCCAGCCGTCCCGGAAGCCCACGAACTCGTGACCGTAAGTGGCGACGCCCTTGCGGACCACCGCCCGGATGACCGCGTTGAGACCGGGGCAGTCGCCGCCGCCGGTGAGCACGCCGATACGCATGATCCGCTCATCCTCCTGGAGCATCAGGTAAAGCCCGATATGCCCCAGGGTATGTGTCAGGTCAGACCATCGGCGCCGTTGCCGGCCCGGGGCGGGCCGTCACTGCGAACTGTAGTCGGCCCGCCGGTACGACGACAGCGCGCCCCGGGCACCCGCCCCCGGTCAGTAGGTCACCTCGTGGTTCTCGCCGGCCTCCGGTGGCCGGCCGGCGACCGCGGCCTTCGCGTAGCTGAGCAGGTTCACCACCGTGCTGTTCGGCGAGTCCCAGTACTCGGCGGAGCTGGCGTGCACCTTGATCAGCGTGAGACCGGGGGTGTCCAGCCCGTCGGGGAACCACGGCTTGAGCAGCGGGCTCCACAGCCGCTCGGCCCGGGCCCGGTCGAGCCCCTCGGTGGCGGTGCCGGAGATCGACACCCAGGCGTTGTGCTTCTGGTCGGAGAAGGCGACGTTGACCTCCGGGTTCACCCGGAGCTGACGGATCTTGGCCGAGTCGGCGTAGGCGAAGAACCACAGCTCGCCGTCGAACTCGGCCTCCTGGAGCGTCATCGGTCGACTCATCTGCCGCCCGTCCAGAGCGGTCGTGGTGAGCATGCAGATCCGCGCGGCCCGGGCCAGGCCGGTGACCCGGGCGCGTGCCTCCGCGGCGCTGGTCGGCTGGTCGCTCATGGCAATCTCCCTCGGCTCGGCTGGTCGAACCGTTGCCCGGGACAGAACCGGTCAAACCTACGGCGGGCGGCCACCACTCAACGGGCGGTCATCGCCCGCCAGCGGGCCAGGTTGTGCCGGGCGTCGACCAGAGCGTCATGCCGGGCCGCGTCCGCGTCCGGCAGGGGCGGCCGGCCACGGTCGTCCCAGAGCTGCCGCAGTTCCTTGGTGTAGCGGGGAATCTCCCGGGGCAGCGCCGGCATCGCACCCCAGAGCTGGGCGAGCACCACGTGGTCGTACGCGGCGAACCAGGCCCACAGCTCCAACTGCTCCCCCGGGCGGTCCCGGATCGGCTCGACCAGGAAGTCGTACAGGTCGTCGCGGATCCGTTCACGCGAGCGCCAGGCTCGGTCCGCCGGGGAGGGCAGCTTGTCCAGCACGTTGCGTCGCACCCAGGGCACGGCGCGGGAGTCGTCGAACTCGGTGGAGACCGCGTAGAACTCGCGGCCGTACTCGTCGACGACACCGATCGAGACGAGGTCGACGGTCGTGCCGTCCTCGATGAACTCGCAGTCGTAGAAGTAGCGGTAGACCATTCCGGGCATCTTCGCCCACCGCCGCACGGCCGTGCCCGGCGGGGCCCGTCCGGAGGGTCGGCCGCGGTGCGGCGGAACCCCGGTGAACGGTCCGTCGCAGCTCGTGACGGTCACGGAAGTGCTTCGAGGGGTGTACAGCAAGCGACCGGACCGTCATGATCTGATGTGTACCGCTACCGGACGCCGAATCGGTGTCAGTTCACCTTGTCGGGGCCCATCAAGTTCGCCCGGTGAGCGAGTTGTGGTCCATGACCGGGGGAGGGGTTGGGCCGTGGAGGTTCGCCTGCCAGAGCCGGGTGACGCGCTCACGGGAGTCGAGATGTTCGCCGGGCTGGAGCCCGAGGTGCGGCAGCGCGTCATCGCTGCCGCCGTTCCGCGCACCTACCGCAAGGGCCAGCTGCTCTTCGTGGAGAACGACCCCGGCGAGTCGCTGATCGTGCTGCGCCGCGGCGCGGTGGCCGTGTTCCGCACCGCACCCACCGGCGAGCGGGCCGTGCTGTCTGTTATCCGTCCACCGGACGTGCTCGGTGAGGTCTCCCTGCTCGACGCGTCCACCCGGTCCGCCTCGGCGGAGGCCATCGAGGACTGCGCGGCGCTCGCGCTGTCGCGGGGCGCGTTCATGGAGTTGGTGCACTCCAACCCCCGCATCCTGGACGCGGTGATGCGCTCACTGGGCGGGCTGATCCGCCGGCTCACCGAGCAGAACGCCGACCACGTCTTCCTCGACCTGCCCGGTCGGGTGGCGAAGACGCTGGTTCGGTTGGCCGGCGAGAGCCAGGCACCGATGATCACGATCGAGCTCAACCAGAGCCAGCTGGCCGAGATGGCCGGTGGTTCCCGGCAGAGCGTCAACCAGGCGATCGGCTCGTTCGCGAGCCGCGGCTGGCTGCGTACCGAGGGCCGCCGGATCGTGGTGACCGACGTGGCCGCGCTACGCCGCCGCGCCGGCATGGCCGACCGCTGACCGACCGGCCCGCCCGGTTCGTCGCCGGTCGGGCATCCGATCTGGACACGCGCCACCCGCCGCTGCCCACTCCCCCATCCGTACGCACGGCTGCGCCGGCTGCCAGTGGCAGCCGGCGTCACCGTTCTCGCGGTTCAGCGGATCGGGTTCAGCGGGTCGCGCCCGGCCAACGGGTCGCGGCCGACTGGTAGCCGGGGCCCGCCCAGAAGCCCGGTCCGGCCCAGAAGCCCGGTCCGGCCCAGATACCCGGTCCGGCCCAGCCGCTCGCGGTCGTGGTGGTCGTCGTCGTGGTCGCCATGTCGTCCCCCTGGTCGATGTGTGGTGCCTGTCGTGCCAAGGACGCTATGGCGTAGAGCGTTGGGACGAAATAGGACAAATCGACATGAATCACTAGCTGAAGAGTGGTTGTTGGCCCCCGCACCGCGCTGACAAGGTTGCCGCGCCCGCCCCTGTTCCAAGGCCCGTGCCGACATACCCGCAGCAGTGAGGAGCCACCGGTCATGTCATTACTCCGCGGCAATGTCGCATTTCGTCGATACTGGTCGGCGCGCCTGGTGTCGTACACCGGTGACCAGCTGGCCCGGACGGCGCTGCTGATCGCCGTCTACGACCGGCACGGTGGCGGCGCGGTCGCCCTGCTCCTGCTGGCGTCCACGGTGCCCCGCCTGCTCGGACCGTTGCTCGGTGCCCTGGCCGACCGGTTCGACCAGCGCCGGCTGATGATCGGTTGCGACACCGCCCAGGCGTTGACGTACCTCGCCGTCGCGCTGCTCGCGCCGCCCCTGCCCGTCCTGCTGGCGCTGATCACCGCGGCTACCACGGCCGCCACCGCGTTCACTCCCGCCGGACGCAGCCTGCTCCCCCGCCTGGTCGAACGCGAGCAACTGCCGGCGGCGAACGCGCAACTCGCGACCGGCGTTAACATCGGGCTCGCTGCCGGGCCAGCCGTCGGCGGCCTCCTGCTGGCGACCCTCGGCCTGACCGCCACGCTGCTCGTGGACGCGGCGACCTTCGTCCTCTCCGCGCTGCTGATCGGCGGAGTCCGGACACTCTCGACGACCGGCGCGACCCGCCGGTCCGAGCCACTGCACACGGTCTTGCGCGAAGGGCTGCGGGTGGTCCGAGGGCACAGCGTCGTCCGTGCGGTCTCGGTCGGGTTCCTGGTGATGGTGATGTTCGCCGCGCTGGACAACCTCGCCATCGTCCCCCTCGGACGCGCCGAACTGGGCGCCACCGAGGTCACGATCGGTTTGCTGGGGACCGCCTACGGCGTCGGAATGGTGCTCGGTCCGATGTGCCTGGCGAGAACCGGCGTACGCATCCGGATGGACCTGGTCCTCTACGGCGCGCTGCTCGCGCTCGGCGCCGGAACGCTGGTCACCGGCCTCAGCCCGGTGATCGCGCTCGCCATCGCCGGCCAGGCGGTCGCCGGTGTCGGCGCGGGCTGGCACAACGTCGCCGCCGACACCCTCATCCAGCAGAACGTGCCGGCCGAACGGCTCGGCGTGGTGTTCGGCACCGTCTACATGTTCCCGTACGCGGCGGAGGCACTGGCCTACGCCGTCGGCGCACCGCTGTTGGCGGTGGTCGGGCCACGATGGGTGCTGGTCATCTCGGGGTTGGGTGTGCTGGCCACCCTGGGGCTGATCGCTCCCCTGCTCACCCGGGCCCTCGGGCTACGGCTGCCGACACCGGGCAGGTTCGCGGCGGCCAACGGGTGAGGCTGCACGACGGGTGCGGCCGGCGGACCGTTGGCCCGCCGACCGCACCCGGACGATCAGTTCTCTTTGCTGTCGGCCGGCGGCGCACCCGGCCCCGGACCGATCTTCTTCGGATCGGTCGGCTTACCGGCCGTGGACGTGCTCGACGAGGTGGTCGTGGTCTCCCCCGACCCGCCCGACTGACCCTCAGGCTCTTCCACCATGCCCTGCTCCTCCAGTTCGGCGAGAGTGACCGCATCGACGTCGATCGTGTCGCCCGGCGCCCACTGCGTGCCACCCGGATCGGTCCACGAGGCGGACAGTCGTACCTGCACGGCACTCTCCCTGACATGAAACTTCCTGGTACGGAACACTAACCCCGACCGATCGATGACGTTGCCCGTCCGCACGTCGGGTACCCGACTGGGCTGACCGGCCGCGATACTGACCTCTTTCGCCCACGGAGCTGAACATCGACCTCAAGTGTGGACACTGCGCACGCGCGGCCGGGCCGGACGACCGCTTCTGCGGCGGGTGTGGCCAGCCGCTCGGGGTCAACTGTGCGCACTGCGGGCACGCCAACAGCACCGAGGTCAACTTCTGCACGAGCTGTGGCCAACCGTTGCGGGACCACGTCGTCGCGGTGCAGGAGGACAGGCGTCAGGTCAGCGTGCTCTTCGTCGACATCGTGGACTTCACCAGTTACGCGGAGCGGGCCGACCCGGAGCAGGCCCGCAGTCTGCAACAGACCTACTTCGCCACGGTGCGCCGGATCGTGCACCAGTACGGCGGGGTGGTCGAGAAGTACATCGGCGACGCCGCGATGGCGCTGTTCGGCGCGCCGGTGGCCACCGACAACGACGCGTTGCGGTGTGTCCGCGCCGGCCTGGAACTGCAGCGGAACCTGGCCCGCCAGCCCGCCGGTCCGCAGCCGCCGCTCGGCTTCCGGGTCGGCATCGCGACCGGCGAGGCCCTGGTCGACCTCTCCGCCACCCGCGACGGTGGGCAGGCCTTCGTGACCGGAGACGTGGTCAACACGGCCTCCCGCCTGCAGGGTTTCGCCCCACCGGGCGGTGTCGTCGTCGACGAGAGCACCTGGTCGGCCACCCGACACGAGATGGAGTACGCCGACCAGCCGCCGGTCACCCTGCGCGGCCGGTCCGCGGTGAGCCGGATCTGGCTGGCCGTCCAGGTCCGACCACACCGGGACCCGCGCGGTGCCGAGCTGACCCCGATGGTGGACCGGGAGCACGAGCGCGGCCTGCTGGTCAACGCGCTGCACCGGATGGTGACCGAGCGGACCTCCCAGTTGGTGACGGTGTTCGGCCCGGCCGGTGTGGGCAAGAGCCGGCTGCTGCGCGAGCTGGCTCGACACGCGGGCAGCGTGCCCGGCCCACCGATCACCTGGCTCGTCGGGCAGTGCCCGCCGTTCGGCGAGAACGTCACCTGGGCCGCGCTGTCGGACATCGTGAAGACCTGGGTGGGGGTACCGGAGGTCGACGACCCGGCCGCGCTGCGCGAGCGGCTGCGGGCCCGTCTCGGGGAACTCGCCGACCCGCACGCGACCCGGCTGGCCGAGGCGCTCGGGCCGCTGATCGGCGTACCCGGTGAACGACTCACCCCCGGCGAGACCGAGGCCGCCTGGCGGCGGTTCCTGCTGGCCCTGGCCACCACCGGCCCGACCGTGCTGGTCTTCGAGGACATGCACTGGGCGGACCAGGCCATGCTCGCCTTCGTCGAGCAGTTGGGCGCGTCAGCGCGCGGCGTACCGCTGCTGGTCGTCGCGACCGCCCGGCCGGAGCTGCGGGAGCGGAACCCGGCCTGGACCGGCACGATCAGTGGCGCGATGTCCATCTCGGTGCCGCCCATGCACGACACCGACATCGACACGCTCTACTCGCTGCTCCTCGGGCAGGCGACGCTGCCCTCCAGCTCGCGTACCCCGCTGATCGAGTTCGCCGACGGCAACCCGCTCTACGCCCAGGAGTACGCCCGGATGCTGCTGGACGGAGGCCTGCTCGACGCGGTCGGTTCGGCCTCCCGCCCCGACCTCGACGGTGGCGCGGAGATGCCGCGCACGGTGCAAGCGGTCATCGCCAACCGGCTCGACCTGCTGGACCCGGCCGACCGGGCGGTGCTCCAGGCCGCCGCCGTGGTCGGCGTGGTGTTCTGGGCCGCGCCGGTGGCGATGGCGCTGGGCCGGCCGGTGGAGTGGGTGGAGCGTGCGCTGGACCGCCTGCAACGTCGCGACCTGGTGTACGAGCAGAGCACGTCGACGATGCCCGGCCAGTCCGAGTACCGGTTCCGGCACATCCTGGTACGCGACGTCTGCTACCAGCGGCTGCCCCGGGCCGAGCGGGTGCTGCGCCACCAACGCACCGCCGACTGGATGGCGCAGCTCACCGACGGCCGGCAGTACGACCTGGCCGAGGTGCTGGCCAACCATCGCTGGGCGGCACACGAGATCGCCCGGACCGTCGGTCTGGACACCGCCCCCTACGCCCCGTCGGCGCGGGCCGCGCTGCACCGGGCGGCCCGCCGGGCGTACGAGCTGCACGCGCTGGACACCGCCGCCGCGCTTGTCGGTCGGGCGCTGGCCCTGGACGTCGAGCCGGACCCGGCGTTGGAGCTGTTCGACGCCGAGCTGGCGTTCTATCGGGACGGGGACGCCTTCCTGGTGGGGGGAGGCACGGACACCCTGACCCGGCTGGCCGAGCGGCTCACCACCAGTGGCGACCGGACGGGGGCGGCGCGCGCCTGGACGCTGCTCGCCACCGCCGCGTGGAGTCGGGCCGACCGTTCGACGACTCTGCACTGCCTGGACCAGGCGATCGGCATCTACAGCGACCTACCGGACAGCCAGGAGAAGGCGGGCGCCCTGCTGGAGCTGGCCCGGGTGCACATGCTGAACGCGGAGACCGAGCCGGCGTGCACCGCGGCGCGGGCGGCGGCGTCCCTCGCCGAGCGGCTCCAGCTGCGCGAGGTCCAGGCCAACGCGCGGATCACCCTGGCCGTGGCGCGCTACCTGGCCGGCTCCGCCGAGGCGTTCCCGGAGCTGGCGGAGGTGACCGAGCACTGCCGGGTGGAACGGCTGACCAGTCGACGCCGGGCGGTGCAGAACCTGGCCTGGGCGTTGCAGGAGGAGGGCGACCTGGCCGGCTCGGCCCGGCTGGTCGACGAGCAGCTCACCCTCGACCTGGGCGGCGAGCACAGCCTGGCCACCAGCTTCGCCGACCAGTGGGCGCGGTCGTACTACGCGGGTGACTGGACGGCGGCGCTGGCGATGGCGGCGGAGTCGACCCGACGGCCGACCGCCGAGTGGGACCTGCACATCGTGGCGGTCTCGGGTTGGATGCGCGGGCTGGCCGGCGCCGAGCTGATGGCAACCTCCGGGCCCGACGGAGCTGCGGGGCCGGACGGAGCCGCGGGGCCAGACGCAGCGGGTGGGGATCTGGTCGAGCAGGCGCTGGTCGCGGCCCGGCGCAGCGGATTCCACCGGGTGCTGCGCTCCACCCTGGCGCACGCCGCGCTCTGCCGGGCGGTGCAGGGCCACCGGGACGAGGCGATGGCGCTGCTCACCGAGCTGGACGAGGACTGGCGACGCACCCGGATGATTCCGTTCGCGGAATGGGTGCCGGCCGTCGGGCATGTCGCCGGGGTGCTCGGCGCGGACGCGGCCCGGCTGGTCCGGCAGCTGCTCGACCGGGCGCCCCGGACGACCCCGTGGGCTCGGGCCGCCGGTCAGGTCGCCGACGCCACGCTGGCCCGGCACGCCGGGGACGCCTCGACCGCGGCGAACCTGCTGCGTTCGGCGGCGGCGAGCTACGCCCGGATGGCCGACGTGACCGACGAGGTCATCACGCTGGCGCTGGCGATCGGCCCGCTGGCCGAGACCGACCCACCCGCCGCCGCGGCGACCCGCGCCCGCCTGCACGACTTCGCCACCCGTCACCACGCCCCGGCCCTGCTCCACCTGCCCTGACCGCCGACCGGGCCGGCAGGGCGGGCCGGCAGGGCGGGCCGGCAGGGCGGGCCGGCAGGGCGGGCCGGCAGGGCGGGCCGGCAGGGCGGGCCGGCGCGGCGGTGGTCAGGCGGCCAGCGGCGCCGGGACGGGCTCCTTGAGCTTCTGGGCGTAGATGTCGACGTACTCCCGACCGGAGAGCTCCATCAACTCGTACATGATCTCGTCGGTGACCGCGCGCTCGACGAACCGGTCGCCGGCCAGGCCGGCGTAGCGGGAGAAGTCCAGCGGCGCCCCGAACCGGATCTTCACCCGGTCGATCTTGGGGATGAGCTTGCCCGGCGGCTGGATCTCGTCGGCGTTGAGCATCGCCACCGGCACCACCACTGCGCCGCTCTCCAGGGCGAGCCGGGCCACCCCGGTCTTGCCCCGGTAGAGCCGCCCGTCCGGGGAGCGGGTGCCTTCGGGGTAGATGCCTGCCACTCCCCCGGCACGCAGCACCTGCAACTGGGTGTCCAGGGCGGCGCGCGCGGCCCGGCCGCCGGAGCGGTCCACCGGAATCGTCCCGGTGCCGACGAAGAACATCTTGGTCAGCCAGCCCTTGATCCCCTTGCCGGTGAAGTATTCGGCCTTGGCGACGAAGGTGACCTTCCGGGCGGTGATCAACGGCGTGAAGATCGAGTCGGAGAAGGAGAGGTGGTTGCTCGCCAGGATCACCGGACCGGTCGCCGGCACGTTGCGCAGGCCCTCCACCTGCGGGCGGAAGATCAGCTTGAGCAGCGGACCGAGGATGACGTACTTCAGCAGCCAGTAGAGCACCGGCGTCCTTTCCGTGGTGTGCCCGCGACAGCGCCAGCCGTCGTCGCCGCCGAGCCTACGAAGCGAGCGCTCTCACCACAACGGACGAAACCCGGATCGCCGGCAGGTCAGCGGGGCCGCGCTCGGCGGGTCGCGCGCCCGGCCGCCAACGATCACCGAGATCGCACTTGTCGCGCAAGAACGGACAAAGGAGCCACGCCGCGACCTGCGGAAGCAGCCGTGACTTTGGAAGACGCGACACAACGCACTCCCGGAACCATGCCCTGACGTGTCACGATTCAGAGCACGGCGTGCGGACGGGCGTCGAGGGGCAGCGGTGGCCGCGCCGGAAGGCGCGTTAAGGGGGATGTCCGGGTGTCAGCGGGTGGGGCCCGCCGGGGACGGCGGGACAACGGGCTCGACGCGAACGAGTACGCCGTCGTCGGCGACGTCGATCCGCGCGTCGGTGAGCACCTGCTCGACGTGCTGGCCGCCGGTGGGATCGCCGCCTACCTCCAGCCCTCCGCCGACCTCAACCCGGTCACCCGCACCACCACCGTGCCGGCCCGGCCGGTCGACCGGCTGTACGTCGACCGCTCGCACCTGACCACCGCCCGGGACTATCTGACCCAACTCGCCGACGAGACCGCTCCGGAGCAGCCGCCGGCTCGCGACGAACCGGACATCGACGCCGAGTGGGCGCGAATCGTGGCGGGCTTCCATACCACCTCCACGCCCGGTGACCACCCGTGGCCAGCCTCGGAGGACGTGGACGAACGGGACGGGCGGGACGAGCCGACCTCCGGGCCGCTGACCCGTTCCGGCGCCGACGAGCCCGGTCCGACCGCCACCGACGTCCGCCGCCTACCGTCCGCGACGGACATCTCCGGGATCTCCGTGGGGCGCGGCACCCGACCGGACGAGCCCTCCCTGTTGGACGGGCTGGACACCTTCGGTGCCGACCTGCCCGACGACGAGGACGACGAGGGTTACCACCCACCGCCACCGCCGCCGCTGCCGCGGGTCAGCAAGTACGCGGTGATCGGCGTGCTCGGGGTGGTCGTCGGGTTCGTGCTGTTCCTCTTCCCGTGGCTGCTCCCGATCGACCGCTCGGCGGTCACGCTGTTCGGGTTCACCGGCATCCTGGCCGGTTTCGTCACGCTGATCTGGCGGCTGCGCCCCGGCGACGAGGACGAGGACGACCCGGACAACGGCGCCGTCGTCTGAGTTGGGCCCGCATCCCGGGACGGCAGCGCCCCGCCGGGGGCGTAACAGTGGTGTAACTTACTGTCAGTAGGAATACCGCTGTACGTCACTTCCCCCGCTGACTGACCGGTTTTTCCTTGCTCGCGGCGGTCAGTCCTCTGCTGATCGGAATGCCCGAGATGCGACAGAGTTCTCTCGTGGTGGTGGCCAACCGCCTCCCCATCGACGACAATCAGGCCCCCGACGGGGCCTGCGAGTGGCGGCGCAGCCCAGGTGGGTTGGTCAGCGCGCTGCACCCGCTCCTGCGGCACACCCCGGCGACCTGGGTCGGCTGGGCCGGTGGCACCGGGCCGGCCCCCGCACTACCGGACGTGGACGGCGTGCGGATGCACACCGTCGCGCTCAGCCCGGAAGACCTGCGCGACCACTACGAGGGGTTCGCCAACGCCACCCTCTGGCCGCTCTACCACGACTCGGTGGAGCAGCCGCAGCACCACCGCCGGTGGTGGGAGGCGTACCAGCGGGTCAACCAGCGCTTCGCCGAGGCGACCGCCGAGGTGGCCGAGCCGGGCGGCGTGGTCTGGGTGCAGGATTACCACCTGCAACTGGTCCCCGGTCTGCTGCGCGCCCTCCGCCCGGACCTGCGCATCGGGTTCTTCCTGCACGTGCCGTTCCCGCCGCCGGAGCTCTTCATGCAACTGCCCCGCCGGGCCGAACTGCTGCGCGGCATGCTCGGCGCCGACCTGGTCGGCTTCCAGCGGGTGCAGGCGGCGCACAACTTCGCCCAGCTGGTGACCCGGGTGCTGGAGCTGCCGGCCACCGACCGGCGGATCGGCATCGACGACCGGGTCGTGCGCATCGGCGCGTTCCCGGTCTCCATCGACACCGCCGAGATGGCCGCGCTCGCCGACCGCCCGGACGTGGCCGCTCGGGCCCACCGACTCCGTCAGGACCTCGGTGATCCCCGACAGGTCGTCCTCAGCGTGGACCGGATGGATTACACCAAGGGCATCGAGCAGCGCCTCAAGGCGTACAGCGAACTGCTCGCCAGCGGCGACGTGAAGGTCCGCGACACGGTGCTGGTGCAGGTCGCCATGCCGAGCCGGGAACGCGTCGGCCAGTACCAGATCCTGCGCGAGCGCATCGAGCGCGAGGTCGGCCGGATCAACGGCGAGTTCGGCCGGGTCGGTGAGCCGGCGATCCACTACCTCACCCAGCCCTTCGACCGGGCCGAGCTGGCCGCGCTCTACCGGGTCGCCGACGTGATGGCGGTGACCCCGTTGCGCGACGGGATGAACCTGGTCGCCAAGGAGTACGTGGCCGCGCGGGTCGACGACACGGGCGCGCTGCTGCTCAGCGAGTTCGCCGGCACCGCCGCCGAGCTGTCCCAGGCGTACCTGGTCAACCCGCACGACCTGGAAGGGCTCAAGCAGGGCCTGCGCGCGGCGCTGCGGGCCAGCCCGGCCGACACCACCCAGCGGATGCGGGCCATGCGCGCCCACCTGCACCAGCACGACATCCGGGCCTGGGCTCGGTCCTACCTACGCGCCCTGGACGAGGGCGGCGCCCTGGTCGGTCGCCTGACCAGCACCGACACCGGCTCCGACGACACCGCCCGGGTGCCCCGGCCGACCACCCCGAGCGGCAGCCCGGCCGTCCACCAGGCCGGCGGCTGACCGGCGGCCCGGCTGCTCAGTGCGCCGCGGGCTCCTTCTCCAGCCAGTCCAGGATCGCGTCGATCGGCTCCGCCCACCGCGCGTCCAGCATCAGGTCGTGGCCCATCCCGGGAAAGAGCAGCGGCGCCGACCCGTACCGGCGGGCCACCCGGGTCAACGTCGACGCCGGCACCACCCGGTCGTCCGGGCTGCCCAGCACCAGCACCGGGGGCGCGCCCACGGCCGGCTCGGCCTCCGGCTCACCCAGCAGCGCCCACTGGGCCCGCCGACCCGCCCGACCGAGGCGTCCGACGTACCGTCGGGCCTCCTCGTCGGGCAACTCGCGGCTGAACAGCTGCCCCCGGTTGAGCCGCAGCGGCCCGCCGAACACCGCCGGCAGCGTGCCGGCGGGGTTGCGCCGCAACGCCGCGCCCAGCACACCCCAGCCGCCGAAGACCGGCGCCACCAGGACCGCGCCCCGCGCCGGGTAGCGGGCCAACGCGTGCGCCACCACCAGGGCGCCGGCGCCGTGCCCGACAAGCACCGCCTGCCGCGGCAGGCTCGCGGCCACCTGGACCACGTCGTGGGCGTACGCCCGCAGCGTCGCCTCCGGCGCCGGCTCGCTGGCACCGTGCCCGCGCAGGCTCACCGCGTACGCCGGGAAACCCCGCGACGCCGCGTGACCCAACCAGTGCTCGGCGAACGCCCACGCGCCGTGCCCGAACCCGGGAACGAAGAGCAGCGGCGGACGCCCCTCCTCCAGCTCGGGGATCGCGCTGAGCACCTCCCGCCGGGCTGGCCGGACCGGCCGGGACCACTCCCGACCCCGCATGATCCGCAGTTCACCGCTCGCGCTCACCGTGCCAGCCTTTCGTTCGCGACTGCGGGGCTCGCAAGCTCACTCCTCGCGCTCACCGAGCCAGCCTTTCGTTCGCGACTGCGGGGCTCGCAAGCTCACTCCTCGCGCTCACCGAGCCAACCTTTCGTTCGCGACTGCGGGGCTCGCAAGCTCACTCCTCGCGCTCACTTGCCCTCCAGCTCGACCAGGGCGCGCTGGATGGCGCGCAGGTAGTCGGCGTGCCCGACCTCGAACCAGTGCCGGCTGCTGTCCTTGACCGGCCCGGAGTACCGCTCCCCGGCCCGGTCCCGCACCCGCTGCGCGAACGCCGCGGCCCGTTCCGGCCGATCCCGACGGGCCTGTAGCAGTCGGGCGAAGAGCACCGTCTGCCAGTGCGACAGGGTGAACAGCCCGGAGTCCGGTTGCAGCAGGCCGGCGACGGCGAGGGTCGGATGCCCCGGGGTGAACGCGTTGAGCCACAGCGTGGGCCGGCCCGCGCCCGCGCTGTCACCGAACACCGAGGCGTCGAGGAACTCGAAGCGCGGCAGGTAGCCGGTGGCGAAGACGACCACCTCGGGGTCGATCTCGCGGCCGTCGGCCAACTCCACGGCGTACGGGTTGAACCGGGCGACGTCCGGCACCGGGCCGATCCCGCCGTGGCCCACGTAGTAGACGAGCTGGCTGTTCGCGATCGGGTGCGTCTCGTACACCCGGTGGTCGGGCTTGGGCAGGCCGAAGCGGGTCAGGTCGCCGACGGTCAGTCGCAGCGTCCAGTGGTAGAGCCACTGCCGCACCCGCAGCGGCACCCGCAGCGCCAGCAGGGTGTCGTTGACCTGGTCGGCGGGGCGACCGAGCACGTACTTCGGCGCGTACCAGTAGCCGCGCCGGGTGGAGTGCCAGCAGCGCGACGCCTGCTGGGCGGCCTCGACGGCGATGTCGCAGCCGGTGTTGCCGGCCCCGACCACCAGCACCCGCTTGCCGCGCAGCTGCGCCGGGTCCTTGTAGGACGAGGCGTGCATGATCTCGCCACGGAACTGTTCGAGGCCCTCGTAGCGGGGCAGCTTCGGCGACCAGTTGTGGCCGTTGGCGATCACCACTGCGGCGTACCGGGCGGTGCGCTCGGGGCCGTACCCGCCGGTGGAGCGGGTGGTCACGTCCCACCGGTCCCCCTCGACGGGCTCGACCCGGATCACCTCGGTGCCGAACCAGATGTGCGAGCGCAGGTCGAAGTGGTCGGCGTACCGCTCGAAGTACGACAGCACCTGACCGTGGTGCGGGTAGTCCGGCCAGGAGTCCGGCATCGGGAAGTCGGGGAACTGGGTGAACGGCTTCGACGAGATCAGGTGGGTGCTGGCGTACACCGGGCTGCGGTCGTGCCGCCAGTTCCAGGCGCCGCCGACGCCGGTCTCCCGCTCGTAGCAGTCCACGCCGAACCCGTGCTCGCGCAGGTTCTTGATGGCCGTCAGGCCGCTGGCCCCGGCCCCGATGACGCAGACCGTGTCGCCCCGGTCGGAGACCGGTCGGCCGTCGCCGTTCGCCGCGGGCGAGGTCGCCTCCGGGTCGGGCCGGCCGTGGTCGGTGGAGGTGGACACCGGGGACATCTCCTTTTGGTACGGCAGGCGTGCCGGTCGCCGCGAAATCCTCTCCACAACCGAGCCGGATGTCCAGTCCTGGGACGGATGCGTCGACGGTCGGGCCGGGGTCGGGGGTCAGTCGGTGGTGGGGAGCAGCAGGTCGACCAGGACCGGGAAGTGGTCACTGGCCCGACGCGTCTGCGGAGTGTCCACCACGTCGTAGTCGACCACGGTGATCCGCGGGTCGACGAAGAGCGCGTCGATGCGTCGGCGCGGGTCGGCGCAGGAGTAGGTGAGCCGCTCGGCCCGGTCGGCCGCCACCGCGGCGTCGGTCAACCCGCGCGCCACGGTGGCCCAGGCGGGGCCCTCCGGACCCTCGTTGAGGTCCGCCCCGGCCAGCACCGGGCTGGTCGCCGCGTCCAGGCCGCGCTTGAACTCGACGGCCTGAGACGGCCGTTCGGCCGGGTCGGTGGACAGGTGCGAGCCGGCGAGGGTGAACCGGGCGTCACCGACCCGGCAGTCGGCGTACGCGGCGCCGCGCAGGTGCCGGCCGGGGGTCAGCGGGAAGCGCTGGCAGCGGGTGCCCCGCACCTGAACCCGCAGGCTGGTCAGCAGCAGGTTGCCCAGGGCGGGCAGCCCACCGGCGGCCACCACCAGGCCGAACGACTCGGCCAACGTGGCGGACTTCTGCCGCCACCGGAACCGGCGCGGCCCCTCCTGCACGATCACCACGTCCGGCGTCGCGGCCCGGACCACCGCGGCCAGCGCGGCGGTGTCGTCGCGCTGGCTGTGGATGTTGTACGACACCACGCGCACCGGCACACCCATCCCGGACCGCCTCAGATCCGGCGGGCCAGGTCAGCGGCGCCGATCACCCCGGCGCTGTTGCCCAACTCCGCCGGGAGCACCTCGGCCACCGGCAGGCGACCGCGCTGGGCGAGCGCGTCGAGGTACGAGCGGCGGGTGGGGCCGAGCAGCAGGTCACCGGCGTCGATCACACCGCCGCCGACCACCAGGGTCTGCGGGTCGAGGATCTGCGCCATGTCGGCGAGGCTGGTGCCCAGCCACCGGCCGATCTGGGCGAACGCCTCGGCGGAGACCGGGTCGCCGCCCTGCGCGGCGGCCGTCACCATCGGGCCGGTGATCGCCTCGGCCTCACCGCCGGCCAGCTTCAGCAGGGCGGTGGCCCGGTTGGGCTCCTGCCGTGCGCCGGCCCGGGCGAACCGGACCAGGGCGCTGCCGCTGGCGTACTGCTCGATGCAGCCCAGCCGGCCGCAGCCGCACTGGTGCCCGTCCGGCACCGCCAGCATGTGGCCCAGCTCGGCGGCGATGCCGTTCGCGCCGCGCATCAGGTCGCCGCCGAGGACGATGCCGCCGCCCACACCGGTGCCGATGGTGAACATGATCATCGAGTCGTCGGCGTCGCGGGCAGCGCCGTAGCGGAACTCGGCCCACGCGGCGACGTTCCCGTCGTTCTCCACGATCACCGGCAGACCGACGGCCTCGCTGACGTACTCGCGCAGCGGTTCGTCACGCCAGGCCAGGTTGGGGGCGAAGAGCACCGTCGAACGGCTGGCGTCGATCCAACCCGCCGCGCCGATGCCGACGGCCTCGATGGTCCGCCCGGCAGCCAGCTCGCCGACCAACTCGATGATGACGTCGCGGGTCTTGGCCACGTCATCGGCGGGAGTGTCCCGTCGGGTCTGCACGAGGACCGTGCCGGTGTCGTCCACGACACCGCCGGCCACCTTCGTGCCACCGACGTCGACTCCGATGGTCAGCGTCACCGCTACCGCCCCCCTCTGCTGTGCTGTCCGGCCCAGATCCCGGCCCAGTGCCGGTCCGGGTCGGAATGTCCCGCGCTCAGGCGCCGTCGCCCGATGCTTCCGCGTCGGCGTCATCGGGCACCCGCGAGGCGGGCACCACGGGACGGGTGGTCGGTGCCGGTACGGTCGCCGACCCGGCCTCGTCGACGGGTGGTACGGCGGCCGGGGCGAGTGGGTCCGCCGTCCGGGTGGCGACCGACCAGACATCCCGCTCCGGCGCCGGCTGAGAATCATGCCCGGTGCGGGTGGCATCGCGCCACACGTGCTCGTCGCCGGTGGCGGTGGACGGGGCGCTCGGGGGTGGCTCGGGGAGCACGTCGTCGGTGCTGGCGGTGGGTGCCGGCGATGGCGGGGCGTACGACTCGGCGGCCGGCTCGGCGGGGCTCGTCGCGGACGGTTCCGCCGGAGAGAACGCGCGGAGCAGGCTGGCGACCCCGGCGGCGAGGTCACCGGCGCCGGTCGCGAGACGTTCCGCGAATTCCGGACTCGGGTCCCGCAACGCGGCGATGCCCCGACAGACCGGGCAGACGCAGCATTCGGCCGAACCGGTGGCGAAAGCACCACCGGTGCCGGAGCGCGCGTCCGGGCCGGCGCTGTGACCGAGGACACCGGACAACATCCCGCCCAACGAGCCGAGCGCGCCGCCCGCCGAGCCGGCCGAGGCCAGTCGCGCCCCCGCCAGCAGGGTGGCGACCAGCCGCTCCGCCTCTTCCCGGGCCGAACCCGGATCCGTTCCGCCCACCGTCGGCTCCTCTACCGTGCCACCGGACACGTCACTGCGCCGCACCGGTTGCTTCTACCCGGCGCTTGAGCTGCTTCAACGCGGTGTCCATGATCATCTTCTCGGCTTTGCGCCGAAACATCCCGAGCATGCCGACCGACAGGTCGACCTCCAGCGTGTAGGTCACCGTGGTGCTGCCGTCCGGGTTACCCATCAGGTCGTACGAACCACGCTGGGCCTTCTGCATCTTCGATGGGGCGACCAGGTGCCACTCGATCCGGGACAGGTCCTCGGCGTACTCGTAGGCGAGCACGTAGTCGTCGGCCATCACCCCGGCGTCGATGGTGAAGTGCACCTGACTGGCGTAGCCGTCCTCGTGCTCCTCGACGACCTCGACGCGACGCACCGCGTCGGTCCACTCCGGGTAGCGCGCGAAGTCGCAGATGACCGCCGTCACCCGGTCCGGTGCGGCGCCGATGATGATCGACTGGGTGGAGGAGTCCGCCATGGGGGGAGGCTACCCGCCTCCTGGTTGTCCCACCCCGACCGCCCGCCGGGTAGGTTTCGACACATGCCGACGCCACGGCGGCGGCGGCCCGACCAGTGCGAGCACGAAGGAGTGCAGGTGCGCGAGTTCTCCGTCCCGCCGATCGTCACCGTTGGCGACGCGGCCAACCTCACCGATCCGGTCTGGGACAATGCCGAAGTCGCGCCCGACACCGTCCAGTTCGCCCGCCCCACCCCGCGCACCGACGGCACCGTCACCGAATGGACCGAGGTGACCTGCCTCCAGTTCCGCGACGAGGTGGCCGCCGTGGCCCGCGGGCTGATCGCCGCCGGCATCGAGCCCGGTGTCCGGGTCGGGCTGATGAGCCGCACCCGCTACGAGTGGACGCTGCTGGACTACGCCATCTGGGCCGTCGGCGGGGTGACCGTGCCGATCTACGAGACGTCCAGCGCCGAGCAGGCCGCGTGGATCCTCGAGGACTCCAACGCGGTCGCCGTGATGGTGGAGACCGAGGCGCACGCCGCCCTGATCGCCGGTGTCCGGCACCGACTGCCCGAGTTGGGCCAGGTCTGGCAGATCGACCGCGGCGGAGTCGACGAGCTGGTCACCACCGGCGCCACGGTCGAGCTGGCCGAGGTCGAGCGGCGGCGCAAGGCCGTCCACGCCGGCGACCTGGCCACGATCATCTACACCAGCGGCACCACCGGCCGACCCAAGGGCTGCGTGCTCACCCACCGCAACATGTACGCCGACATCGCCAACGCGGTGCCGGTGCTGCCGAACCTGTTCAACGCCGGCGCGAGCACCCTGCTCTTCCTCCCGCTGGCACACGCCTTCGCCCGACTCATCCAGATCGGCGTCGTGCAGGCGCGGGCCACCATGGCGCACTGTGCCGACACCAAGAACCTGGTCGCCGAGCTGCAGGCGTTCCGGCCGACCTTCGTGCTCTCCGTACCCCGGGTCTTCGAGAAGGTCTACAACGCCGCCAAGCAGAAGGCCGACGCGGACGGCAAGGGCGGCATCTTCGCCCGCGCCGAGCAGGTCGCCATCGCGTACAGCGAGGCGCTGGAGACCCCGGGCGGACCGGGCCTGGCGCTGCGCGCCCAGCACGTCGTCTTCGACCGGCTGGTCTACCGCAAGCTACGCGCCGCGCTCGGCGGACGGTGCCGGGACGCGATCTCCGGCGGCGCGCCACTCGGCGCCCGACTCGGCCACTTCTTCCGGGGTGTCGGCGTGACGGTCCTGGAGGGCTACGGCCTCACCGAGACCTCGCCCGCCGCCGCCGCGAACCTGCCCAGCGGCACCCGGATGGGCAGCGTCGGCCGTCCGCTGCCCGGCGTGACCGTGCGGATCGAGGACGACGGCGAGATCCTGATCTCCGGCGAGCTGGTCTTCCAGGGCTACTGGCGCAACGAGACGGCGACCGCCGAGACGATCAGCGCCGACGGCTGGTTCCGCACCGGCGACCTGGGCCAGCTCGACTCCGACGGCTACCTGAGCATCACCGGCCGCAAGAAGGAGCTGATCGTCACCGCCGGCGGCAAGAACGTCGCCCCGGCGGTGCTGGAGGACCTGGTCCGGGCGCACCCGCTGATCAGCCAGTGCGTCGTGGTCGGTGACCGGAAGCCGTTCATCTCGGCGCTGGTCACCGTCGACGAGGAGGCGCTGCCGACCTGGCTGGAGAGCAACGGGATGCCCGTCGACACCTCCGTCGAGCAACTGCGCGAGCACGAGGGCCTGCGCAAGGAGATCCAGACCGCGATCGACACCGCGAACCAGGCCGTGTCGAAGGCCGAAGCGATCAAAGTGTTCCGGGTCCTGCCCCACGACTTCACCGAGGCGACCGGCGAGCTGACCCCGTCGCTCAAGGTCAAGCGCCAGGTTGTCCACAAGACGTACGCGGCGGAGATCGCCGATATCTACCGAGGCTGACTACCATCCGTCACGTGCCCGCATCCACAGCCACCGCACCGCACCCGCATCCCCTCGCCGCGGCCGCCCGCCTGGTGATGCTGGCGCTGGTCGCCATCCTGACCCTGTTCGCCACCCGCGACGTCACCCAGCTGTGGTGGATCGCGCTGCTGGCGGTGGCCGGGCTGCCGTCGCTGCTGGCACCACAGCACCGGCTGGTCGGCCCGCTGAGCCGGGTGGCCGAGGTGGTGGTGCTGGGGCTGGCCGCGAGCCACGTCGCCGCGGTGGCGTCCATCGGCGGTACGGTCGACGGCCTGGGCGCGTCGGCGGTGCTGCCCTACCTGGCGGTCCCGGTGACCGTCACCGCGCTGCGCCGCCGCTTCCCCGAGGGCGCCGCGCTGCTCGTGGTCACCGCCGCCACCCTGCTGGTCAGCGGCGCGCTGACCCGGGTCGACGGCGGGTCCCAGCTCGGCCAGCCGGGTTATCTCGCGGTCTGCGCGCAGTGGCTGATCCTGGCGGCGCTGGGGCTCTACGCCGCCGGCACGCTGCACCGGGTGATGGCGGTGCGCGGTGAGGGCAAACCCCAGCCGTACGCCGAGGCCACCCGGCTGCTGACCCAGCTGCGTACGGTGGCTCGGCAGCTGCCCGGGGCGACCCTGGACCCGGGCGGCATCTCCGAGCACCTGCTGGAGGAGCTGCGCACGGTGGCCCAGGCGGACCGGGGCGCGGTGCTGTCGGCCAGCGGCGGAGGTCGGCTCGTGGTGCTCGCCCAGGCCGGCGTCGACCGGGTGGACTGGGAGACGACGCTGGACGCCGACTCGGCGATCGCCGACGCCTGGGCCACCCAGCAGGCCACCACGGCCGCCCGGTCGCAGTCCCGCTCGCACCGGGGCGGCGACGTGTCCGCGCTGATCATTCCGCTGGTCGCCGGGGTGCGCACGGTGGGGCTGGTGGTGCTGGAGGCCGACGCCGCGCACGCGTACCCGCCGGCGGTGGTGTCCCGGGTGACGGCGCTGACCCGCCCAGCCGCGCTGCGGCTGGAGGCGGCGCTGCTCTTCGACGAGGTGCGCTCGCTGGCCACCAACGAGGAGCGGCAGCGGTTGGCCCGGGAGATCCACGACGGGGTGGCCCAGGAGCTGGTGATGGTCGGCTACGGCATCGACAATGCCCTGGCCACCGTCTTCGACGACGCCGACGAGACCGCCGAGGCCCTGCGTACGCTGCGCGCCGAGGTGACCCGGGTGATCCAGGAGCTGCGGCTGAGCCTCTTCGAGCTGCGCAGCGAGGTGGACCGGCAGGGCGGGTTGGCCGCGGCGATCGCGGAGTACGCGCGAACCGTGGGCGCGTCCGGTGGGCTGCGGGTGCACCTGTCGCTGGACGAGTCCACCGCCCGGCTGCCCGCCGCCACCGAGGCCGAGTTGCTGCGCATCGCGCAGGAGGCGGTGACCAACGCGCGCAAGCACGCCGGGGCGTCGAATTTGTGGGTCACGTGTGAGGTCGACCCCCCGTACGCGCAAATAGAAGTGTCGGATGACGGTCAGGGGATGGCTGACCAGCGCCCGGACGGGCGGTACGGTCTTGCGATCATGGCCGAGAGGGCGGAACGTATCCGGGGCCGGTTGGAGATCAGGCCGCGGCAACCCAGCGGCACGACCGTGGCCGTGGTTCTCGGCACCTCGGCCCGGCGCGATAACGTGCGCGGCAGCGCAGCACCAGAAGGGGAGTAACCCGAGGATGACCACAAGTCCGATACCGGCCACCCGTACCAAGGTCCTCCTTGTCGACGATCATGACCTGATTCGCAAGGGTTTGCGGCACGCCTTCGAGCGCGACCGCCAGTTCGAGGTCGTCGGTGAGGCGGCCACGGCGGCGGAGGGGGTACGCCAGGCCGGCGCCTTGCAGCCGGACGTGGTGATCATGGATCTGCGGCTGCCCGACGGCAGCGGCCTGGAGGCCACCCGCGCGCTGCGTAAGTCCAGCGCGTCGATGGGCATCGTGGTGCTGACCATGTACGCCGGCGACGACCAGCTCTTCGGCGCCCTGGAGGCCGGCGCGAGCGCCTTCGTGCCGAAGACCGCCCCGGCCGACGAGGTGGTGGCCGCGGCGCGGCACGCCGCCTCCTCCCCCAGCGCGTTCACCGCGGCCGACCTGGCCGAGGCGATGAAGCGCCGGCTCGCCCCGTCCGGCCCGCAGTTGTCGCCGCGGGAGGGGCAGGTGCTGCGGCTGCTCGCCGACGGGATGAGCGTGGCGGGCATCGCCAAGCAGCTGTTCGTCAGCGAGTCCACGGCGAAGACGCACATCTCCAAGCTCTACGAGAAGCTCGGCGCGGCCAACCGGGCTCAGGCCCTGATGACCGCGCTCCGGCTCGGCCTGCTCGAGGCACCGGACGCGCCGAAGTTCTGACCTGCCTCCCGCTCGTCGAGCGGGACGTCGCGACCGACGGTCCGCGCCAGCTTCGGCCGGCGCGGACCGTCGCGCATTGACCGACGTCGGCGGGCAACCTCAGGCGCGCTATGGTCTGGCGTGCGTGGCGGGTGCACAATACCCGCGCGGGCGGCGATGCTCGTGTCGCGGACTCGAGGGGTGAAACGCATGCAGCGGCCGGACTGGGCACCCGACACCATCGACATCGAGCGCCCGAGCGTCGCGCGGATGTACGACTACTACCTCGGTGGCTCGCACAACTTCGCCGCCGACCGCGCCGCGGCGCAGGCGATGGTCGCCGCGGTGCCCGAGGCGCCGTTGATGGCCCAGGCCAACCGGGCGTTCCTGCGCCGGGCCGTGCACCACCTCGCCGACGCCGGGATCCGGCAGTTCCTGGACATCGGCTCGGGCATCCCGACGGTCGGCAACGTGCACGAGATCGCCCAGCAGCTCGACCCGCAGTCGCGAGTGGTCTATGTGGACGTCGACCCGGTGGCCGTGGCGCACAGCCGCGAGATTCTCGCCGGCAACGAGCAGGCCGCGGTGGTGCAGGAGGACCTGCGCCACCCGGAGGCGATCCTGGCCCATCCGGACGTCCGCAAGCTGCTCGACCTGAGCCAACCGGTGGCCGTGATGGTCGTGGCCGTCCTGCACTTCGTCTCCGACGACGACCGACCGGCGGAGCTGCTGCGGACGCTACGCGACGCGTTGGCGCCCGGCAGCTACCTGGTGCTGTCACAGGCCAGCGACGACGGGCGCAGCGAGGACGAACGCGCCGAGGCGGAGCGGGTCTACCGGCGCACCGACAGCCCGCTGTGGGTGCGCAGCCGCGCCGAGTTGACCGCGCTCTTCGACGGGTTCGAGCTGCTCGACCCCGGCGTGGTCTGGGTGCCGCAGTGGCGACCGGACACTCCGGAGAGCGCGGAGGACGCCGAGCGCGCGGTCTTCATGGGCGGCGTCGGGCGCCTCGGTGGCTGAGTCGCCCGGGGCGACCCCCTACTCGGGGACGTTCGCCCGGGCCTGGGCAAAGGCTGTTTCCGGCACCAGCTACCTACCGATGACCCAGGCCCAGTTGGAGTCCCTGCTGGACCGGCTCACCGGGCAACTGGCCGGCGCGTTGCTCACCGAGCCGTTCGACCTGCGTGCCGGGCACCGGGTCGGCGCCGAGTTGGTCGCCGCGCACATCGCTTCCGCCGAGGGGCTGGGTCGTACCGTCGAGGTCATCCAGCTCCGCTTCGTGCGCGACCTGGGGTTGGTGGCCGAGGACGTCGAGGACCGGATGGCCCGGCTGCTGGCGGCCGTGGCGACCGGCTACGCCCGCGCGCTGCGCGACCGGACGCTCGACGAGCAGGAGTCGATCCGCCGCGCCGCGATGCGGGCCCGCACCCAGGCCGAGCGGGCGCTGCGGGCCAGCGAGGCCCGGTTCCGGCACCAGGCCACCCACGACCCGCTCACCGGCCTGCCCAACCGGACGTTGTTCACCGAGCGGCTCACCGCCGCGCTCAACGAGCCGGGCCGGGGCGCGCAGCGGGTCGGGGTGTGCTTCCTGGACCTGGACCGTTTCAAGGTGGTCAACGACACCCTGGGGCACCAGATCGGCGACCTGCTGCTGGCCACGGTGGCCGAGCGGTTGCGCAAGGCCATGGGCGAGCACCTGGTCGCCCGGCTCGGCGGCGACGAGTTCGTCATCCTGGTGGAACGCACCAATGGCACCGACGACATGGTCGCGGTGGCCGAGACCGCCCTCGCCGCGGTACGCACACCGGCGCTGGTGGATGGGCACGAGCTGCAGATCGCGGCGAGCATCGGCATCGTCGAGCGCCAGGTGGCCGGGGCCAACCCCACGGACCTGATGCGGGCCGCCGACAGCACCCTGCACTGGGCGAAGTCCGCCGGTGGGGCGCGCTGGGCCCTCTACGACGCCGAACGCAACCAACGCGAACTGGCCCGGTACGCGCTCTCCGCGGCCATCCCGGCGGCGTTGGAGCGAGGCGAGTTCTATCTCGACTACCAGCCGCTGACCTCACTGCGCGACGGCAGCCTGGTCGGCGTGGAGGCGCTGGTCCGCTGGCGGCACCCCGAGTTGGGGGTGCTGCGCCCGGACAGCTTCATCGGGTTGGCCGAGGAGACCGGCCTGATCGTCCAGTTGGGCGGGTGGGTGCTGGCCGAGGCGTGCCGCGAGGCCGAGGCGTGGTCGGCCGGGGGCGCCGCCGCCCCGTTCGTCAGCGTCAACCTGGCGGTACGGCAGGTGCACCGGCCCGGCCTGGTGCAGGAGGTCCGTGCGCTGCTGCGGCAGACCGGCCTGCCACCGGAACGGCTGCAACTGGAGATCACCGAGAGCACCATGATGAGTACCGCCGAGGAGCCGGTACGCGCCCTGCGGGTGCTTGCCGACCTCGGGGTACGCATCGCCATCGACGACTTCGGCACCGGCTACAGCAACCTCGCGTACCTGCGGGATCTGCCGGTGACCGAACTGAAGGTGGCCGGTGAGTTCGTGGCCGGCCTGCGGTCGCCCTCCGTCGGCCGCACCGACGAGCGGATCCTCGCCTCCCTGGTCTCGTTGGCGCACGCGCTGGACCTGACCGTCACGGCCGAAGGGGTGGAGACCGCCGGGCAGGCCGAGCGGCTACGCGCGATCGGCTGCGACGCCGCCCAGGGCTGGCACTTCGGCCGCCCGGCCCCCGCCGATCGCATCCTGGCCCGCATCCGCTGACCCTCCCGAGCCCCCACCGCAGCTCAGCCATCACGCGCATGATCGACCACCGCCACGCAAAGATCACGCTCGATCGTTGAAGTAGTGGCCTCCCACGCCACCGAGGCCCCTAGATCCTGGATCGAGCACGATCTTGTGGCGGCCGCTAGGGGGAGATCCCACACCGGCCGTAGACAACGTCTACGACGACTGGTAGACAGTGTCTATGAGCGCGGACGAGACGGGGCTGCGGGCGCGGTTGGTGGCCGCCGGGGTGGACCTGGTGCTGCGCGAGGGCCAGTCGGCGGTGTCGCTGCGGGAGATCGCCCGCCGTGCCGGGGTCTCGCACGGCGCGCCGCGCCGCTACTTCCCCACCCACGTCGACCTGCTCTCCGCCATCGCCCGGGAGGGCTTCGCCGACCTCACCGCCCGGGTCGAGCAGACGATGCGCGATGTCGACGCGGACCCGCGTACCCGATTGACCGCGCTGGCCCGGACGTACCTGGACTTCGCGGCGGCCCACCGCGGCATGTTCGAGCTGATGTTCCGCCACGACCTGCTGGACAGCGGCCGGCTGCGGCTGCGGGAGACGAGCCTGCCGCTGTTCGCCGTCCTTGCCGATCTGGTGGCGCAGGCGCGCCGGCCCACCGACGCGCCCGCGGCGGTGCTCGCCGGCGCGCTCTGGGCGAACCTGCACGGCATCGCCCAACTCTGGGCCTGGGGCAGCCTGCCGCTGGCCACCGGCGCCAGCGACGACGACGCCCTGCTGCGCGCCGCGCTGGATGCCCACCTCGGCCCGGCGCCCGCCTGAGACTCGACCCCGGAGGACACGTGCCCCTGCTGTACGACGTCACCAAGCTGACTGTCGGCACCGCGCTGCGGTTCGGCTGGCGGCCCCGGGTGGAAGGGCTTGAGCATCTGCCCCGACACGGCGGGGCGATCCTCGCCGGCAACCACCTGTCCGTCGCCGACGAGTTGTTCCTCGTCACCTCGACGCCCCGACACGTCACCTTCTGGGCGAAGGTCGAGTACTTCAACGGCCGAGGTCCGGGCGGCTGGCTCAACCGGCGGATCGTCGCCGGCATGGGTGCCATCCCGGTCGACCGGGCCGACGGCCGGGCCGCCCTGCGCGCCCTCGACGCCGCCATCCCGGTGCTACGCGCCGGCGGCCTGGTCGCCGTGTACCCGGAGGGCACCCGTTCCCCGGACGGTCGGCTCTACCGGGGCCGAGTCGGGATGACCCGGCTGGCCCGCGACGCCGGGGTGCCGATCATCCCGGTCGGCGTGCTCGGCACCGCCGAGGTGCTGCCGGTCGACGCGCGGCTGCCCCGTCGACACCCGGTCACCCTGCGGTTCGGCCCGCCGATCCCGGTCGCCGAGCGGATCAACGGGCCGCGCGACATCCGGACGGTCACCGACGAGGTGATGGCGGCGATCCAGAAGCTCACCGGCCAGGAGTACGTGCCGCGCTACGCGCCCGCCCGGGAAAGGTGAACGCGGGCGGCGGTCAGCCGGCGAGCAGTGCCGCCATGCGTTCCGCCTGCGCCTCCCAGCGCCACTCCCGTTCCACCCATGCCCGGCCAGCCGCGCCCAGTTGACGGGCCAGGTCCCGGTCGGCGAGCAGCCGGGCGACCCGGTCGGCGAGCTGGGCGACGTCCCGGCCGCGTACGACGTAGCCGGTCTCCCCCTCCCGGACCGCGTCCGGCGCACCACCGGAGTCACCGGCCACCACCGGCAGGCCGGTCGCGGATGCCTCCAGGTAGACGATGCCCAGCCCCTCGACGTCGAGGCCACGGTTGCGGGTGCGGCACGGCATCGCGTAGACGTCGCCGGCCGCGTAGTGCGCCGGCAACTCGACCGACGGCACCGTGCCGGTGAACACCACATCCCGTTCCACACCGGTCTGGCGGGCCAGCTTCTCCAGGGTCGCCCGGTACGGCCCGCCACCGACGATCAGCAGCGCCGCGTCGGGCACCCGACGGCGGATCTCCGGTAGGGCCCGGATCAGGGTGTCCTGACCCTTGCGCGGCACCAGCCGGGACACACAAACCACCACCGGCCGGTCGGTCAACCCGAGCCGGGCCCGGACCTGTTCACCGTCCACGGTCGGGTGGTAGGTGTCCACGTCGACCCCGGGGGCGAGGCGGCGCAGCTCGGTCACCCCGTCCAGCACGCGCGCCAACCGGCTACGGGTGTACTCGCCGAGATAGGTGGTCACGTCCACACCCCGACCGATGCGCCGCAGCGCCGGCCGGGCGGCCGGCACCGCCGCCCAACCGACCTCGTGGCCGTGGGTCTGCGCCACCACCCGGTGGATGCCGGCCCGCCTCCGCAGGCCGGCCGCGAGCAGCCCCAACGGGGCCGCCGCGCCGAACCACACCGTGTCGCAGTCGTACGCGCGCGCCAACCGGGCCGCCCTGCGGGCGATCAACGGGGTGGGCAACAGCACCCGGGTGCGCTCCCGGACCACCTCGAACGGCTGGTCGGCATCGAACTTCGCGGCCCCGCGCCAGCTCGACGCGTAGACGACCACCGAGCCGGCCGGTTGACGGACCGCGAGGTTGTGCACGAAGGACTGGATCCCACCCGGGCGGGGCGGGAAGTCGTTGGTGATCAGCAGCGTGCGGCTCATCGGCCGGCCTCCCGGGCGTACGCGCGGGCGGCGGCCATCCGCTCCACGGTGGACGGATGCGAGGCCGAATAGAGGTATTCCCAGCGGGGCGGGTCGGGGTCGCCGAGGTTGACCGAGCCGAGCCGGCGCTGCATCGACTCGAAGGACTCCGGGTCGTCGGTGAGCGCGAGCGCGTGCGCGTCGGCCCGCGCCTCCACGCGTCGGGACATCAGCGCCTGGACCGGAGCGGCGACCAGCCCGGCCACCGTGACCAGGGCGACCAGCAGCGGAAACGCGCTCGGTTGGGCCACCGAGTCGACACCGGCCAGCCGCAGCAGTGGCCCCCACGAGCCGAGCAGGTAGAGCGCCACCACGGCCGCCGCGGCACCCAGCGCCCCGGTCAGCGTGCCGGCCGCCACGTCGGAATCCTTGGCGTGCCCCAACTCGTGCGCCACGACGGCGGTCACCTCGGCCGGGGTCGCCTCACGCAGCAGCGTGTCGTAGACGACCACCCGTCGGGTCGGCCCGAGACCGGAGACGTACGCGTTGACCGCCCTGGTGCGGCGGGAGGCATCGGCGACCAGCACGTCACGCACCGGCACCCCGTCGCGGGCGGCCATGCTCATCAACTCGGTGCGCAGCGGGCCCTGCTCCATCGGGGTGAACCGGTTGAACACCGGCTCCACCAGCACCGGCAGCACGAACGACAGCAGCACCACCAGCACCGCGGCGCCGGCCGCGCCGAACGCCCACCACCAGCGCGGCGCGAGCCGGATGACCGCGTAGAAGCCGAACAGCGCCACCGCGCCAATCACCGCGCTGACCGCGTACGACTTGAGCAGGTCGACCGCCCAGCCGCTCCAGCCGTTGGTGCTCAACCCGTAGCGGGTGAGCACGCTCTGCCGCCAGGCGGCGAACGGGAGCGTCACCAGGTCGGCGACGAGCACCACCGCCAGCCCGCCGAGCACCGCCTGCGCGGCCCAGTGCCCGCCGAACGGCCGGCCCACCAGCTCGACCAGGCGACTGCCCAGCGGGGTCAACCCGAGCGCGAGGGCGATCAGCAAGCCGACGGCGAGCGCGGCATAGCCGCCGGGGCGCAGCGCGGCGCGGAACTCCCGCCCCTTGGCCACCTGCTCGGCCGGCAGGTCACCCAGCGCGGCGAGCTGGTCGGCCCGGGGTGCCGGCGGGCGGTGCCACGGGATGAGCACCGCGGCCAGCACGCCAAGCGCGATGGTCAGCCCGGCCAGGGTCAGCAGCGCCCAACCCCGCGGGGTCACCGCGTCACCACCCGGCGGGCCCTGCCGGCGTTACCGAGCGCGCCGTCGACCAGCCCGCCGTCGTGCCGTCGTTCCCCGCTCATCGCGCCGCTCCTCCCGCCGTGACCGCTCATCCTATGGCCCGGGAGAAGCGCGCTTCCGGGCGCGGTGTCGCGCTCAGGCGACCCGGCGGGTGGGACGGCGGCGAGCCGCGCCGGGGCGCGCGGGCGCGGCCAGCACCTCCACGTCGAAGCCGGCCCGAGCGAGCACCTCGATGGCCTCGACCTCGGCGGCGACCAGCCCGGCCGCCGGGGACGTCTCGTCGAACAGGGCGGTCAGCGGGCAGCCGGAACAGCCTCCGGCCCGCTTCGCGCACCCGTCACAGTCGATGAGCATCACGCCTCCTGATCGGCTCTCGGTGCACGGGCGACCCCTGCCGTCGCCGACCGAGCACCGTCGGTGACATCGACACTAACCACCGGGTACGACAGGAACCGCGTCCGACCGCCCGTTTCAGTGCTAGATCCACTCCAGATCAGCGAAATCGGGCCATCCCACCCGGCCGGAAGACCCGACATCAAGGAACTCGTGTCGATCTAGCGACGGCGCGGCCCGAGCGGCTGTGCGGGCGACGTCTCAGCCCTGCGCGTCGAGGTCACGCAGGGCGAAGCGGAGGTGCTGCCACTCCTCGTCGAAGATCACGTGAAGGCAGTGCAGGACGGACACCTGTTTCTCGGGCCACCAGGCGGCCGGCCGAGTCTCGGCGAGCAGGTCCGGCGTGACGGTTGCGAGGAAGTCGCGCACCATGGCCTGCCGCTCGGCCCGCAGCTCAAGGACCGCCTCGAAGGTCGGCTGCTCCGTGGCGAAGACCGACATGTCGAAGCCCTCGGTCTCGTACTCGGCATGCCACTGACCGAGCGGGTGGAAGGGCTGCGGCAGGCGCAGGATCGCCTTGCCCAGCCAGGTGTCGGCGGCGAACGCGAGGTGGCGCAGGGTCTGCGCGAACGACCACTCCCCGTCGATCGAGACGTCGACCGCACCCTCAGGCATGGACACAGCCCGGTCGACCGCCGCAGCCCAGGCCCGTTCGAGTGCCGCCCACGCCACGCGGAGGTCGTCCGGATTCTTGGCCTGTCGGAGGTCGCGCCCGGGGAATCGTCGGTTGAGCTCGGCCTCGACCAGCGGCACGACATCGACGCCGTTGATCAGGAACGTGCCCTCGGCCAGCCATGGCGCGTCGATGTCCAGAGCATCCACGTCGACGCCGCGCATCACCGCGCCGGCCAGCGTCGACCTGTTGAACCGGGCACCCCGCAGGTCCCGGTCGACGAAGACCTTGACGTCGTCCTGTGCCATGGCGACTCCCTCCCGTCAGCGACAGCAGCGACGCTAGCGCTCGGGTACGACAGAGGGATAGACCAAGGCGCGGTGCGGCAGAACGCCGTGTCCTTCAGGAGCGGGCGAGTCGCCGCAGCAGCGAGTCCGCACCAAGCGGGTACGCCCCGTGCCGGCGTACCCCGTCGGCGACCTCGCGGTCGGAGGAGACCACGACCACCGGCCGGCCCGCCGGCTCGGCGCGGACCAGGCGCCGGATCAGCTCGTCGGCGGTCTCGCCCTTGCGGGAGAAGAGCACCCGTACGCCGCGCGGGGCGGGCGGCAGCCCGTGCATCCGTTCGGCGCCGTCGAAGACCACGGTGACCTCGTCGCCGGTCTGCGCGGCGATCCCGCCCAGCCCGGTGATGAGGCGTTTGCGCTGCTGTTCCAGGGACATCTCGCCGAAGCCACGCTTGGTGACGTTGTAGCCGTCCACCACGAGGTGCGCCCGGGGCAGGGCGAGCAGCTGGTCGAGCCGGGCCGGGTCGTCGGTGTCGCGGGCGCGGGCGGCGGGGCCGGCCGGGGCGGTGCCCGGCTGCTCGGCGAACGCGTCGGCGACGAAGTCGGCGGGGAGTTTGTCCACCGGGTCGAGCGCCAACTCGCGGCGCAGCCCGACGGCGGCCTGACCGATGGTCTCCAGCAGCAGCCAGAGCCGCGCGTCGTCGACCGAGCGGGCCTCCTTGGCGCTGGCCCGCGCCACCCCGGCGGCGGCCTCCGCCTCGGCCAGCCGGGCCCGGGCGCGGCGGAGCTCGGCGTCCACGTCGGCGCTGGCGCGAGCGGCCCGGCCGCGCTCGGTGGCCAGCAGCTCGGTGGCCTTCCGCTCGCGGACCTGGGTCTCCCGCAGGGTGCGGGCCACCTGCCGGGACTCCTCGCGGAGCTGACCCAGCTCCTCGCGGACGCGGGCCAACTCGTCGCGGAGCTTCTCGGCCTCGACCCGGGCCACCGCGCGGTCGTGCTCGGCCCGGGTGGCCCGCTGCTCGGCCTCGCGGACCAGCTCGGCGACGACGGCGCTGTCCGCCTCGGCGCGTACGGCCGCGCCGCTGGCGTCGATCAGCTCCCGCCAGCCACGGGGTCGGGCCAGGTAGGCCAGCGCGGCCACCTCGACCGGGTCGGCGGCGGCCGGCGCGGTGCCCTCGACCACTGCCGCACCGAGGTCACCGGCGTCGGCCAGGACCCGCGCGGTGACCCGCTGCCGGAACAGCGGGTCGGCGGTGAGCTGGGCGGCGATGACCGGTGCGCCGAGCCGGGCGCGTCGGTTGGGGGCGAACTTGGCCACCCGGCGCAACGGCACCGGGACCTCGTCGGTGGGGAGGGTGGGCAGCACCGCCGCGGTCAGCGTCACGATCCGCTGCCGGACCGGCTCGGGCAGGGTCGGCTCGGGCTCGGCAGCGGGGCCGTCGCCCGTCATCGGGTCAGATGCGCCCGATGTGTCGGTGACTACGTTGTCGTCCGGGTTGCCGACAGCCCCGTCGAGCGCGACCGGATCCTCCTGCGGGAGGTGGTCGTCGTACGGCTCGGTGAGGGGCATGTGGCAAGTCTCCCACCGCGACCGGGCCCACCGCCCGGTGAGTGAGCCGATCTCTCATCCTAGCCCCATGGTGACGGATGGGACGGCTGCGACGGGAGTGTCGGACCGTGGCGCTAGCGTGCCGCCGATGGCACAGGCGGAGTACGTCCAGGAGTCACTGGCCGGTCTCGACCCGGCGGTGGGCGGGGTTGACCCGGCGCTGCCGCTCTACGCGACCACCTTCGTGGTGGTCGACCTGGAGACCACCGGCGGCGCGCCGGACGGCGGCGGCATCACCGAGATCGGCGCGGTCAAGGTGCGCGGCGGCGAGCAGTTGGGGGTGCTGGCGACCCTGGTCAACCCGGGCCAGCCGATTCCGCCCTTCATCACCGTGCTGACCGGCATCACCCAGGCCATGCTGGTGCCGGCGCCACCGATCGAGCAGGTGCTGCCGAGCTTCCTGGAGTTCATCGACGACGCGGTGCTGGTGGCCCACAACGCCCCGTACGACGTGGGCTTCCTCAAGGCCGCCTGCGCGAAGCACGGCTACCGTTGGCCCAACCCCCGAGTCCTGGACACCGCGGCGCTGGCCCGCCGGGTGCTGACCCGCGACGAGGTGCCCAACCGCAAGCTCGGCACCCTGGCCGCCTACTTCCGCACCGCCACCCAACCCACCCACCGGGCGCTGGACGACGCGAAGGCCACCGTCGACGTGCTGCACGGGCTGATCGGTCGCCTCGGCGGGCACCGGGTGGACACGGTCGGCGACGCCATCGAGTTCGCCCGCGCGGTCACCCCGACCCAGCGCCGCAAACGGCACCTGGCCGAGGGGCTGCCCAAGGTCCCCGGGGTCTACATCTTCCGGGCCGCCGACGACCGACCGCTCTACGTGGGCACCTCCGTCGACATCGCCACCCGGGTGCGCAGCTACTTCACGGCCGGCGAGAAGCGTGCCCGGATCTCCGAGATGCTGGGCGCGGCCGAGCGGGTCGAGGCGGTGGAGTGCGCCCACTCCTTGGAGGCGGAGGTCCGTGAGCTGCGGTTGATCGCCGCGCACGCCCCGCCGTACAACCGCCGGTCCAAATACCCGGAACGGATGGTCTGGCTCAAGCTGACCGACGGTCCGTACCCTCGGCTGTCGATCGTCCGCGACCTCTCCCCCACCGACACCGCGTACCTCGGGCCGTTCACCTCCCGGCGGGCCGCCGAGCTGGCCGCCGCTGGTTTCCACGACGCGGTGCCGCTGCGCCAGTGCACGCACCGGCTCTCGCTGCGCACCGTCACGCCGGCCTGCGCGCTGGCCGAGCTGGGTCGCTGCCCGGCACCCTGCGAACACAAGATCACCCCCGAGGAGTACGACGACAGCGCCGCCGCGCCCTTCCGCACCGCGACGGCCAGTGACCCCCAGCCGGTGGTGGACGCGCTGCTCGCCCGGATCGACGTGCTCTCCCGTGACCAGCGCTACGAGGAGGCCGCCGTGGTGCGGTCCCGGCTGGCCGCCGTGCTGCGGGCCACCGTGCGGATGCAGCGGCTGGCCGCGCTGACCGGGATCGTCGAGTTGGCGGCGGCCCGGCCGGCCGCCCGGGGCGGCTGGGAGCTGGCGCTGGTCCGGCACGGCCGGCTGGCCGGCGCGGGGGTGTCGCCGCCGGGCGTGCACCCGCGGCCCACGTTGACCACGATCCGGGCCACCGCCGAGACGGTGTCCGGCGGGCACGGTCCGGTGCCGGCCGCCACGGCGGAGGAGTCCGAGCGGATCCTGTCCTGGTTGGAGCGACCGGAGACCCGACTCGTCGAGATGTCCTCCGGTTGGTCCTCTCCGGCGAGTGGCGCGGGCCGGTTCCGTGACCTGCTGGCGAAGGCCGAGAGCGGCGCGTCCCACCAACTCTCGACCGAACGCTCATGACCAACTGACCGATCGGACTACGTCGACTCGCTTAGGCTGTTAGAGAAGTGCAGTCCTGCCCGATTCGTGGGCCTGCTCCCCGCCGCCGGGATCCGGCGGTGCGGAGCCGGGGTGAGGAGGTGTCCCTCGTGGACGTCGACGCCGGACACGGCGCCGCCCTGGGGGGCGCCCTGCCGACACAGCCGGGTGAGCTGCCGCTCGCCCGCCGGCTGCGGTCGCTGCTCAGCTGGCCGACCACCGACTCCGACCCGGTCACGCAGCTGGTCCGCACCCACCGGGGCATCCACGCCGGCACCGACCCCGCGGTGCTGCGTCGTGCGTACACCATCGCGGAGAACATGCACCGCGGGCAGTTCCGTAAGAGCGGGGAGCCGTACATCACCCACCCCCTCGCGGTGGCGCAGATCTGCGCCGAGCTGGGGATGGACACCACCACCCTGGTCGCGGCGCTGCTGCACGACACCGTGGAGGACACCCGCTACACCCTCCAGGCGCTCTCCGAGGATTTCGGCGGCGAGGTGGCTCACCTGGTCGACGGGGTGACCAAGTTCGACAAGGCGTTCTACGGCAAGAACGCCGAGGCGGAGACGATCCGCAAGATGATCGTCGCGGCCGCCAAGGACGTCCGGGTGCTGATCATCAAGCTGGCCGACCGGCTGCACAACATGCGCACGCTCGGGGTGCGTTCCGCGTCGTCGCGGGAACGGATCGCCCGCAAGACCCAGGAGGTGCTGGTCCCGCTCTGTGACCGGCTGGGCATCCAGACCCTCAAGCGCGAACTGGACGACGTGGTGCTGCTGCACCTCGAGCCCGACGAGCACGCCCGGCTGGCCCGGCACGTGCACGACCGGCCGGGCTGGGACGCGTACCTCGACTCGGTGGTCACCCGGGCCCGGGTGGCGCTGCGTCGCAGCCGGGTCGACGCCGAGGTGAGCCCGCGTCCCCGGCACCTCTACTCGATCTGGAAGGACACCATCGCCGGCGGCCACACCGCCCCGTACGACCTGCCCCGCATCGTGGTGGTGGTCGACGGCCCGGCCACCGACTGTTACGCCGCGCTGGGCGCGATCCACGGCACCTGGCGACCGGTGCCCGGCCGTTTCAAGGACTTCATCGCCTCGCCGAAGAACAACCTCTACCGTTCGCTGCACACCAGCGTCTGCGGCCCCCAGGACCGCACGGTGGAGGTGCTGATCCGCACCGAGGAGATGCACCGCTCGGCCGAGTACGGCATCGCCGCCGACTTCCGGTTTCCCCGCTCGGGCAGCAGCAGCGCCGCGGCCCGCGCCGAGCAGTTGGACTGGCTGCGCCGGGTGCTCGACTGGGAGCCGGACGCCGCCGACCCGGCACAGTTCTACGAGTCGCTGCGCTGTGACCTGGCCGAGGGGCAGATCCAGGTCTTCTCCGACGGGCGGCAGGTCGTGCTGCCGGCCGGCGCCACGCCCGTCGACCTCGCGTACGAGCTGGGCAACGACCGGGGCGACCACTGCCTGGCCGCGCGCATCAACGGTCGGCTGGCCCCCCTCAGTTCGGAGCTGGACGAGGGCGACGTGGTGGAGATCTTCACCGAGAACGACGGCGACAACGGCTTCGAGGCCGGTGTGGCGCCGCGCGGCCCTCGCCGGGAGTGGCTGAGCTTCGTCAAGTCGCCGCACGCGCAGATGCAGATCAACAGGTGGTTCGCCGAGCACACCGAGCCGGGCATCACGATCAGCGACAAGGTACGCCTCGGTCGGGCCACCATCGGGCTCGCCCTGCGCCAGCACAACCGGGGCCTCGCCAGTGACCTGCCGCTGCTGCGCCTCTCCGAGGAGTTGGGCTACCCCGACCTGGAGACCCTGCTGGTCGCGGTCTTCGACCGGGTGATCGAACCGGACACCGTGGTCCGCCAGCTCATCGACCTGGTCGACCATCGACAGTGACCCGGCGGGCCCCGGCGCGTCCGAAGGACATTCGTGACCACTAGCCTGGAGTCATGATCCCCCGCTCCCGCGCCACCGGTCGGGCCCTCTTCTACCAGGCCTTCTACCGGTTGCCGCTGCCGGTGCGCCGGCGCCTGGTCCGGCTGGCCGTGCCGAAGTACATCGTCGGCGCGGTGACCCTGGTCCGTGACTCCGAGGCGACGGGCGCGGGTCGGTTGCTCATGCTGCGCCAGCCGCCCGGCAAGGGTTGGTCGCTCCCCGCCGGCCTGCTCAACCGGGGCGAGGCCCCGGTGGTGGGCGCGGCACGTGAGCTGTTCGAGGAGTCCGGCGTCCGGCTCCCTCCGTCCCGGCTGCGTCCGGCGGTGCCGAACGCGATCGTGCATGCCAAGGGCTGGGTGGACATGGTCTTCGAGACCGAGGTGCCGGCGTCCAGCACCGAGCTGACCGTCGACGGTGGGGAGGTCTTCGAGGCCACCTGGCACCCCCTGGACGACCTGCCCAAGCTGACCTGGCCGACGGCCCGGCTGCTCGCCTACTACGACATCGGGCCGCTGGCCGGGCAGTTCCCGCCACCGGTGCCCGACGACACCCCGTGACGGGTACGGCCGGTGTGCCGGCGGAGCTGTGCGCGGTGGTGCTGGCCGCCGGCGAGGGCACGCGGCTGCGTCCGCTCACCGAACGGGTCCCCAAGGCGCTCTGCCCGGTGGGCAACGTACCCCTGCTGGAGCGGGCGTTGGCGCGGCTGGCCGGCCTGGGCCTGACCGGTCCCGACCGGGTCGCGGTGAACGCCTGCTACCTCGGCGACCAGGTGGTGGCGCACGTCGGTGACCGCGCGCACCTGTCGGTGGAGCCGGGCGACCCGCTGGGCACCGCGGGCGGGGTGGCCAACCTGCGGGACTGGATCGACGGGCGGCCGGTGCTGGTCGGCAACGCCGACGCGTACCTCGCCGACCCGGCTGCTCCCCCGGGCCCGGACGTGGCCGCCCTGCTCGCCGGCTGGGACGGGCACACCGTACGCCTGCTCGGCCAGCCCGCCGCGGACCCGGCGGCGCCGGGCACCTTCGCCGGGCACTGCTTCACCGGCTTCTCGCTGCTGCCCTGGCGGCTGGTCCGCGACCTGCCGGTCGTCTTCTCGGACCTGGTCCGCGCCGTGTGGCGTCCGGCCGAGGCGGCGGGCGCCCTGACGGTGGTGCCCTATCCGGGCACCTTCATCGACACCGGCACCCCGGCCGACTACCTGGCGGCCAACCTGCACGCCGCGGCCGGCGGCGCTCTCGTCGAGGAGTCCGCGACGGTGACCGGCCGCTGCGTGGAGTCGGTCGTCGGCGCGGGCGCGCGGGTGGACGGCGACGTGTTCCGCACGGTGGTGTGGCCGGGCGCGACCGTACGTGCCGGTGAGCGGCTGCGGAACGTGATCCGGGCCGGGAGCGACCTGACCGTGCCCTGCCCCGCCCAGGGCTGAGCCCCGACGGCTCCCGCCTCCGGTCTCGGGCGGGAACATCTAGCATGGGCGACGACGCCGACGAACGGAGAAATGCCCCGTGATCACCGCGATCGTGCTGATCGACTGCGCCACCGATGCGATCCCCGAGGTGGCGGAGAACCTGGCCAACCTTCCCGGTGTCAGCGAGGTCTACTCGGTGGCCGGGCACGTCGACCTCATCGCCATCGTCCGGGTCCGCGAGTTCGACCAGATCGCCCAGGTCATCGCGGGCAGCATCTCCAAGGTCCCGGGCGTGCTCAACACCGAGTCGCACATCGCCTTCCGGGCGTACTCGCAGCACGACCTGGAGGAGGCGTTCGCGATCGGCCTGGCCAGCGCCGACTGACCCGCCCGCCGTTCCGGGGCCCGTGCCGGCCCCACGGCGCACAGGGCGGCCGGCCCACCCCGTGGGGCGGACCGGCCGTCTGCGGTGGCTACGTCAGCTCTCGCTGGGAGCCGGTACCTCGGTGCTGCCGCCGCCCGGAGCCGGGGACTCGGTGGTCCCACCGGGAGCCGGCGACTCGGTGCCGGTGCCGCCCGGAGCCGGCGACTCAGTGCCGGTGCCGCCCGGGCTGGGCGTACCGCTGGCGCTGGTCTGCGGAACCGGGACGCCCAACTTGTTGGCGAGCGCCACCAACTCGTCGTAGTGCGTCTGCAGCGTCGGAAGCGCCGTCTGCGCCAACTGGACCACCGTCGGCTCGGAGCCCTGCGAGATCTCCGTCTGGGTGGCCTGGATGGCCTGGACGTGGCCGGCCAGCTCACTGGTCACCCAGAGCCGGTCGAACTCCGCGCCGCTGGCGTTGTTCAGCTTGTCGATGACCGCCTGCTGATCGGCGCTGGGCTCGTTCGGCAGTTCCACCCCGAGCTGCGACGCGGTCTGCTGCACCGTCTGGTCCAGCTGGGTGTGGTCGGTCTTCAGCATCGCGCCCAGGTCCTTGACCCCCTGGTCCTGACCCTTCTGCTGAGCCAGGTCACCAGCGGTGATCTCGAACAGGTTGACCTGGTGTACCGCCTGCAGGTACTGGGTGTCCTGCGTTGACGGCTGTGCCGCGGCCTGCGCGGCCGCAGCCGGCGCGACACCGACCAGTACCAGCGCGGCCAACAGGCCGAGGCGTTTGATACCCAACATGCTTCCCCCCCTTGAGACGTTGGACCGCACGGATACCCGGCTCACCGGGGTTATTCCTGCGATCGCCCGTCGCGCGGGGTCGACCGGTCCCGCTGTGGCCGTCCGACTCCTGGTCGGATGGGCGGGGGGGTGCGGATACGACGGGGCGCCCACCGGAATCCGGCGGGCGCCCCGTAACGGTGCGATCGGGCGGTCAGCGGCGGCTCTCGCCGCTGGTGATCTCCTCGCGCTCGGGTCGGGCCTCGACCGGCGGGTGCCCAGGCGAGACCGGAGCCTCGACCGGCTTCTCGATCGGGTAGAAGAAGCCCCGGATGGCCGGGCCGAGGGCCCCCAGCCGGTTCATCTTCTTCGGCACGACCCAGCCGACGTAGTCCAGCTGGCCGTGGCCGTCCGCGTGCCCGTTGGACGCGCTGAGCGGCTGGTGCACCTCGACGAACCGGCCGTCCGGCAGGCGCCGGATGATGCCGGTCTCCACGCCGTGCGCGAGCACCTCCCGGTCGTGCTGCTGCAGACCCAGGCAGAGCCGGTAGGTGACGTAGTACGCCAGCGGCGGGACCACCAGCAGGCCGATCCGGCCCGCCCAGGTCATCGCGTTCAGGCTGATCTGGAACTTGTCCGCGATCACGTCGTTGGCGCCGGAGAGCGTCAGCACGATGTAGAACGAGACGGCCATGGCGCCGACGGCGGTCCGGGCCGGAGCATCCCGGGGACGCTCGAGCAGGTTGTGGCTCTTGCGGTCCTTGAGGTGCCGGGCTTCCAGGAACGGGTACATCGTCGACAGGCCCACCAGGATCCCGGGCAGCACGACCGTCGGCCAGAACAGCGGCGGGATGACGTACCCGTCGCCGATCGGGATGGGGATCTCCCAGGCCGGCATGAGTCGGGTCGACCCGTCGAGGAACATGACGTACCAGTCCGGCTGGCTGGCGGCCGAGACCACCCACGCCTCGTACGGGCCGAACAGCCAGATCGGGTTGATCTGGAACAGACCGCCCATCAGCGCGATGACGCCGAAGACGACCATGAAGAAGCCGCCCTGCTTCAACGCGTACCGCGGGAACATCCGCTCGCCGACCACGTTGTTGTTGGTCCGGCCGGGGCCGGGCCACTGGGTGTGCTTCTGCTTGAAGACCAGGCCCAGGTGGACGCTGATCAGCGCGACCAGCAGACCCGGGATGAGCAGCACGTGGGCGATGAAGAACCGGCTGATGATGATCGTGCCCGGGAACTCGCCGCCGAAGATCGACGAGGTGACCCAGGAGCCGATCACCGGGATGGACAGCATGATCGCCGAGGCGATCCGCAGGCCGGTGCCGGACAGGCCGTCGTCCGGCAGCGAGTAGCCGGTGAAGCCGGCCAGGAAGCCGACCCAGAACAGCAGCGAACCGATGATCCAGTTGGTCTCGCGCGGCTTGCGGAAGGCACCGGTGAAGAACACCCGCAGCATGTGCACGACGATCGCGGCCATGAACAGCAGCGCCGCCCAGTGGTGCATCTGCCGCATCACCAGACCGCCGCGGACATCGAACGAGATGTCCAGGCTGGAGGCGTACGCGGCGGACATCGGGGTGCCCTGCAACGGCGCGAAGCTGCCGTCGTAGACCACCTCGGTCATCGCCGGCTCGAAGAAGAAGGTGAGGAACACACCGGTCAGCAGCAGCACGATGAACGAGAACAGCGCGATCTCGCCGAGCAGGAAGGACCAGTGGTCCGGGAAGACCTTGTTCAGTAGCTTGCGCAGCGGGGTGGCCACCGCGAAGCGGTCGTCCACTCCCACCGCGGCCTTGCCCGGCGTCGCCGCAAGGTCAAACTTTCGACGCTTCATGGCCGCTCCCAGAAATCAGGCCCGACGGTCTCGGTGTAGTCGGACTTCGCCACGAAGAAGCCCTCGGCGTCCACCTCGATCGGCAGCTGCGGCAGCCGCCGGCTGGCGGGGCCGAAGACTGGCCGGGCGTTGTCGGTGATCAGGAACTGGGACTGGTGGCACGGGCAGAGCAGCCGGTTGGTCTGCTGCTCGTACAGGCTGGCCGGGCATCCCGCGTGCGTGCAGATCTTGGAGAACGCCGCGTAGTTGCCCCACATGTAGTCGCCGTGGCCGACCCGCTCGTTGGCCCGGCGCGACTCCTGCGCGTCGGAGTCGCGGAGGTGGATCAACAGCGTCGGCGAGTCGGCGTGCCTGTTGCTCACGCCGTGGTCGATGCCGGGGAAGACGGTCAGCTGCCCACCGGTGCTGATGTCCGCCGGGCGGATCGGCCGGCCGTCCTCGCGCACCAGGCGGATCCGCTGGCCACCCTCGGCGGCGGCGAACCCGGTGGTGAACATCTGGTTGTTCTTGTGCGGCTGCGAGATCAGCCCGCCGACCAGCGGTGCCGCGGCGACCGCGGCGACCGGCGCGAGACCGGCCAGCAGCGAGATGCCGAGCAGGGGGCGACGCTTCACGCCCAGCTCGTCCGCCATGTAGAGCATGGTCTGGCCGGTGATCGTGCGGCCTTCCTCGTCAACCTGGCCCTCGTGCCGGTCCTGGATCGAGACCTCCTTGGGCAGCAACTTCTTGCCCCAGGTCAGGATGCCGAAGCCGACGGCGAGCAGCGCCACGCCGAGGGTGAAGCCGAGCAGCGGGGTGTAGAACTTGTCGCCGCCCCGGCCCGCCTCGTACTTCCACGGCCACCAGATGTAGATGGCCAGGAAGGCGGTCGCGGCCAGGCCGGTGATCAGGAAGAAGCCGGCGACCACCCGGGTCAGCCGACGCTCCGCCTTGGTGCCCGGCAGCACCTGCGGCTCGTAGTGGACAATTTCGATGTCGTCCCGGCGCGCGCCCTCACGAACGATGTCGAACCGGGTCAGCTTGGGGTCGTTCACGTCGAGCGGCTCCTGGCCCTGCGGGGCCTGGTGCTCGGTGTGGGTGCTCATGCCGTCACCTCGCTACGGGTGGCGCCGAGCGGCACCACAGCACTGATTCGGATGGCCTGCTCGGTCACGACTTACCCGCAATCCACAGGCTAGCGAAGACGAGCGCCACGATGCCAACCAGGAAGATCGCCAGGCCCTCGGTGGACGGGCCGTACCGCCCGAGGTTGAACCCACCCGGGTCCTGGTCGTGCTTCAGCGTCTCCTGGATGTAGGCGATGATGTCGGCCTTCTGCTCCGGCCGAAGCTGGTTGTCGCCGAACACCGGCATGTTCTGCGGGCCGCTCAGCATCGCCGCGTAGATCTGGCGGTCGGTCGCGGGGTGCAGGCTCGGGGCGAACTTGCCCGAGGAGAGCGCGCCGCCGCCACCACCGAAGGCGTGGCACTGCGAGCAGTTGATCCGGAACAGCTCACCGCCGGCCGCGATGTTGCCGTCCTCACGGAGGTCGTCGCCGTCGGGCACGACCGGGCCGCCGCCGAGCTCCTGGATGTACTGGGCCAGCTGGCGGGTCTGCTCGTCGGTGAAGAGCGGGGGCTTGCGGTGCGCCTGGGCCTCCTGGCGGGCCAGCGGCATCCGCCCGGAGCTGACCTGGAACTCGACCGATGCCGCGCCGACGCCGATCAGGCTCGGCCCGCGGCCCTCGACACCCTGGGCGTTACGGCCGTGGCAGGTCACGCAGCTCACGTCGAACAGCGCCTTGCCCTCGGCGGCGGCGCCGGTCAGCTGCGGGTTGTCCTGCGCCTGGGCGCCCGGGGCGAAGACGGTGTATGCGCCGCCGGCGAGCATCAGCGCGGCGATCAGCCGGACCGCGGCGCCCAGCCGGCGGCGGCCCCTGCTGCGCGCGGCGGGCCGCTCACGCAACCGCGCGAGCAGACCGCGTCGGCGGTCGTTGTCAGAAGTCATGAGCGGTGTCCTTAACCGGTTGGACCTGTCTCAGGGGACGGAGCAGCAGCGCGGAATGTGACGCGCAAGATCACTGGAGCCAGTAGATCATGGCGTACAGCCCGATCCACACGACGTCGACGAAGTGCCAGTAGTACGACACGACGATCGCCGAGGTCGCCTGCGCCGGGGTGAACCGGCCCATGGTCGTGCGGACCATGAAGATGATGAAGGCGATCAGACCGCCGGTCACGTGCAGGCCGTGGAAGCCGGTGGTCAGGTAGAACACCGACCCGTACCCGTCTCCGTTGATCTTGATGCCGTCGGCGACCAGGTGCCGGTACTCGTTCAGCTGGCCGAGAACGAAGATCAGGCCCATCACGAAGGTGACGGTGAACCAGCGCCGCAGCGCGTGCACGTCACCCTTCTCCGCCGCGAAGACGCCGAGCTGGCACGTCACCGAGGACAGCACCAGGATCACCGTGAAGGTGGTCGCGTACGGGATGTTCAGCGCCTCGGTGTGCTTCTCCCACTGCTCCGGCGCAGCCGCGCGGATCGAGAAGTACATCGCGAACAGCGCCGCGAAGAACATGAGTTCGCTGGAGAGCCACACGATCGTCCCGACGCTGACCATGTTCGGTCGGGTCAGAGAGTGGATCCGGCTCTTGTCAATGGCTGGGGCCGCAGTCACGCCGTCATTATTGCCCCTGACCGGGGCCGGCGATCAGCGGGGTGGCAAACCTGCGCCTTCCGTGGCCCGAGCGTCAGGGTCCGGTTCGCCTGGCCTAGCCTGAAAAGCGTGCTGCACGTCGATCCGATCTTCGCCGCCACCTCGGCCCCGCCGCCGTTCACCGTCGGCGCGGTGCTGAGCGAGACCCGGCTGGACAGCTGGCTGGCCCTCGGCCTGGTGCTCGCCGCCGGCCTGTACCTCTACGGGGTGTACCGGCTGCGGCTGCGGGGCGACCGCTGGCCGGTCGCCCGTACCGTGTTCTTCCTCGGCCCCGGCCTGGGCGGTATCGCGCTCGTCACGGTCAGCGGGCTGCACGCGTACGACACCGCGCTGCTGTCCGTGCACATGATCCAGCACATGGTGCTGTCCATGGTGGCGCCGATCTTCCTGGCGCTGGGCGCGCCGATGACCCTGGCCCTGCGGACCCTGCCGGTCGGTCCGCGCAAGCGCCTGCTCGCGATCGTGCACAGCCGCGTCGCCCGGGTCTACAGCTTCCCGCTGGTGGCGTTCGCCATCTTCGTGGTCAACCCGTTCGTGCTGTACTTCAGTGATTTGTACCGCTTCACCCTCGAACACGCCTGGGCGCACGAGCTGGTGCACGCGCACTTCATCATGACCGGCTGCGTGTTCTTCTGGCCGCTGCTCGGCCTCGACCCGCTGCCCGGCCGCTGGCCGTACCCGGCGCGTGCGCTGCTGATGCTGCTCTCCGTGCCGTTCCACACCGTGCTCGGCCTCACCATCATGCAGAGCAGCACGCTCTTCGGCGGCGACTGGTACCCGTCGCTCAACCTCGGTTGGGTCGACCCCTGGCAGGACCAGGTGGTCGCCGGCGGCATCCTCTGGGCCGGTGGCGAGTTCGTCAGTGTGACCATGCTCGCCGTGCTGGTGGTGCAGTGGGTCAAGCAGTCCGAGCGGGAGGCCCGCCGGGTGGACCGCGAGCTGGACCGCCAGGAGGCCCGCGACCGCGCCGCCGACGCCGCGCCCGCCTGAGCTGCCCGGACGGTACGCCCCGACGCGCGACGCCGGGCGGGATGTCGGCTACGTCACGCCGACCGGTACGATCTGCGAGCAGCTACGAGGTGGGAGTCAGGCCAGCCATGAGCGATCGTCTTTGCACCGTTTTGCTCTACAGCGACGACCCGCAGGTCCGTGATCGGATGCGGATGGCCGTCGGCACCCGGCCCGCGCCCGGTCTGCAGATCGAGTTCGTCGAGGCGTCGACCTACGCGGAGACCATCCGGCTGGTCGACGACTACGAGATCGACCTGCTGCTGCTCGACGGTGAGGCGAGCCCGGGCGGCGGCATCGGCATCGCCCGGCAGATCAAGGACGACCGGGACGACGCTCCCCCGACCTGCCTGGTGATCGCCCGCGCCGCCGACCGATGGCTGGCCGCGTACGCCGAGGTCGACGCGACGCTGGTGCACCCGCTCGACCCGGTGACCACCGGCGGCACGGTGGCCGAGTTGCTGCGGACGCACGCACCCGCCTGACGTCCCACGCTCCTCCGGCACCCCCCACGGCGCCGGATCTCCTCGGCGCCGGTTCCAGCCCACCCGCACTTCGCATGCTCGGGAGGCCCGCCATGGGCGATCGGACCTGGCCGCACCTGCTCAACGCGCTGCTGCGCGGTGACGAACTCTCCACCGCCGACACCGCCTGGGCGATGGACGAGATCATGACCGGCTCGGCGAGCGCGGCGCAGATCGCCGCCTTCGCCGTGGCGCTGCGGGCCAAGGGGGAGACTCCCGCCGAGCTGGCCGGCCTGGTGGAGGCGATGCTGGGTCGCGCGGTCCCGGTGGCGCTCCCCGAGGAGCTGCGCCGTACCGCGCTCGACGTGGTCGGCACCGGCGGTGACCTCGCCCACACGGTCAACATCTCCACGATGACGGCACTGGTGGTCGCCGGTGCGGGGGTCCGCGTCGTGAAGCACGGCAACCGGGCCGCCTCCTCCCTGTGCGGCACCGCGGACCTGCTGGAGTTCCTCGGCATCCCGCTGGATCTCGGCCCGGAGCAGGTCGCCCGCTGTGTCGAGGAGGCCGGTATCGGGTTCTGTTTCGCGGCCCGGTTCCACCCCGGGATGCGGCACGCCGGCCCGGTTCGGCGCGAGGTGGGCGTGCCCACCTTCTTCAACTTCCTCGGCCCGTTGACCAACCCGGCCCGCCCCCGGGCCGGCGCGGTCGGCTGCTTCGACCTGCGGATGGCCCCGGTGATGGCCAGCGTGTTCGCGGCCCGTGGCGACTCGGCGATCGTGATGCGCGGCGAGGACGGGCTGGACGAGTTCACCACCGCCGCGCCGACCCGGGTCTGGGCGGCCCAGGGCGGCACCGTACGCGAGGCCGTGCTGGACGCGACGGACCTGGGGGTACCCCGGGCCACCCTGGCGGACCTGCGCGGCGGAGACGCCGCGTACAACGCGGGCGTGGCCCGTCGCCTGCTGGCCGGCGAGACGGGCCCGGTCCGGGACGCGGTGCTGGTCAACGCGGCGGCGGCGCTCGCCACCCAGGGCCCACTCGACGGCGACCTGACCGAGGCGCTCCGCGCCGGCCTGGCCCGCGCGGCCGAGGCGATCGACTCCGGCGCGGCCGCCGCGACCCTGGACCGCTGGATCGAGACCGCCACCGCCTGACCCCGCCCTCGCCGGACCCGTCGGCGCGGAGATTTGTCGGACCCGTCTGGGAAACTACAGCTGAGTGGTTCTCTGCTGCCGTCGGTGCGTCGTTGTCGCATCCGGGGGTGGTCCGCCTGGTATCGAGAGGAGACGCCCGTGTCGCATCGCGAGCTCTACTGCGACGTCTGCGAGGGCGTGGCGCTGTTCGAGGCGCCGCCCTGCGTCGACGGCCACGGCACCGACTGTCCAGAGCTGATCTGCACCGACTGCGGCGCCGCCGTGGTGGTCGGCGCGTTCGCCTTCCCGGTCACCCGGCTGGCCGTCCGCCGCCGTCAGCCCGCCCGCCGCCACGCCGCCTGACCGCCGCACCACCCCACCGGGTGCCGCGCATGACCGAAGGCCCGCTCCCCTCGGGGAACGGGCCTTCGTCGTGCGGGTCGGTCGCGACGGCGACCGGGTGGGTCAGTGCTCGGCGGTGCGCCGGGTGCCGCTGTAGTACTCGAACAGCAGCCCGCAGGCGGCGAAGACGACGGCCAGCAGGCCGGCGCCGATCAGCCAGAACTGCCAGAACACCATGCCGAGCGCGGCGATCGCGGCGGCCAGCGCCAGACCGAACGGCCAGTAGCTGCCCGGGCTGAAGAAGCCGACCTCGCCGGCGCCGTCGGCGATCTCGGCGTCCGGGCGGTCCTCCGGGCGCAGATCGATACGGCGGGAGACGAACCAGAAGAAGCCACCGCACATCGAGCAGAGCAGGAACGACAGCAGCAGGGCGACGGTGCCGACCCACTCGACGCCGCCCGACTCCCCGTTCGTCCAGGCGCCGTAGAGGATGGTGGCACCGAAGAGGAACCCGGCGATGATCAGGAAGATACGCCACTCGGTCTTCATGCGGCTGCCTCAGCTTCCCGTGCGGGCCGGAACGTCGTCCGGGTTGAAGTTGTCCTGCGTCCGCCGCGTGTCGAACGGCTGCGTGGTCTGCGCGTACGGCTGCTCACCGATCGCGGACAGCGCATCCTGCGTGGACTTGCCACTCTGCTTGGCCGCCAGGAACTGGTCGTACTTCTCCGGCGAGACCACCCGCAGCTCGAAGTTCATGAACGCGTGGTAGCTGCCGCACAGCTCGGCGCAGCGCCCGACGTAGGCACCCTCGGCATCCAGGCTGGAGACCTCGAACACGTTGCGGATCTTGCCCGGCATGACGTCGCGCTTGAAGAGCAGCTCCGGCACCCAGAACGAGTGGATGACGTCGCGGCTGGTCTCCTCGAACCGGATGGACCGGTTGGTCGGCAGCACCAGCACCGGGATGACCTCACTGGTGCCGAGCGTCGACGCGGTGGTGCGGGCTTCCGTGCCCTGGCCGTCGCGGTAGTTGAACTGCCAGTTCCACTTGAACGCGACGACCTCGACCGTGACGTCCGGGTTCTTCGACAGCTTGTCGACGTCGGTCTGCACGATCGCCGTGTAGTAGAAGAGCACGGAGACGATCAGGATCGGCGCGATGGTGTAGAGGAACTCCATCGGCATGTTGTAGCGGGTCTGCACCGGCAGCGCGTTGCCACGCTTGCGGTAGCGCACGACGCACCAGAAGATCAGGCCCCACACGAAGACGCCGACCGCGAGCGCGGCGATGCAGGAGGCGATCCACAGGTCGTACATCCGCTTGGACTCCGCCGAGATGCCGCCCTGCGGCCAGCCGAAGCCGTGGAACGTCTGACCGACGTCACAGCCCGTGAGCAGAACCAGCAACGCCACGCCACCGAGACCGAGCCCGGCCAGGCGACCAGCACCACGCCCCCGGCGTCCACCAACCCCTGGGGAAGCGCTGTGCCGTACGGCCGACGGCCGTACCTCCGAACTCCTTGCGACCACCTGGTCCTGCCTCCCTAGCGCGCCGCGGTGCGTCTTTCCTCAGCACCGGCGGCAAAGGCGTCACCGACGGTCGCAGATTACTCGACCATGACGGGCTCGGCCGTGGTGGGGTCACTGTCCGACCCCCATCGGGGGCATCCTGGGCATACCGCCGCGATACCGTAATGATCTGTGAGCGCGAGGAGTGCGCCGGGGTTGCGAGCCCCGCAGCCGGGAACGAAGGCAGGTCTGTGAGCGCATCCCCGGTCTACCTGGACGCGGCGACCGCCGCGCCGACGCATCCGGTCGCGCGGCAGGCGCTGCTGGCCGCGCTCGACGACGGCTGGGCCGACCCGGGCAAGCTGTACACGCAGGCCCGCCGGGCCCGGCAACTGCTCGACGCCGCCCGCGAGGCCACCGCGCTGACGCTCGGTGTCCGCGCCGACGAGGTCTCCTTCACCCCCAGTGGTACGACCGCGGCCCACGGCGCGGTGCTCGGGGGTCTGGCGGGGCGGCGCCGGGTCGGGTCGACGCTGGTGCACTCGGCGATCGAGCACTCGGCGGTGTTGCACGCGGCGGAGCGGCACGTCGGCGTGGGCGGGACCGCCACCGCGGTGCCGGTCGACCGGTTGGGCCGGCTGGACCTGACCGCCTGGTCGAGCGCGGTTCGGGCCCCGGGGGTCGCGCTGGCCGCGTTGATCACCGCCAGTCACGAGGTGGGGACGGTGCAGCCGGTCGCCGAGGCGGCGGCCGCGTGCGCCGACGCGGGTGTGCCGCTGTACGTGGACGCGGCGCAGTCGGTGGGCCGGGTGCCCCTGCCGGCCGGCTGGTCGGTGCTCACGGCGAGCGCGCACAAGTGGGGCGGACCACCCGGGGTGGGGGTGTTGGCGGTGCGCAAGGGCACCCGCTGGGAGTCACCCTGGCCGGCCGACGAGCGGGAGAGCGGACGTACCCCCGGGGTGGTGAACCTGCCCGCGGTCGTGGCGGCGGCGGCGAGCCTGCGGGCGGCGGCGGCCGACGCGGCGGCCGAGGCGACCAGGCTGGCCGCCCTGGTGGACCGGATCCGGGAGCGGGTCGCGGCGGAGGTGCCCGACGTGGAGGTGGTGGGCGACCCGGTGCTCCGGCTCCCCCACCTGGTCACCTTCTCCTGCCTGTACGTCGACGGCGAAGCGCTGCTGCACGCCCTGGACCGGCGGGGCTTCGCCGTGTCGTCCGGCTCGTCCTGCACCTCGTCCACGTTGCGTCCGTCGCACGTGTTGGAGGCGATGGGGGTGCTCTCGCACGGCAACGTGCGGGTCAGCCTGCACCGGGAGACGACGGAGGCGGACGTGGAGCGGTTCCTGACCGAGTTGCCCGGGATCGTCGCCGGACTGCGCGCCGAGGCCGGGGTGGTGGGGCTGTGACGATGCCGGACGAGGTGATCGACTGCCGGGGGCAACGCTGTCCGCTGCCCGTGATCGCGGCGGCGCGACGGATGCCCGAGGTGCCGGTCGGCACGGTGGTCCGGGTGCTGGCCGACGACCCGGCGGCGGCGGTCGACATTCCCGCCTGGTGCCGGATGCGCGGCCAGGAGTACCTAGGATCCGTCGACGGCCCAGACGGCCCCGCCTACGACGTCCGCCGCACTCACTGACCCACCATCGCCCCACCCGGCGTCGATCATGGAGTTGTGGTGGGGGACAAACGCCGCGAACGGCAGCCATTTGGCCACCACAACTCCATGATCAACCCAACTGGAAGGGTTACGGGAGCAGGTGGGGGCGAACCTCTTCCGCTGCGGTGTCGCCGTAGGACTCGGCGAGCCGCTTGACGAACAGGTCGCGGCGGACGTCGTACTCCTGGGTGCCGACGGTCTCCAGGACCAGCGTGGCCAGCAGCGAGCCGACCTGGGCGGCGCGCTCCAGGCCAACTCCCCAGGAGAGCGCGGTGAAGAAGCCGGCCCGGAAGCCGTCGCCGACGCCGGTCGGGTCGACCGCCCGGATCTCCCGCGCGATCGGTACGTGAATCGGGTCGATGCCGCGCCCGGCGATCTCCACACCGTGCTTGCCCAGCGTGGTGACCCGCACCTTGACCAGGTCCAGCAGTTGGTCGTCGCTCAGCTGCGCCTTGCTCTGCAGCAGCGACTTCTCGTAGTCGTTGGTCATCAGGTACTCGGCGCCTTCGATCAGCGCCACCACGTCCTCGCCGCCCATCCGGGCGAGCTGCTGGGACGGGTCGGCGGCGAAGGCGTACCCGCGGGTGCGGCACTCGGCCGAGTGGCGCAGCATCGCCTCGGGGTCGTTGGCGCCGACCAGCACCAGGTCCAGACCGCCGAGCCGGTCGGCGACCGGGGCCAGCTCGATGTTGCGGGCCTCACTCATCGCACCGGCGTAGAACGAGGCGATCTGGCACATGTCGGTGTCGGTGGTGCAGACGAAGCGGGCGGTGTGCGCCACCTCGCTGACGTGCACCGAGTCGCAGTCCACGCCGTGGCGCTCCAGCCAGGAGCGGTAGTCGGCGAAGTCGGCGCCGACCGCGCCGAGCAGCACCGGGCGCAGGCCGAGCTGGCCCATCCCGAAGGAGATGTTCGCCGCCACGCCGCCGCGGCGGAGCACCAGGTCGTCCACCAGGAAGGAGAGGGACACCTTGTGCAGCTGATCGGCGATGAGCTGGTCGGCGAAGCGACCGGGGAAACTCATCAGGTGATCGGTGGCGATCGAGCCGGTGACGGCGATCTTCATGTCAACCCTCGGGGTCGGGAGCAGGGCGCGGTCAGCCTACCGGCACGGCAACCCGATGGTCACCGCTCGGTCGGACAACGGCAACCAGCCCGCCACGGCCCCCTTCGGGGACCGCTCCCAGGCCGGTGTGCGACCTCCGACCGGTACGACGATGGGGCCGTCCCGAAGGACGGCCCCATCGTCGCTGGTGTGTGTGGTGTGACTCAGTTGAACGAGTCACCGCAGGCGCACGAGCTGCCCGCGTTGGGGTTGTCGATGGTGAAGCCCTGGGCGTCGATCCGGTCGGCGAAGTCGATCGTCGCGCCGGAAAGGTACGGGGCGCTCATCCGGTCGACGACGACCCCGACACCACCGAAGTCGGTCACGACATCACCGTCGAGCGAACGCTCGTCGAAGAAGAGCTGGTACCGCAGGCCGGAGCAGCCGCCCGGCTGCACGGCGACGCGGAGCCGCAGGTCGTCGCGGCCCTCCTGCTCGATCAGGGCCTTGACCTTCTGCGCCGCGACGTCGGTGAGGACGACGGAAGTAGGGGCCTGGGCCTCGGTCGACTCGGTCTGCGCTGGCGTGGTCACGTGGAAGTCTCCCTGCGCGGTTTGGGTCCGGACGCACTGGCCAACGTCGCACGCCGTCCAGTGATTCCCGGTTGTGGTCCTCAGCCGATCGTACGCCGCCTCGGCCTGGCTCACCCGCGTGGCGTGACCCCCGCCCCAGGTCGGCCCCAGTCCCAGCGGCCGGGACGCTCAGCGGCTCCACTGCCGGGCCAGCCGGGCGCCCAGCTCGCGCAGCCCCTCCGCAGGCCGGCTCAGCGCGGCGTCGAGCCCGCCGCCCTCCTCGCCACCGAAGTGCTCCACCAGGCTGTACGCGTCGGTCACCCCGGCCGAGGCGGCCTCCCGCCGGCCGGTGCTCACCTGCCCGGCCACCACCACGCATGGCACTCCCCGGTCGCGGGCTGCGCCGGCCACCCCGGCGACGACCTTGCCGCGCAGCGACTGGTGGTCGAACGACCCCTCACCGGTGATCACCAGATCGGCGGTGTCCAGTGCGGCGTCGAGTCTGGTGGCCCGGGTGACCAGGCCGATCCCCGACTCGCAGTCGCCGCCCAGGGCGAGGAGCGCCGCGCCGATGCCGCCGGCGGCCCCGCCTCCGGGCAGCGCGCCGAGCCCCGCCGGGCAGCCGGCCAGGTCCCGTTCCAGCACCGCCGCGAAACGCTCCAGGGCCGCGTCGAGCAGCAGCACGTCGGCCCGGTCGGCGCCCTTCTGCGGGCCGAACACGTTGCTGGCGCCGTGCAGGCCGAGCAGGGGGTTGTCCACGTCGGTGGCCGCGACCAGCCGGACGCCGCGCAGCCGAGGCGCGCCGTCCAGCGCGTCGACGACGGCCAGCGCCGCCCCGCCGTACGGCAGCGCGGCGCCGCCCTGGTCGAGGGGGGTCGCGCCCAGCGCGGCGAGCATTCCGGCGCCGGCGTCGTTGGTGCCGGAGCCGCCCAGCCCGATCACGACCGTGCGGGCGCCGCTCTCCACCGCGGCGGCCACCAACAGACCCAGCCCGTACGAGGTGGTGACCTTCGGATCGCGTTCGGCCGCGGAGAGCAGGTGCAGGCCGCACGCCTGCGCGCTCTCCAGATAGGCGGTCGTGCCGTCGGCGGTGAGCAGGATCTCACCGGCCGCCGGTCGGCCCAGCGGATCGACCGTCGACACCGGCACCCGCCGGCCGCCGAGGGCTTCCGCGAGCACCTCCACGAAGCCCGGCCCGCCGTCGGCGAGCGGCCGGATCAGCAGATCGTCTCCGTCGGTGACGGTGCGCCAACCTTCGGCGACCGCGGCGGCCACCTCCGGTGCGGGCAGGGTGCCGGCGAACTTGTCCGGGCAGAGCAGCACGCGCATGCCGAGCAGTGTGGCAGCCCACACCGAGCGAAGCTGCGTCGCGCTCGCGCTGTGGGACCATGGACTACGTGACTTCGACCTGGGTGGAACCCTCCAACACGGCGACGGCTCTGCTGCTGCTCGGCCGGGGCAGCGACCCCGACACCGAGCGCGGCGTCGAGTGTCCGGGCGACCTGCCGGCGCCCAGCGACCCGGATCTGGTGGCCCGTGCCACCGCCGCGAAGGCGAAGCTGGGCAGCAAGGTCTTCGTGCTGGGGCACCACTACCAGCGCGACGAGGTGATCCAGTTCGCGGACGTGACCGGCGACTCGTTCAAGCTGGCCCGGGAGGCCGCGGCCCGCCCGGACGCGGAGTACATCGTCTTCTGCGGCGTGCACTTCATGGCCGAGAGCGCCGACATCCTCACCACCGACACCCAGCGGGTGATCCTGCCCGACCTCGCGGCGGGTTGCTCGATGGCCGACATGGCGGTCCTGGGTCAGGTCGAGGCCGCCTGGGACACGCTTACCGAGCTGGGCATCGCCGGCGAGACCGTGCCGGTGACGTACATGAACTCCTCGGCCGACATCAAGGGCTTCGTGGGCCGCAACGGCGGTGTGGTCTGCACCTCGTCCAACGCCAAGCGCGCCCTGGACTGGGCCTTCGAGCAGGGGTCGAAGGTGCTCTTCCTGCCGGACCAGCACCTGGGCCGCAACACGGCGGTGCTGGAGATGGGGCTGTCGCTGGACGACTGTGTGCTCTACGACCCGCACAAGCCCGGCGGCGGGCTCACCCCGGAGCAGCTGCGCGACGCCAAGATGATCCTCTGGCGGGGGCACTGCTCGGTGCACGGCAGGTTCACGCTGGACAGCGTCAACGACGTACGGGAGCGGGTGCCGGGGGTGAACGTCCTGGTTCACCCGGAGTGCCGGCACGAGGTGGTGACGGCCTCCGACTACGTGGGCTCCACCGAATACATCATCAAGACGATCGAGGCGGCTCCGGCCGGTTCGGCGTGGGCGCTCGGCACCGAGCTGAACCTGGTCCGCCGGCTCGCGCTGGCGCACCCGGACAAGCAGATCATGTTCCTGGACAAGGCCGTCTGCTACTGCTCGACGATGAACCGGATCGATCTGCCGCACCTCGTCTGGGCCCTGGAGGAGCTGGTCGCGGGGCGGGTCGTCAACCAGATCACGGTGGACGTCGACACCGCGCACCACGCCCGGGTCGCACTGGACCAGATGCTCGCTCTGCCCGGCGCGGACACTCCGCCGCCGACGGTGTCCTGATCACGATCCGTAGCGCTCTTGGTACGCAAAAGTGCCGGATCACCGATTAATGCCACACACGCCGATGTGACCGAGTCCTTTTTCGTCACCGAGGGCTATGCTCCCCAAGCGACGACACACGCGGGCCGTTTCGACATGGCCGCATCCGGGGTAGCGAGAAGGTTCAGGCGCCCCACCATCAACACGGCAGCACCGACGCGCTGGAGGTTGCGTTGACCGACGACGTCCTGGTTGTGCACGGAGGCACTCCGCTCGAAGGGCGGATCCGCGTGCGCGGCGCGAAGAACCTGGTATCGAAGGCGATGGTCGCCGCGCTGCTCGGCGACAGCCCGAGCCGACTGTTCGACGTGCCCAAGATCCGCGACGTCGAGGTGGTGCGAGGTCTGCTCGGCCTGCACGGCGTCAAGGTGACCGACGGCACCGAGGACGGCGAGCTCGTCTTCGACCCGGCGAACGTGGAGAGCGCGAGCACTGACCAGATCAACGTGCACGCCGGTTCCAGCCGGATCCCGATCCTGTTCTGCGGCCCGCTGCTGCACCGCCTCGGGCACGCGTTCATCCCCGACCTGGGCGGCTGCCACATCGGCCCGCGCCCGATCGACTTCCACCTGCAGGCGCTGCGGGAGTTCGGCGCCACGGTCGACAAGCGGCCGGAGGGGTTGCACCTGTCGGCGCCGAACGGGCTGCACGGCACCAAGTTCGCCCTGCCGTACCCGAGCGTCGGCGCCACCGAGCAGGTGCTGCTGACCGCCGTGATGGCCGAGGGCGTCACCGAGCTGCGCAACGCAGCGGTGGAGCCGGAGATCATCGACCTGATCTGCATCCTGCAGAAGATGGGCGCGATCATCAAGGTCCACACCGACCGGGTGATCGAGATCCAGGGCGTTCCCAAGCTGCACGGCTACACGCATCGGCCGATCCCGGACCGGATCGAGGCGGCGAGCTGGGCGGCCGCCGCCCTGGCGACCCGTGGTCACGTCGAGGTGCTGGGCGCGCAGCAGGCCGACATGATGACCTTCCTGAACATCTTCCGCTCGGTCGGCGGCGAGTACGAGGTCACCGACGCCCGCGCACCGAAGCTGGGCGACCCCGGCCAGGAGGGCGGCATCCGGTTCTGGCACCCGGGTGGCGAGCTGAACGCGGTGGCGCTGGAGACCGACGTACACCCGGGCTTCATGACCGACTGGCAGCAGCCGCTGGTCGTGGCGCTGACCCAGGCCCGCGGCCTGTCGATCGTCCACGAGACGGTCTACGAGCAGCGGCTGGGCTACACCGAGGCCCTCAACTCGATGGGCGCCAACATCCAGGTCTACCGGGACTGCCTCGGCGGCACCCCGTGCCGCTTCGGCCGGCGCAACTTCAAGCACTCCGCGGTGATCGCCGGGCCGAGCAAGCTGCACGCCGCCGACCTGGTCATCCCGGACCTGCGGGCCGGGTTCAGCCACCTCATCGCGGCGCTCGCGGCCGAGGGCACCTCGCGGGTGTACGGCGTGGACCTGATCAACCGTGGCTACGAGGACTTCGAGGCGAAGCTCGCCGACCTGGGCGCGCACGCCGAGCGTCCGTAACCTCGGTCACCCTTCGTTTCCTCCGACGGCTCCAGGTCGCGCTGCGACCTGGAGCCGTCGGCCGTTGCACCGCGATGTGCAGCGGGCGCGGACCGTTGGCTACCCTTGCCGCGTGCCGTCGCTCTTTCGCCGCAAGTCCACCGACCTCGTCGACGAGGCCGTCTCCTCGGTGACCCCCGAGGAGACCGCTGAGCGTCCCCGGGGTTACACCCCGGCCAAGGGTCGGGAGACGCCCAAGCGGCCCACCGCCGGCCGGCGCCCGGCCGGCCCCACTCGCCCCCTCACCAAGGAGGAGGAGCGGGAGCGTCGCCGCCAACTGCGCGCCGAGGCCGCATCGGAGTTCCGCCGCGAGGGAGGCCCCCGCGACCGTGGCCCGGAGCGGCTGTTGGCCCGCAACGTGGTCGACTCCCGGCGTACCGTCGGCACCTGGTTCTTCGGTGGCGCGCTGATCGTGCTGGTCGGGTCGAACGCGGCCATGCCGCCGCTGGTCCGGTTGGTCTCCAACGTGCTCTGGGGCGCGCTGGCGCTGGGCGTGGTCGTCGACTCGGTGCTGATCTGCCGCAAGATCAGCAAGCTGGTCCGGGAGCGCTTCCCGAAGACCGACCAGCGGATGGGCTCGCTCTTCCTCTACGCGGTCATGCGGTCAATCACCTTCCGACGGATGCGCGCTCCGGCGCCCCAGGTGAAGCTGGGCGACAAGGTCTGAGCCCCGGCTCCCGCGAGATCCCTGCACCATCAGCGAAACTGCTGCCTCAGGCACCTCGGAGGCAGCAGTTTCGCCGTAACTGCGCGGATCCTGTCGTGCGTTCATCATGCTGAACGGGTCGCCGTTGTTCGCCAGACCGAACGTTCGACCCAATGGAGCGAAGGCATGCCTTCGGAACCGGCTGCCCCGCTGGCCACCATCGCCGCCGCCCTGCGCCGGGAGCGGGAACGGGTCGGCATCTCGCTGACCGAGTTGGCCCGCCGGGCCGGGGTGGCCAAGTCCACCCTCTCGCAACTGGAGTCGGGCACCGGCAACCCGAGCGTGGAGACACTCTGGGCGCTGGGCGTCGCTCTCGGGGTGCCGTTCAGCCGGCTGGTGGAGCCCGTCGACGACGCCGTACGGGTCATCCGGGCTGGGGACGGGCCCGACGTCCGCTCCGAGCAGGCCGACTTCAGCGGAAAGCTGCTCAGCGCCGGCGCGGCGCACCTGCGCCGGGACGTCTACCTGATCAGGCTGGAACCGGGCGCGGTCCGGACCGGCCACGGGCACACCCCGCGCAGCATCGAGCACGTGGTGGTCGCCGCCGGCCGACTGCGGGTAGGGCCCGAGGGTGCGCCTGTCGAACTCGACCCCGGCGACTACGCCACGTTCCCCGGCGACGCCCCGCACCGTTACGAGGCGCTCGCTCCCGGCACCTTCGCCGTCCTCATCATGGAGCATCCCTGAACGAGCCCTTCGGTCCCGTCGGGGCCAGGTGGTCTTCGAGTGCGGTAGGGTCGGAGTCCAGATTCGGTTATAGGACCAAATGTCCGAAACCAATGGGATAACGTTTGCGCCGGTGGGCGGCACCACAGTGGCGGTGAGCGAGCCCACGCCGTTACCCTCCATCCGCAGCCACGGCCTGCCGGAGCGGCGACCTGACCGGCACGTGCGGCCCCAGCGCGACAATTTGCAACGAGGTGACAACGCGTGAGCGAGCGGACGCGAGCCGGCCACCGGGGCGTGGCAGGCGGCGACCGGACGCCCAGCGGTAATCCGACGGCGGCTGCGGACAGCTCACCCCCGGCGAGGATCGGCCCGACGGCCGGGTGTGGCGACGGGCTCGACGGATGAACGGCCGCTACACCGACCGGTGGCCGGACCCGAACGAACCGTCCTGGGTGGTCGAACCGACCACCGAGTGGCACCCCCAGTTCCCCGGGCAGCGATACCCCGGCGACATCGGCATGCCGCACCAGCCGCCGCCGCGGGGCCGGGCGACGGTGTCCGGACGCGCCGAGGTGCCGCCGCTCGCCCCCACCCGCCCGGACGGCACCTACCTCGGCCGGTCGTGGTCCGACGAACCACCGGCGGAACAGGCACCCCCGGGCCGCTCCTGGGTGGACGACGAGCCGGACGAGACACCGACCTACGGCCGACCCCGCGGCGACGAGCGCTCCGCGGACACGTCCGCCTACGGCCGGCCCGACAGCGCCGACTCCCGCCACTACGACCACGAGCCGTACCGTCGTCCGCTGCCCGAGCCACCCCGCCGCGACGAACGCCGCTCCCCCGAGTCGGACCGGCGTACCGCCTGGTCCGACCGACGCCCCGCCGACGAGCGGGCACCCGCGCGGGAAGCCGCCTGGCACCGGGACCAGCCCACCACCGAGCGGTACGACGGCCGCCGTCCCCGGCAGGAGCCCACCGAGCGGGATCGGGGTTACCGGGGCACGCCGCCGGTCTCGCCCGCGCCCCGGGCCGAACCCGGCTGGGTGCCCGAGCCGGGCGACGCGCCACGTCGGCGCGGCACACCGGAACGACCGGCGGCTGGCTACGAACGGCACCCCGGCGACGGGTACGGCGTCCGCCCCACCCGCGACCACGACGGCCGGATCGCCGACGCGGTCGACCCGTGGGCGCCGGTGGACGACCGCACGCGGTACCGCGCCGACGGGTACCCGGACCGGACCGCCGACGACCCGCGCCGCCCAGAGCCGCGCTACCGCGCGGACGAGGGGATCGGGGCAGCACCCGCACCCAACGGTGGACGACGGCGGCGCCCCGAGCCGGACCTGCCCGACCAGCCCCGCCTCGACGACGACCGGCGTCGGCCCGACACCGACCCGCACCGGCAGCAGCCCCGTGAGGCGGCGGCCCGTGCCGAGGCGTACCCGGACCGGCGACCCCGCGAGCAGGCTCGCCCGGACGCGTACCGCGAGAACGGGTACCGCGAGGACGCGCCTCGTGAGGACGCGTACCGCGAGGCCCGGCCGCAGCCGGGCCAACGGCCGGACGGCAGTCTGCCCTGGCCCCCGCCGGGTCCGGTGCGCCAGGACCGCACCCGGGAGCCGGGCCACGGCACCGACCCACACCGCACCGCAGATCCACACCGCGCCGACCCGCACCGCAGCCCCGACCCGTACCGCACATCGGACCCGTACCGCAGCGCCGAGCCGGGCGTCGGGTCGCGGCCGGCCGCCCGGCCCGACCGTCCGGCGGCCACGCCGTCCCGGCCCGACGAGCGCCCGCCGGCCACCCCGGCACGGTACGACGATCGACCGGTCCGCCCGGCCGCGACGGCGCCGCCCGCGTCCGGCCGTGCCCTGCCGGTCCCACCGGTCTCCCCCGAGCGACCGGTATCGCCGGCACCCGTCTCCCCCGGTTGGGACCGACCGGTGTCGGCCGCCCCGGTCTCCCCGGCACGGCCGGTGTCGCCGGCACCCGACTCCCCCGCCGCACGCGGCTGGGACCGACCGGTGTCAGCCGTCCCCGCTCCCCCGGAACGGCCGACGTCGCCGGCACCCGACTCCCCCGCCGCACGCGAGTGGGACCGACCGGTCTCTGCCGTCCCGGAACGGCCGGTGTCGCCGGCGCCCGTATCCCCTGCCGCGCCCGGTTGGGAAAGACCGGTGTCGGCTGCCCCGGTCTCGCCCGCCTTCGACCGGCCCGTCTCCGGGCCACCCGCCGCACGCCTGCGGCTGGAGTACCTGCCCGCGCCGGTGGACCCGCCCGGCGCCGACGAGCGGTCGGATGCCCCGCCAGCGTCGGGACGCCGGCAGCTGGCCGAACCGCCACCGGCGTCCGGGGCACATTCCGCCCCGCCACCGCGTTACCCCGGCCCGGGCACCGGGGACCGCCCGGCGGACCAGCGACGCGGCGCGGAGCCGGACCGTCGGGTCGGCGACCCGCTGCCCGGCACCCCACCGACCGACCGCCGCCCGGTCTCCCCGCCCCGCTCGCCCGCCACGGAGCGGCCGCACACCGCCGATCGACAGGCCGCACCGCAGCGGCCGCCGGCGGCGGATCGCCCGGCCGCGCCGCAACGCCCGTACACGCCGGAGCGGCCGGCCCCGGCGGCGGACGCACGCCCGTCGGTCGCCCCACCACCCACCTGGCAGGCGCCACAGCCCTCGGCGACCCGTCCCGCCCCACCCTTGGCCGACCCACCCCGGGCCGACCCGATCCCTGCGGCTCCGGCTCCTACGGCCTCGGCTCCGGCGGCCTCGCAGCCGTCGGCGGAGGACGTCGCGCCGGTGCTTCCGTTGGCCCCCGGTACGCCACGCCGCTACGTACCCCCGCCGCCCTCGGAAGAGCCGGTGGCGCCCGTTGGCGAGCCGGACGACGTCCCGGGCACCCGCGGGCCGGAAGCGTGGTTCAGCCCCGCTCAGCCCGCCGACTCCGAGCAGGGCGAGCCGGCGACGGATGAGCAGTCGCTCGACCCGGCCGACGATGAGTCGACGGACGGCGACCCCGACCTCTCCGCGACACCCAGCGTGGAGACGCCGACACCGAGGGTCGACGCCCTCGACCTGGTTGACGAGCACGCCAGCGCGTCGACACCAGACGACGCCTTCGCCCCGGTCTCCGCGCCGCCCGCCCTCCCCGTTTCCGCGCCGCCCGCCCGCCCGGTCTCCGGTGCACCCCGCCTCTGGGCGGACGAACTGGACGACGACCCGCAGCCCGCCTTCCACCCTGGATCGGTGGGAGCTGACCGGCCCGTCTCCAGCGCACCTTTCGTCGAGATGCCGCACCACCAGGCCGAAGCCGAGACCGATCTCGGAGCCGAGGTGGAGGTGGACCAGCAGTCCTCCACCGCTTGGCCCGCCGAGGACACCGACTCGGTCGAGCCCGACCCGACGGACGAGGTCGCGCCCCACGACGAGTGGGCGGACAGCGCGGACGCCCCGAGCACAGGCCCGACGGATGGCTCGCCGTTCGACGAGTGGTCGGTCGACGCTGCGCCGCCCGTGACGTCTGTGGACGACGCGAACCTGCCCGTCTCGGCACCGCCAGTCTCGGCACCGCCCGCATCGCCCGTCTCCGCGCCACCAGCGTCAGCCACAGCTCCCACATCCGCGCCGCCAGCGCCCGAGTCAGCGCCCGTCTCCGGGCCACCCCTCTCCACAGCGCCCAGCTCCGCACCGCCAGCGCCGGCCGCGGCGCCGGTCTCCGCGCCGCCGTCGGCGCAGCCGTACTCCGTAGCGCCCACCTCGGCGCCACCCGCGCCCACCGCGTCACCCGTCTCCGCGTCACCGGTATCCGCGCCACCCGCGTCGGCGTCGCCGATGCCCGCCGCACCCATCTCCGCACCGCCAGCGCCCGTCTCGGCAGCGCCCATCTCCGCACCGCCAGCGCCCGTCTCGGCAGCGCCCATCTCCGCGCCGCCAGCCTCGACAGCACCGCCCGCCGCGGCGCCCGTCTCCGCACCGCCGGCGCCCGTCTCCGCGCCGCCAGCGCCCGTCTCCGCGCCGCCAGCGCCCGTCTCCGCACCGCCGGCGCCCGTCTCCGCGCCGCCAGCGCCCGAGGCAGCGTCCGTCCCCGCGCCACCGGCGGCCGTGCCGACATCGGCGGTGCCGGTCTCCGGGCCACCCGCCTCGGCCGTGCCCGGCCCGAGGAGCGGTTCGGACGCGGAGAACGTGCCGGTGTCCGCGCCACCCGACGACGCACCACCGGTGACCCGCCCGTCGCTGGCCGACCCGGGTGACCCGGAGCAGGTGCTGGCCGCGTACCGCTGGCGGTTGGACCCGGTCACCCTGCGCGAGGATCTGACGGAGCCGGACGACCTGCGGGCCATCCGGCGACGACTGACCGAGAAGTTGGGCTCGGCGATCGACAACCGCGCCCGGGCCCGGCTGCTCAGCCTGCGGGCGGTGGCCTCGCGGATCCTCGGCGACCTGGACGACGCGCTGGCCGATGGTCGGCTCGCCCTCACCTACGCCGAGGCCACCGGCGAGCTGCGCCGGACCGCGCTGGCCCAGGCCCGGCTGGCGCACGTGCTGCGCTGGCGCGGTGACTTCGCCGAGGCGGACCAACTCTTCGCCCAGGCCAACTCGATCGAGTTGCCGGACCGGTTGCGGGCCGCGCTGCACGAGCACGCCGGACGGTCGTGTTACGACCAGGGGCGGCTCATGGAGGCCTGCGAGCACTTCGAGAAGGCGCTCGACCTGCGCGGCGCGGGCGACGCCGAACTGCTGGACCGGGTCCGGGTGGCCCTCGACGCGGTCACCGTCCGGGCCGAGGCGGATGGCTTCGGGCCGTACCCCCGGGGTCGGGACGAGGTGCTCGACCGGGACCGGCCCCCGTTGCCGGACCGGGACGGGCCGCTGTGGGGTTACACCAGCCAGGACGGCGACGTGGTCATCCCCGCCCGGTACGCCGAGGCGCAGCCCTTCCACGACGGGTTGGCCTGGGTCCGCCGGCCGGACACCGACCGCTGGTCGCTGATCAACCTGCTCGGTACGACGGTGATCCCGCCGTCCTTCCGGGCCGCGCGTCCGTTCAGCGACGGCCTGGCCTGGGTGGTCGGCGAGAACGGGTGGACGGCGATCGACGCGACCGGCGTGGTGCAGGTCGCGCCCAACTTCGCCGAGGTACGACCGTTCCGACGCGGGCTGGCCGCGGTGCGACGCGAGGGGTGGGGGGCGGTCGACCGGACCGGCCGGATCGTCGTGCCCACCCGCTACCACGGCTTCGTCACCGAGTTGGCCGATGGCCAGCAGATCGACGGCTTCACCGACGAGGGGCTCGCCGTGGTCGACGTGGCGGGTCGGCGGGGCGTGGTGGACCGCACCGGGACGGTGCTGGTCCCACCGACGCACCCGATGCTGGTCATCCACCCGGTGGCGTTCCTGGTCGAGAGCGGCAACGGGCGGTGGGGCGCGCTGGACCGGCGCGGCGTACCGCTCATCGACCCGGTGCACCGCGACCGCGCCGGCGTGCTGGAGGAGATCGACCGGCTACTCACCGACGCCAACCCGGTGCTCTGAGTCGCCGGTCGCCACCGGTGATCCACTGGAGCTAGGGTCGGTACATGGAATTCCGACACCTGGGCCGTTCCGGCCTGCTGGTCAGCGAGATCTCGTACGGCAACTGGATCACCCACGGTTCGCAGGTCGAGGAGGACGCCGCCTTCGCCTGCGTCCGCGCCGCTCTCGATGCGGGGATCACGACCTTCGACACCGCCGACGTGTACGCCGGCACCCGGGCCGAGGACGTGCTCGGCCGGGCGTTGCAGAACGAGCGCCGCGAGGGCCTGGAGATCTTCACCAAGGTCTACTGGCCGACCGGGCCCGGCCGTAACGACCGTGGCCTGTCCCGCAAGCACATCATGGAGTCGATCAACGGCTCGCTGCGCCGACTGCGCACCGACTACGTGGACCTCTACCAGGCCCACCGCTACGACAGCAGCACCCCGCTGGAAGAGACGATGGAGGCGTTCGCCGACGTCGTCCATTCCGGCAAGGCGCACTACATCGGCGTCTCCGAGTGGACCGCCGCCCAGCTGCGCGCCGCCCACCCGCTCGCCCGGGAGCTGCACATCCCGCTGGTCTCCAACCAGCCGCAGTACTCGCTGCTCTGGCGGGTCATCGAGACCGAGGTCGTGCCGGCCAGCGAGGAGCTGGGCATCGGGCAGATCGTCTGGTCGCCGATGGCGCAGGGCGTGCTCTCCGGCAAGTACCTGCCGGGCCAGCCGCCGCCGGCCGGTTCCCGCGCCACCGACGAGAAGTCCGGTGCGGGCTTCATCTCCCGGTTCATGAACGACGACGTGCTGACCCGGGTCCAGCAGCTCAAGCCCCTCGCCGAGCAGGCCGGGCTCAGCATGGCCCAGCTCGCCGTGGCGTGGGTGCTGCAGAACCCGAACGTCTCGTCGGCGATCATCGGCGCGTCCCGCCCCGAGCAGGTGCACGACAACGTGAAGGCGGCCGGGGTGAAGCTCGACGCCGACCTGCTCAAGGCGATCGACGACATCGTCGAGCCGATCGTCGAGCGGGACCCGGCGAAGACCGAGTCCCCCGCGCAGCGTCCCTGACGCCGTTCCGGCCCGGCCGGCGCGAGGGTTTCGCGCCGGCCGGGCCGGCCCAGCTCAGCCCGTCGCTCAGCCCGTCGCCGGGCCGGCCGGTCAGCTCTGCCAGAAGCGGATCAGCTCCAGGCCGGTGGCGTAGAGCCACGACGGCAGACCGAGCAGGTCGCCGACCGCGAAGACCGCGTCGAAGAACCAGCCGCCGATGCGCGGGTTCCACAGCAGCGCGAAGAGCAGGATGAAGCCGTACGGCGCGAACAGGTCGTACATCTTGCGCCACTGCGGGTTGAGCCACGGCTGGATCATGTTGCCGCCGTCCAGGCCGGGCACCGGCAGCAGGTTCAGGACGCTGGCGGTGAGCTGGAGGAAGGCGAGCAGCGCCACCCCGGCCCAGAACTCCACCGGACCACCCGACTGGGTGCCGAGCCGCACCGCCGCCACCAACACCAGCGTGAACAGCACGTTGGTCGCCGGGCCGGCGAGGCTGACCAGGGTGTGCCGCAGCCGGCCCGGGATGGCGTGCCGGTCCACCCAGACCGCGCCACCCGGCAGGCCGATGCCGCCCAGCAGCACCACCACCACCGGCAGCACGATCGACAGCAGCGGGTGGGTGTACTTGAACGGGTTGAGCGTCAGGTAGCCGCGGTGCGCGATGTCCCGGTCGCCGGCCCGGTAGGCCACCACCGCGTGGGCGTACTCGTGCAGGCAGAGCGACACCAGCCAGCCGGACACGACGAAGAGGAACACGTTGAACCGGGTGTTGCCGTACCCGTTCCAGGTCAGCACCCCGGTGACCGCGAAGAGGGCGACCAGGCCGAGGAAGACCGGGCTGGGCCGGAACGCCGCCTTGGGCACGCCGAGGACCAGCCCGTCACCGCCGGGGCGGTCGTAGGCCATCACTCGGCCGTGGGCAGCAGGCTCATCCGGTAATCCACCCGGTCGTCCTCCACGAGCGCGACCGAGGTGACGCCGGACGCCGCGAGCTCCCGCCAGGTCTGACCGATCCAGGATTCGGCGTCGGCCTGGCTGCCGAACGACTCCGCCGGTCCCTCGACCGTCTGGCCGTCCGTGCCCTCGTACCGCCAGCTCCACGCCATGCCGCGTCTCCCCTCGCCGCTGAAGTCCCCGTGGGACGAACCCTCGCCAGCGTAGTCGGCCCGGCGCGCAACGGCCGCTCGCTCGCCCCGGCCGGACCCACGGGGTGGATCAATCGGATCGACGCCGGCCGGTACGGTGGCTCGGTGCTGACACGGGGAGTGCTGCTCGGCGACCGGTACCGGCTGGGCGAGCGGGTGGCGACGGGCGGGATGGGCGCGGTCTGGCGCGGCACGGACGTGCTGCTGGAACGCGAGGTCGCCGTGAAGGTGCTGCTGCCGTCGCTGGTCGCCGATCCGGAGTTCACCGCCCGGTTCCGGGCCGAGGCGCGGATGCTGGCCGCGCTGCGGCACCCCGGCGTCGTCCCGGTGCACGACGTGGGGCAGGCCGCGCTCGACGACGGCAGCCAGGTCGACTACCTGGTGATGGAGTACGTCGAGGGCGAGCCGTTGTCCGCCCGGGTGCGCGCGGTGGGGCGGCTGGATCCGGCCACCACCATGTCGGTGCTGGCCCAGGCCGCGGACGCGCTGCACACCGCCCACCTCGCCGGCCTCGTGCACCGGGACGTGAAGCCGGGCAACCTGCTGGTCAAGGCCGACGGCAGGGTGGTGCTCGTCGACTTCGGCATCGCCCGGTCCCGCGACATGGCCGGGCTCACCGCCGCGAACATGGTGCTCGGCACCGCCTCGTACATGTCCCCCGAGCAGGCCACCGGGCAGCCGGTCTCGGCCGCCACGGACATCTACGCGCTCGGCGCGGTGGCGTACTTCTGCCTTGCCGGACAGCCGCCCTTCCACGGTGACAACCCCCTCGCGGTGGCGCTGCGGCACGCCCAGGAGGATCCGGCGGCGCTGCCGGCGGACACTCCACCGGCGGTCGCCGCCGTGGTGGCCCGCGCGCTGGCCAAGCGTCCGACGGACCGGTTCGGCAGCGCCGCTGAGTTGGCCGCTGCCGCCGCCGACGCCCGCGACGCGACCCTGGCGAGCATCCCGGTCTCCGCCCGCCCACCGTGGGCGCTGGCCGCTCCCACCCCCGGAACGCCCTCGGCCCTTCCGGTCACCCCGGCCGCTGCGCCGCCGGCACCGACTTCCGCGCCGTCGCCGGCACCGACCCCCGCGCCGCCGCCCCCGGCCGGGCCGACGGCGACCGGGCAGCCCGCGCCGGTCGGGGCCGCCGCCGCGCCCACGCCGGCAGGCCTCGCGGCCACGCCGGTGACCGGGCCGGGCTCGACCCGGGAGGACGTGTTCCGGAAGGGGTCGTCCGGCCGGCGCCGGCCACTGCTGATCGGGGTCGGCGCGGTCGCTCTCGTGGCGCTGATCGCCGTGGCCGTGGCGGCCCTACGGCCCAGCGGTGAGCCGGGTGGGGCGGACCGTCCGCCCGCGCTGGCCGGCGAATCGGCGGCCGCCCCGGACAGCGGCGCGCTCGGCAACGGAGGTGCGAGCACCTCGGGACCCACACCCAGCGGCACCCCCGGCGCCAGCCGCACCGCGTCCCCCGCGCCAACCGGCTCCGCCGGAGGGACCGACGCGCCGACCGTCACCCCGGACCCGCGCACCACGACGCCCGGCGGCACACCGACCGGTACGACCAGCAGCCGACCGACGCCCAGCCGCACCCCGTCGGGCCGGCCCAACCCGTACACGGCCGCCCAAGCGTGCGGCAGCGGCTACCAGGTGATCGACTCAGCGACGCTGACCGGCGGGGACGGGCAGCGCAAGGGCCGGGTCTTCCTGCTGTACCACCCGGGCACCGGCACCAACTGCGTGGTCACCCTCAAGGACACCGCGGTCGGCGCGAAGTCGGCGGCCTCGGCGTACCTGGAGGTGCAGGGGCGGGCCCGCAGCACCGACAGCGGGTCCTTCGACTACTACGCCGGGCCGGTGCGGGCCACCGCCGCCGGGACGTGCGTCAAGTGGGGCGGCTCCACCGGCGGGGTCAGTTACGGCAGCGGGTTCGAACACTGCGACTGAACGGCCGGGAGCACCGGGCCGGCAGGCACCGCGACCCCGGGCGGCCTTAAGGTACGGGCATGTCCGTAGACGGGTGGAACACGGTCCTGGTGCTCGGCGGTATCCGGTCCGGCAAGTCCGAGTTCGCCGAGTCCCTGGTCACCGACGCGCCGGTGGTCCGCTACGTCGCCACCGCGCCCGAGGGCGACCCGGAGGACACCGAGTGGGCGACCCGGTTGGCGGCGCACCGCGCCCGGCGGCCGGGCAGCTGGACCACCGAGGAGACCACCGAGGATCCGCGCCGGCTGGCAGACGTGCTCGAGTCCGCCGAGCCCAACGAGATGGTGCTCGTCGACGACCTGGGCGGCTGGGTGACCGTGCTGCTCGACCCGGACCACCAGCCCGCCGACGACGTGGCGACGATCGCCGAGCTGGCCGAGGCGATCCGCGGGTGTGCCGCGCGGGTGGTGCTGGTGAGCCCCGAGGTGGGGCTGTCGCTGGTGCCGACCACCCCGCTGGGCCGGGCGTTCACCGACGCGCTGGGCGCGGCCAACCGCGCGGTCGCCGACGCCTGCGACGCGGTCGTGCTTGTCGTCGCCGGTCAGCCGGTCTGGCTCAAGCCGGGCGCCACCGCGACCGCGCCGGCCGCTCTCGCCACCGCGACCGCGCCGACGGCTGCCGCCGCACCAGTCGTGGCGAGCCTGGCCGACGCCGAGCCGACCCCCGAGGTGCAGCTGCCCGACGTGCTGACCCACACGGCGCCGGCCGTCCCGGCCCAGGAGCAGGGCAACCCGTGGGCCGCACCGACCATGGCGCTGCCGATGGTGGCCACCGGGCTGGTCATCCAGCCCGGCATGGAGCTGCCGATGCCCGACGAGTACGCGGGCCCGCAGGCGGTGGACCGGCTGGCCACGCTTGACGTACCGGGCGCCGGGCTGGGCGTACTGGACCGGGTGGTGGGCTTCGCCGCCGCCACCCAGGGCACCTCGATCCCCGCCGCCTGGGGCTCGGTGCGGGTGCTGCTGCTGCACGGCGACCACGCCGGCGGGGCGTCGGCCGGCACCGTCGCCGGTGAGTCGGCGCGCCGCGCCGCGCAGGCCCGCGCGGGCCGGGGCGCGTTGGCGCGGTTGGCCGCCGAGAGCGGCGCCAGTCTCCAGGTGGTGGACACTCCGGCCTCCGGGCCGATCGAGGACGAGCCGGCCCTCGCGCCGGAGCAGGTGGAGTCCGCGCTGCGCTACGGCTGGCGGTTGGCCGAGCAGGCCGCCGACGCCGGCGTACAACTGCTGGTGCTCGGTGCGTGCGGCGCCGGCACCGAGGCGGCGGCCGCGGCGGTGCTCGCGGCGACCGCGGGCGCGGAGCCGCCCGCCGTGCTGGGCCGGGTGATCACCGAATCCGGCGAGATCGACGACGCGGCGTGGATGATCCGCTGTGCGGCGGTCCGCGACGCGCTGCACCGCACCCGGCGCTCGTCGCGCGGCGCCAAGGACATCCTCGCCGAGCTGGGCGGCGGCGACGTGGCCGTGGCCACCGGCGTGCTGCTCGGCGCCACCGCCCGCCGGGTGCCGGTGCTGCTCGACGGACCGGTCGGGTTGGCCGCCGGCATGGTGAGCCGTGACCTGGCCGGGCAGGCCCGACACTGGTGCCTGCTGGCCGACCACGGTGGGCACCCCGCCGTGCGGCTCGCCGCCGACGTGCTGGGCCTCACCCCGCTGCTCGACCTGCGGCTGGATCTCGGCGAGGGCGCGAACGCGCTTGTCGCGCTGCCGTTACTGCGCTCGGTGCTGGCGCTGTCCGCCGCGCTGCCGGTGCACCCGTCGCTGGGCGGCACTGACGACACCGACCCGACCACCGACGAGCCGGAGTCCACCGACCCGAGCTACACCGAGCCGAGCTACGCCGACCCGGATCTCACCGAGCCCGACTTCGTCGAGCCGGAGCCGGCCGGGCCGGGCCCGGCCAGCACCGGGGCGGACGAGCAGCCGGCGTCGGGCTGGCGTGCCGGCTGAGCCACGGCTCCTCGCGGGAGCCCGGCTGGCCCTCACCACGTTCACCACGCTGCCGGTGCGGGCCGGGCGCATCGACCGCCCGGTCGCCGGCACGGCGATGGCCCTCGCCCCGGTGGTCGGCGCGCTGCTCGGCGCCGTGTTGGCCGGTGTGCTGCTGCTGGCCGGCGCGCTCGCACCCCCGCTTGTGGCGGCCGGCGTGACCGTCGGCGTCGCCGCGCTGCTCACCCGGGGGCTACACCTGGACGGGCTGGCCGACACCGTGGACGCGCTCGGCTCGTACCGACGGGGCGCGGCCGCCCTGGAGATCATGAAGAAGCCGGACGTCGGCCCGTTCGGAGTGGTCGCCCTGGTGGTCGTACTCCTGGTGCAGGCGGCGGCGCTCGCCGACCTCGCCGGTCGGTCCTGGCCGGCAGGGCTCGCGGCGGTGGTCGCGGCGACCGCGGCCGGGCGGCTCGGTGTCGCGGTAGCCTGCCGGCGGGGAGTGCCGGCGGCCCGGCCGGACGGGCTGGGCGCGCTGGTGGCCGGCACGGTCGGCCCGGTGGCAGTGGCCGCCGGCGCGGTCGCCGTCGTGCTGCTGGCGGTGCCCGCGGTGCCGGACCGTCCGTGGCAGGGGCCGCTGGCCGTCGTGGCCGCGATCGCCGTCGCGCTACCGCTGCTCAACCACGTGGTACGCCGGCTCGGCGGGATCACCGGCGACGTCCTCGGCGCCACCGTCGAGGTGGTCACCACGCTGGTCTACCTGGGTCTGGTGCTGTCCGGCTGAACCGGGCCCGGCGGGCCGGGTAGCGTTCGGCTCGACAACACCGGCGCGGCCACCGGGGGATCCCACAATGCTCATCACGGACGACTTCCTGCCCGTACCGGTGCCGGAGTCGCTCAGCGCGACCTATCTGGTGCCGATGGCGGGGCTACCGAAGGTCAGTGCGAAGACCGCGGTGGCGGCCCTGACCGGCCGGCTGGCCGAGCCGGTGCACGGGCTGGCCCGGCAGATGCTCGACAGCCCGCTGATGAGCGTCGACACCCGGCCGATCTCCGAGTTCCCCGAGCTGCCGCCGGACCTGCTCACCGCGTTCGGCGCCACCAAGGAGCAGTTGGCCCGGCTGGCGGCGGCGACGCACCTGGTGGTCGTACAGGCCGAGTACCGGCCCGGTTGGCCGCCCGCGCACGAGTGGGCCGCCCGGGCGGTCGCGGCCGCCGTGGCGGAGTCCGTCGACAGCGACGTGGTGGACGTCTTCGGCCTCCAGTTCCTCGACCCGGCGACCGCGCTGCGCTCCCTCCCCGACGAGCAGGGCCGCGTCCGACTTGTCGACTGGGTGCTGGTGCCGTACTCGTCGGACACCGAGGGCCTGTGGTTCACCACCAAGGGGCTCCGCCGTTTCGGTCTGCTGGAGTTGCAGACCCAGGGGGTGCCCGACCACCTCACCCGCGCCTGGGGTGCGGTGATGACCGGGGCGGCCCGCCGACTGCTGCGGGACTGGACCGACGGGCTCACCGGCGAGGAGGTGCCGGCGTTCGTGCAACTGCCGGTGCTCGCCACGGTCACCGGGCACGACATCGCGGTGGCGTACGGCAACCCGGAGCAGCACGGCGCCACCGCCCCGGTGCTGCTCCGCCTCGAACTGGACCCGGCGACCGACCCGGAGGCCGACTCGTTCCTCAGCCTGCGCCCGCCGGCCGGGCACCCCGGACCGGACGGGCGCTACTACGCCGCCGCCTGCGCGACCCTCTTCTCCGGGATCCAGCCGGACGTGCGCTACGCCCGCTCCGGTGACGCGATGAGCCGTGCGGTCGCCACCGCCCGGGCCGCGCTCGGTGACGCGCGGGCCCGGTTCGTCGCCGGCCAACTCCCCACCGAGTCGCAGCTGGTGGTGAAGTACGGCCTGCCCGGTGACGACGGCCCGGAGTACGTCTGGGCGGGCGTCACCTCGTGGGAGACCCCGGAGCGCATCGTCGGCGTGAGCGCCAGCGACGCCAACACCGACCAGAGCGTCCGCATCGGCGCCCCCGTGGTCGTGGAGACGTCCGACGTCGTCGACTGGGCCGTCCTGGACGCCACAGGCGTCATAGAAGGCGGCTGGACCCAAGCAGTCCTAGATTCCGGCGAACCCCCAACCCCGTCCCGCTGACCCCCCACCCGCGTTGATCAAGAGGTTTGCGTCACGTGCGGACGAGATTCTGACGCAAACCTCTTGATCACCGGGGCAAGGCCGGGGATTACTTCACTGAGGGGGTTACGAAGGGGGGCTTCGTCAGCTTCAGGGGGGCTCGGCGGCCTCGGATGTCGATCTCGACCTCGTCGCCGTCGGTGAGGTTGGCGTCGGTGTCCAGCAGGGCCAGCGCGATGCCCTGCTTGCGGGTTGGCGAGAAGGTGCCGCTGGTCACCTCCCCCACCTGGGTGTCGCCCACGTGCAGGGTCATGCCGGGGCGGGGAATGGCCCGGTCGACGGCCACCAGGCCGCGCAGCGTACGCCGAGGGCCGGCGGCCTTCTCGGCGAGCAGCGCGTCGCGGCCCCAGAAGGCCGGCTTGTCCCAGCCGACCGCCCAGCCGGAGCGGGCCTGCACCGGGCTGATGTCCAGGGAGAGGTCCTGCCCGTGCAGCGGGTAGCCCATCTCGGTGCGCAGGGTGTCCCGGGCGGCCAGCCCGCAGGCGCGCAGCTCGAACGCCGCGCCGGCGGCGAAGAGCGCGTCCCAGACGGCTACCGCGTGCTCCGCCGGCACCACCAGCTCGTAGCCCAGCTCGCCCGTGTAGCCGGTACGGCAGACGGTCAGCTCCACCCCGGCCAGGCTGGCGGCGGAGAAGCTCATGTAGCCGTGCTCGGTGGGCAGGTCCAGAGCGGCCAGCAACTCGGCCGAGCGGGGGCCCTGCACGGCCAGCACCGCGTACGCCTCGTGCTCGTCGGTGACGGTCACCTGCGCGGGCGCGGCGGCGCGCAACCGGCGCACCACCTCGGCGGTGTTCGCCGCGTTCGGGATGAGGAAGACGTGGTCGTCGGCGTAGAGGTAGGCGATGATGTCGTCCACCACGCCGCCGGTGGCGTCGTCACAGCAGAGCGTGTACTGCGCCCGGCCCGGGCCGATCCGGCCCAGGTCGTTGCTGAGGCAGGAGTTGACGAAGTCGGCCGCGCCGGGGCCGCTCACCCGGGCCTTGCCCAGGTGTGACACGTCGAAGACCCCGACCGCCGTACGCACCGCGGTGTGCTCCTTGAGCACCCCGCCGCCGGCGTACTCCAGCGGCATCTCCCAGCCCCCGAAGGGGGCGAACTTGGCTCCGGCGGCGGTGTGCCGCTCGTGCAGCGGGGAACGGCGCAGCCGGGTCGCGGCGGCGTCGGAGGTCACGTCGGTCATGGGTGGCAACTTACCGGGGGCAACGTCGCTGGTTAGCATCGGCGGGAGCCCGCTGGCGCTGTCGGCGGGACAGCCATGACGTCCGGCAGGTAGGTTCCGCCGGAGACCTTCACCGCTGGTACGCGACGCCGCGACCGGCCCGGCCCGCCCGGAGTAGCTTCAGTGACTTCACCCCGCACCACCAACCTGAGCCTGGTCGACACCGACCCGGCCGAGCTCGCCGTCGACGCGATCGTGATCGGCGTGCACAGCCAGACCGGAGAGCAGGGCGCCACCAGCGGCCTCGCCGGCACCCTGCTGCTCGCCAGCGGCGCGGAGAGCATCGCGGCCGCGTTCGACGGCAAGCTGACCGAGACTCTCGCGCTGCTCGGCGCGACGGGCGGGCCGGGTGAGGTCATCAAGCTGGCCACGCTGGGCACCGTGACCGCCCCGCTGGTCACCGCGGTCGGGCTCGGTCCGGAGCCGTCGGGTGCCGCCCCGGCCCCGGAGACGCTGCGCCGGGCCGCCGGTGCGGCGATCCGGGCCCTCGCGGGCGCACCCCGGGTCGCGTTGGCGCTGCCCTTGCCGGACGACGCGGACGCGTCGGCCGAGCTGCGCGCGGTCGCCGAGGGCGCGCTGCTGGGTGGGTACCGGTTCGCCGGCTACAAGACCCGGCCCCAGCCGACCCGGCGCGAGCCGGTGGCCGAGGTGCTCATCGCGGTGCCGGACGCCGGCGACGCCGGCGCCCAGGCGGAGATCGCCCGGGCGCAGGCGGTGGCGGGCGCGGTCCGGCTCAGCCGGGACTGGGTGAACACCGCGCCGAACGAGCTGCGTCCGCCGTCGTTCGCCGACGCGGTCGCGAGCGCGGCGCGCGAGGCGGGCCTCGGCGTCGAGGTGCTGGACGAGGCGGCGCTGGCCGCCGGCGGGTACGGCGGCATCGTCGCGGTCGGGCAGGGCTCGGAGGCCCCGCCGCGGCTGGTGAAGCTGACCTACACGCCGCAGGGCGGCGGCAACGGCAAGCGGGTCGCGCTTGTCGGCAAGGGCATCACCTTCGACACCGGCGGCATCTCGATCAAGCCGGCGCAGGGCATGTGGGAGATGAAGTCCGACATGGCGGGCGCCGCCGCGGTGGGCGCGGCCATGCTGGCGATCGCCGCGTTGAAGCCGACGGTGGCGGTCAGCGCGTACCTGCCGATGGCGGAGAACATGCCCTCGGGCACCAGCTACCGGCCGGGTGACGTGATCACCATGTTCAACGGCAAGCGGGTCGAGGTGCTCAACACCGACGCCGAGGGCCGGATGATCCTGGGCGACGCCATCGCGCGCGCCTGCGCGGACGGCACCGACTACCTGTTCGAGACCTCCACCCTGACCGGTGGCCAGGTCATCGCGCTCGGCAAGCGGGTGGCCGGCGTGATGGGCACCCCGGAGCTGTGCAACCGCGTCCAGGTGGTCGGCGACTCGGTCGGCGAGCCGGCCTGGCCGATGCCGCTGCCCGACGACGTCCGTAAGGGCATGGAGTCGGATGTGGCGGACATCTCGCAGGTCAACGCCGGGATGGACCGGGCCGGTCACATGCTGCAGGGCGGCGTGTTCCTGCGCGAGTTCGTGACCGACGACGTGGCGTGGGCGCACATCGACATCGCCGGGCCGGGCTACCACTCGGGCGAGCCGACCGGCTACTGGACCAAGGGCGGCACCGGCGTCCCGGTCCGCACGCTGGTCCAGCTCGTCGAGGATGTCGCCGCCAACGGCTGACGGAAAGGCGAAAGGGGCCCCCTGAGCAGGGGCCCCTTTCGCGTGTCTCAGTACCGCTCGGGGCGACGTTTGCGTCGCTCGTTGAAGTCGCGCATCCGCTGCGGGTAGCCCATCAGCCGGACGTCGTACACCGGGATGCCCATCCGGTGCGCGAAGCGCCGGGCCCCGTCCGGGCCGTCGATGCGCCGGCGGGTCCACTCCCCGTCGTCGGCGATCAGGATGACCGTGGTCTCCGTCACGGTCGTCCGGGGCTCGATGAACGCCTCGACGCCACGCCGACTCCGGATGAAGTTCTCCAGATGGTCCAGATCGCCACGATCGGCGGCACGGTCACGGCTCGGCACAGCCGCCTGTTTGCGGCGCCGGAACAAGCCCACCGGATCTCTCCCCCACCGTGCGTCATCGACAACGGTGCCAAGGGTACGTGTCGATGACGTGTCGTTGGGCACCTCAGTACGCACCCTGTGCTCAGTGGTGACAAGATGACCGAGGTGGGGTGTGTCCGTGTTACATCCCCGTGACCCCCGATGCAGCGACGCGACCTGGGAGTTGGACGTGAGCGAGCCGAACGAAGCGACCTTCGACATTGTCATTCTCGGAGGTGGCAGCGGCGGCTACGCGACCGCGCTGCGCGCCGTCCAGCTGGGCCTGAAGGTCGCGCTGGTCGAGAAGGGCAAGCTCGGCGGCACCTGTCTGCACAACGGCTGCATCCCGACGAAGGCGCTGCTGCACGCGGCGGAGATCGCCGACCAGGCCCGCGAGTCGGAGCAGTTCGGCGTGAAGGCCGAGCTGATCGGCATCGACATGGCCGGGGTCAACGCGTACAAGGACGGTGTCATCTCCCGCCTGTACAAGGGCCTGCAGGGCATGTTGAAGGGCAACAAGGCGATCACCATCGTCGAGGGCCACGGCAAGCTGGTCGGCAAGAACGTGGTCGAGGTGGACGGCAAGCGTTACACCGGCCGCAACATCGTCCTGGCCTCCGGCTCGTACGCGAAGAGCCTGCCGGGCCTGGACGTCGACGGCGAGCGGATCATCACCAGCGACCACGCGCTCACGATGGACCGGGTGCCGTCGTCGGTGATCGTGCTCGGTGGCGGCGTGATCGGCGTCGAGTTCGCCAGCGTGTGGAAGTCCTTCGGTGTGGACGTGACGATCGTCGAGGCGCTGCCCCGGCTGGTCGCCGCCGAGGACGAGGAGTCGTCGAAGGCGCTGGAGCGGGCGTTCCGCAAGCGGAAGATCAACTTCAAGGTCGGCAAGCCGTTCGAGAAGGTCGAGAAGACCGAGAGCGGCGTCAAGCTGACCATCCAGGGCGGCGAGACCGTCGAGGCGGAGCTGCTGCTGGTCGCCGTCGGTCGCGGCCCGAACACCGCCAACCTCGGGTACGAGGAGCAGGGCGTCAAGATGGACCGCGGCTACGTGCTGACCGACGAGAGGCTGCGCACCAGCGTGCCGAACGTCTACGCGGTCGGCGACATCGTGCCCGGCCTGCAGCTCGCGCACCGGGGCTTCCAGCAGGGCATCTTCGTGGCCGAGGAGATCGCCGGGCAGACCCCGGCCGTGATCGACGAGGTCGGCATCCCGCGCGTCACCTACTGCGACCCGGAGCTGGCGTCGGTGGGTCTCACCGAGGCCAAGGCCAAGGAGCAGTACGGCGCTGACAAGGTCAAGACGTACAACTACAACCTGGGTGGCAACGGCAAGAGCCAGATCCTCAAGACCACCGGCTTCGTGAAGCTGGTCCGGGTCGAGGACGGCCCGGTCGTCGGCGTGCACATGATCGGCGCCCGGGTGGGTGAGCTGATCGGTGAGGCGCAGCTCATCTACAACTGGGAGGCGTACCCGGCGGAGGTCGCCCAGCTCGTGCACGCCCACCCGACCCAGAACGAGGCCCTGGGCGAGGCGCACCTGGCCCTCGCCGGCAAGCCGCTGCACGCGCACGCCTGATCATCCAAACCGCGGCGTCCGGCGACGGGCGAAGATCCCACCAGGGGAATGAAGGAGTCTCAGAAAATGCCGGTATCGGTCACCATGCCCCGGCTCGGCGAGAGCGTCACCGAGGGCACCGTCACTCGCTGGCTCAAGCAGGAGGGCGACACGGTCGAGGTTGACGAGCCCCTGCTCGAGGTCTCGACCGACAAGGTCGACACCGAGATCCCGTCGCCCGCTGCGGGCGTGCTGAGCCGGATCGTGGTCGGCGAGGACGAGACCGCCGAGGTCGGCAGCGAGCTGGCCGTCATCGCCGGTGAGGGCGAGTCGACCGGCGGTGGCGAGGCCGCCCCGCAGGAGCAGGCCCCGGCCGAGTCGGTCGAGCCGGCCGCCGAGCCGACGGCCGCCGCCGAGGGCACCGCCGACGAGGTGGCCCAGGACGAGGCCCCGGCCGAGGCGCCGGCTCCGGCCGCCGCCTCGTCGGGCGAGGGCACCGCGGTGAAGATGCCCGCCCTGGGCGAGAGCGTCACCGAGGGTACGGTCACCCGCTGGCTGAAGCAGGTCGGCGAGACCATCGAGGTCGACGAGCCGCTGCTGGAGGTCTCCACCGACAAGGTGGACACCGAGATCCCGTCGCCGGTCGCCGGCACGGTGCTGGAGATCAAGGTCGCCGAGGACGAGACCGCCGCGGTCGGCGCCGACCTGGCGATCATCGGCGTTGCCGGCGCGGCCCCCGCCCCGGCGCAGCCCGAGCCGAAGCCCGAGGCGAAGGCGGAGGCCAAGCCGGCGCCGAAGGCCGAGCCGGAGGCGAAGGCGAAGGTCGAGGAGCCGACCCCCGGCATGTCGTACAACGAGCCGGCCGCGGAGACCGAGAGCTCGGCGCAGCCGGCGAAGACCGAGCAGGCCGCGCAGCCTGCCGCCTCGACCTCGACGCCGCCGCGCCCGTCCGCCCCGGCACCGGGCGCCGGCGAGGAGGCCGCCGGCTACGTGACCCCGCTGGTGCGCAAGCTGGCCAGTGAGCACGGCGTCGACCTGGCCGCGCTCAACGGCACCGGCGTGGGTGGCCGGATCCGCAAGCAGGACGTGCTGGAGGCCGCCGAGAAGGCGAAGGCCGCCAAGGCCGCTCCCGCCGCCGCGCCCGCGCCGGCAGCCGCACCGTCGGCGGCTGCGGCCAAGCCGGCCGCGAAGCCGCAGCCGAGCAGCAAGCGGGGCACCACCGAGAAGCTGCCGCGGATCCGGGCGACGATCGCCAAGCGGATGCAGCAGTCGCTGCACGAGACGGCGCAGCTGACCACTGTCGTCGAGGTCGACGTCACCCGGGTCGCCAAGCTGCGGATCCAGGCGAAGGACTCGTTCCAGGCCAAGCACGGCGTGAAGCTGTCCTTCCTGCCGTTCTTCGCGCTCGCCGCCGTCGAGGCGCTGCAGACCCACCCGATCATCCAGGCCAGCATGGACCTGGACGGCGGCACGATCACCTACCCGGCCGCCGAGCATCTCGGCATCGCCGTGGACACCGAGCGCGGGCTGCTCGTGCCAGTCATCCACAACGCCGGTGACCTCAACATGGGCGGCATCGCGAAGCGGATCGCCGACCTGGCCGAACGCACCCGGGCCAACAAGATCACCCCGGACGAGATGGCCGGGGCCACCTTCACGCTTACCAACACGGGCAGCCGGGGCGCGCTCTTCGACACCCCGATCGTGCCGTCGCCGCAGTCGGCGATGCTCGGCACGGGTGCCGTGGTGAAGCGTCCGGTCGTGGTCAACGACCCGGACCTGGGCGAGGTCATCGCGGTCCGGTCGATGGTCTACCTGGCCATGTCCTACGACCACCGGCTCATCGACGGCGCCGACGCGGCCCGCTTCCTGACCGCGGTCAAGGAGCGGCTGGAGGCCGGCAACTTCGAGTCGGAGCTGGGCCTGGCCTGATCCACCCGCAACGCCGAGAGGGCGCCCCGGTCGTCGACCGGGGCGCCCTCTCGTTTGCGGTCCTCAGCCCTTCAGCAGGGCGGTCGAGACCTGCCAGAGCCGCTCGGCGGCCTCCGGGTCCAGCGCGTACGCCGCGACTCCCGTCCGCCCACCGGGCTGGTTGGGCGCAGCCTCCTGACAGTCCTCGAAGTAGCGCCCACCCACCCCGTCGAGCAGTGGTGAGGCGGCGACCAGCACGGAGGTGGCGGCGCCCTGCTCGACGGTCTTCCAGGTTGCCGCGTTACCGGCGCGCAGCCGGTTCAGCTCCTCCTCGCTGACGTAGCGCTGGAGGTTGGTCCGGATCGCGCCGGGCATCAGCGAGTTGGTGAAGATGCCGTCGTCGGCCCACCGCCGGGTGGCCTCCACGGCGAACAGCACGTTGGCCGTCTTGGACTGCCCGTACGCCTGCCACGGCTCGTACTCCCGCTGGTCGTACTGGATGTCCTCGAAGACCACGGGTGAGCGCAGGTGGGCGGCGGAGCTGACCGACACGATCCTGGCCCCGTCGGCGGCCGCGAGTGCCGGGCGCAGCCCGGTGGCGAGCGCGAAGTGCCCCAGGTGGTTGGTGGCGAACTGCATCTCCCAGCCCTGCGGGGTCCGGGACAGGGGTGCGGCCATGATGCCGGCGTTGTTGACCAGGATGTGCAGCGGGCCGTCCCAGTTGGCCACGAAGTCGGCGACCGATCCCTGGTCGGCGAGGTCGAGCGGGGCGACCAGGACGCTGTCGTTGCCGGTGGTGCCGGTGATGTCGTTGGCGGCCTGCTGGCCCGCGTCCGGGTTGCGGACGGCCAGGGTGACCTCCGCGCCGGCGCTGGCCAGGGCGCGGGCGGTCTCCACGCCGATCCCGGAGGACCCGCCGGTGACGATCGCCCGCCGCCCCACGAGGTCCACGCCCCTGATCACGTCCATGGCCGTCGAGTGCGGGGCGAACGAAGTGGTGATCGGGTTATTCGTCGTCATTGTCCATCCTTGTCCGGGTGGGGCGGACCGACCGGCCCGCTGCGGGAGGCCGTGGGTCCCGGTGTTTCCCCGGCCCGGGCCGGAGGTAACGCCGGACTCCGCCGCCATCGCCGTTCGGGCCTCCGACCAGCCCGGACGCTGCCAGAGTGGGATCGTGGGCGGCTACCGGCGGGGCGGACAGCTGGGACCGGCCGTCCCGATCGCCCCCGGCGCACGAGTGGACAAGTTCGAGGTCTTCTTCGATCTGGTCTTCGTCTTCTCGTTCTTCATCATCACCCGGGCCACCGCCGCGAACATCTCCGGCCGGCAACTGCTGCACGCCGGCCTGGTGCTCGCCGTGCTCTGGTGGATCTGGGTGGTGCACAGCCTGGTCGCCACCCGGGTCCGGCTCGGCGAGGGCTACGTCCCGGTGCTCATGGTGATCGCGATGGTCGCCCTGTTCGCGTTCGCACTGGCGCTACCGCAGGCCTTCAACGACCCGAAGGGAAGTGCCGCCGGCCCGATGCTGGTGGCCATCAGCTACGTCGTGGTCCGGGCCGTACACATGTTCCTCTATCAGCACGTGGTGCGGGACAGCCCGCAGGAACGGCGGCAACTGCGGCGGTTCGCGCCGGAGCTGGCGGTGAGCATCGTGCTGCTGCTGGCCGCCGCGCTCATCCCGCCGCAGATCACCGACCCCGACCGGGCCGCCCTGGTCCGTGACGGGCTGTGGATCACCGTGGTGGTCGTGCAGTACGCCACCGGCTTCATCGTCGGCACCTGGGGCTGGGGGGTGACCAGCGCCGAGCACTGGACCGAGCGCTACGACCTCATCCTGATCATCGCGCTGGGCGAGTCGATCATCTCCACCGGCGTGGGCGGCAACCTGCTCGGCAAGCCGGTCACCTGGCCGGCGGTGGCCGCCGCCGCGCTCAGCATCGTGATCACCGCCGCCCTCTGGTGGGCGCACTTCGACTTCATCGGGCCGGCCGCTCGGATCGCCCTGCACGCGGCGGAGGGCGGCCCCCGGGTGGCGATGGCCCGCGACGCGTACGCGTATCTCTACCTGCCGATGATCGCCGGGGTGATCCTCTTCTCGATCGGCAACGAGGAGGTCCTGCACAAGATCACCGACCCGGCCGGCGGGATCGCCGAGAAGGTCGAGGGACCGGCGGTGCCGATGCTCTTCGGCGGGTTGATCTGCTATTTCGCCGTCAACCTGCTCTTCCAGCTCCGCACCCTGCACACCGTCACGTGGACCCGCGTCGGCGTCATCGTGGTGCTCACGGCGGCCCTCCCGATCGGCCAGCACCTGCCAGCGCTGGGCGCGCTCACCCTCGCGACCGTGATCTGCGTGGCGCTGGTGGCCGTGGAGGTGATGGTGATGTCGCAGTCCCGGCACGCCCTGCGGGCCGCCGTCTTCCAGGAGCGGACCAGCCACGAGGCCCACGAGGCCGCCTGGCGTGCGCGTTGGCACGACGTCCGGGAGAGCGACGAGCCGACCACGCCGTGACTTCGGCGTTCCCAGGCTTGAGAGCGTGGCCGGCCGGCCCTAGACTCCGGCGCAGCGTCGCGGTGCACCCGGCACGAAGGCCGCCGTGGGCATGGAGGCGCGGGGACAGCATGGGACGAACGTGCACCCAACCGGTTCACCGGCCGGCCGGCTCGCCGCCGTCGGCAATCAGATGATCGAGATCCACCTCTGGCTCAGCGCGGAACTGGCCCGGCTACGGGAAAGCCTCGACACCCCGTCCCGGGACCTGCGAGCACACTGCCTGACCTTCTGCGCCGCGCTCGGCCGACACCACACGGGTGAGGACGCGGGCGCTTTCCGGCTGCTGGCCGAGGAGGCCCCCGAACTGCGCCCGGTCATCGAGAACCTGATCACCGATCACGAGGTGGTGGCGGGGATCCTGGAACGGGTCGAGGCGTTGCTGGGCGGCGACGCGGCGGTGCCGGTCGCCCAGGTACGCGCCGAGTTGGGCGGGTTGGCCGCCCTCCTGGAGTCGCACTTCCGATACGAGGAGAAGCGGCTGGTCACCGCCCTGAACGCGCTCACCGGCCGACCCGGGACGACCGAGGAACTCCTCGGCCTGACCACGCCCGGTCCCCTCTAGGTGTCGTGCCCGGACTCCGGGCCCGGGGCGGTAGCGGGCAGTCGCTCGTAGAAGCGGATCTTCTCCCGGAGGTGGTCGTACTGGCGCTGGAGCAGGCGCATCTGCTCCTCGACCCGCGCCGCGTGGTGACGCAGCAGCTCATGGCGCTCGTCGGCGGTGTGCTCGCCATCGCGGGCCAGTTGCGCGTAGCGGCGCATCTGCGCGATCGGCATCCCGGTGTCCCGCAGGCAGCGGAACAGCACCAGCCAGCCGAGGTCGTCGTCGGTGAAGACACGCTGCCCGCCCGCCGTCCGCTCCACGTCCGCGAGGAGGCCGATCTTCTCGTAGTACCGCAGGGTGTCCAGGCTGAAGCCGCTGCGGCGGGCGGCCTCCGAGGGGGCGTAACCGCTCATGTCGCGAGATCGTAGTGCTTGACCTGGAGCGCGCTCCAGGTTGGAGGCTGATGACCATGACAACGACACGAACGCTGGGACGCAGCGGCATCACGGTGAGCGCGATCGGAATGGGGTGCTGGGCCATCGGCGGCCCGCTCTGGGGTGACGACGGGCAGCCGTTCGGCTGGGGTGAGGTGGACGACGACGAGTCGATCCGCACCATCCACCGGGCGCTCGACCTGGGGGTGACCCTGTTCGACACCGCCAGCAACTACGGCGCCGGGCACAGCGAGCGGATCCTCGGTCAGGCCCTGGCCGGGCGGCGGGACAGCGTGGTGATCGCCACCAAGTTCGGCAACGTCAGCGAGGAGACCACCCGGCGGGCGCTCGGCACCGACGCCAGCCCGGCCTTCGCGGCGCGCAGCCTGGAAGACTCGCTCCGCCGCCTCGGCACCGACTACGTCGACCTCTACCAACTGCACATCAACGCACTGCCGGTGCCCGCCGCGCTCGATCTGGTCGACACCCTGGAGGCCCTGGTCGACCAGGGCAAGATCCGGGCGTACGGCTGGAGCACCGACGACCCGACCTCCGCGGAGGCGTTCTCGGCTGCCGGCCCGCACTGCGCCGCGATCCAGCACGACGAGTCGGTGCTGCGCGACAACGCGGCGGTGCTGGCGGTCTGCGACAAACACGACCTGGCCAGTCTCAACCGTGGGCCGCTGGCGATGGGGCTGCTCACCGGGTCGACCCGGGCGGTCGGGGCGGACGATGTGCGCGGACGGGCACCGGAGTGGCTGGAGTGGTTCACCGACGGCCGGCCGACGCCCCGCTGGGCGGCCCGGGTCGACCAGGTCCGCGCGGCGCTCACCGCCGACGGTCGCACTCTGGCCCAGGGCGCGCTCGGCTGGCTGCTGGCGCGCAGCCCTCGTACCGTGCCGATCCCCGGCCTGCGCACGGTGGCCCAGGCCGACGAGAACCTGGCCACCCTGGAACTCGGCCCCCTGAGCCCCGATTCCTACGCCGAGGTGGAACGCCTCCTGGCCGACCTTCGTCCGACTGCGGCGGCCTGACCGCGCCGGGCCGGTCCACGCCCCGGGCGTCGTCAGCGGAAGTCGTCCGCGTGCTCGACGGCCCACTGTCGGAACGTGCGCCCGGGGCGGCCGGTCACCTGCTCGACGTCCGGGGCGACCCAGGCGTTGCCGTCGAGATACTGGCCCATCTCCAGGAACCACTCGATCACGTCGGCGGGATAGGTGTCCTTCCAGTACTCCCGGGCCTGCTCCGGGGTCAGCTCGTCGAACCGCACCGGACGGCCGATCGCCTCGCCGATCATCCGGACCGCGTCCCGGCGGCGGACCGGCTCCGGACCGGTCGGCTGGTACACCCGGCCGGCATGGCCGTCGCCGGTGAGTGCCGCCAGGATGACCGCGGCGATGTCCGCCTCGTGGACCAGGGCGCTGTTCCAGTCACCAAACGGTGCCCGGACCACCCCCTCGGTCCGAATGGTGCGCGCCCAGTCCCGGGTGTTCGCCATGAACTCGCCGGGAAACACGTGCGTCCACTCCAGACCCGAGTTTTCGACCGCCCGGTGCAGCGGCCGGTGCGGGGCCTCGAGCGGGTCGTCGTCGGCCCGGCTCGGATCGTTGTGACCGAGGTGGGTGACCCGACGGACGCCGGCCTTCCGGGCCAGTTCCAAGATCTCCGCACCGGTGGTCAGCGGCCCGTACCCATCCATGGCGACCAGGTGCATGCGCGTCACGCCGCGCAGCGCCGGCGCCAGCGTGTGGGGCCTGGCGAAGTCGCCCGCCAGCACCTCCACGCCGCTGGGCAGCGCGGCGGCCGCCGGCGAAGCCGGATCACGGGTCAGCGCCCGTACGTCGTGGCCGGCGGCCAGCAGTTGCCGGACCAGGCTGCCTCCGACGGTTCCGGTAGCTCCGGTCACCAGGATCGGCATGGTTCCTCCTCAGGGATATCCCGACGGTGGGCACGGCGAACCGACCCCGCCATTCGGGGGCGCTCTCGGATGCCTCATGGTCGGCCAAATCGCCGCGGGAAGCAATCGCGAACACCGCATTCACGTTCGCTCTGACCTGCGGAAACGCGCTGACCACCGAAAGCGCGCGGTAGCCTTTTTCGGCTCCCCGGGAGGCCCGTTGACCTGCGTTTTCCGCGCCGCACGGGGGACGCCCGCAGATTTATTCGCCGGCGCGTTCCGTTTCGTCGCCGGCACGTCCCGGTGCCGGTGACGTCGGCCGCCCTGCGCATCCGTCGGTGGCGTTCTGGACGAAGATGGGGGTATGCGGATCCTTCTGGCCGGCGCGTCCGGCTTCCTTGGCACCCGGCTGGCCGACGCGCTCGTCCGCGACGGGCACGAGATCACCCGGTTGGTCCGGCGGGCACCGGGCGGGCCGCAGGAGCGACGGTGGGACCCGGCCGCCGGGCAGCTCGACCCGGCCGTGGTCGCCGAGGCCGACGCCGTGGTCAACCTGGCCGGCGCGGGCGTCGGCGACAAGCGCTGGAACGACGACTACCGGCGGTTGATCCGCACCAGCCGGGTGGACAGCACCACCACGCTGGCGACCACCGTCGCCGGGCTCCCCGCCGCGGACCGACCCCGGGTGCTGCTCAACTCGTCAGCCGTCGGCTGGTACGGCAACACGGGCGACCGGGCGGTCGAGGAGGACGCGCCGGCCGGCGAGGGCTTCCTGGCCGACGTCTGCCGGGTGTGGGAGGCCGCGACCCGGCCGGCCGAGGACGCCGGGGTACGCGTGGTCCGGCTGCGTACGGGTCTGCCGCTGCACCGCGAGGGTGGGCTGCTCAAGCCGCAGCTGCTGCCGTTCAAGCTGGGCATCGCCGGCCGGCTGGGCAGCGGCCGGCAGTGGCTGCCGTGGATCTCGATGGCCGACTGGCTGGACGCGACCCGCTTCCTGCTCGACCGCGACGACATCGCCGGCCCGGTCAACGTGGTGGGGCCGAACCCGGTCACCAACGCCGAGTTCACCCGCGAGTTGGCCCGGCAACTGCACCGGCCGGCGGTCATTCCGATTCCCGGGCTGGCGCTCAAGGTGGTCCTCGGCGGCTTCGCCCACGAGGCCCTCACCAGCACCCGAGTCCTCCCTGGAGTCCTGACCCGAGCCGCCTACCCCTACCACCACCAAACCCTCCCCCAAGCCCTCCAAGCAGCCCTAACCCCCTAACCCCACCCGACGGGCCCGGCTACCCCCGGTGGTTCGGCCCTCGGCAGAATCGGCGGTCAGCAGGTCGCCGGTGGGCTGGCGTGGGCCGATGCTGGACCAATGGCGACCTTCTCCCTCCAGGCCACCCCGACCGACGCGGCGAGCTGGGCCGAGCTGGCCCGTCGGGCCGAGACCGCCGGCTTCGACGCCCTGCTCGCCGCCGACCATCCCGGCGACGTGACGTCACCGTTCGTGGCGCTGGCCGCCGCCGCCCCGGTCACCTCGACGATCGGGCTCGGTTCGTACGTGTCGAACCTCGGCGTACGGGAACCGATCCTGCTCGCGGCCGACGTGGCCACCCTCGACCTGATCTCCGGTGGACGGGCCCGGCTCGGTGTCGGCGCCGGTCACACCCCGGCGGAGTGGCACGCGGTGGGCCGGGAACGTCCTGACGTGGCAGGCCGGGTCCGCCGTTGCGTGGCCGTCGCCGAGGCGGTCCGCGCCCTGCTCGACGGCGCCTCGGTCACCGTCGATTCGGCCGAGCTGACGATGCGCGAGGCGGTGCTGCGCGCACCCCGGCCGGTGCAGGACCGGATCCCGCTGACGATGGGTACGGCGAACTCCACGCTGCTGCGCTGGGCCGGCGCGTACGCCGACGTGGTCGGGCTGACCGGGTTCGGGCGTACCCTCGCCGACGGCCACCAGCATGAGGCGCGCTGGCGGGCCGACCAGATCGAGGCGCAGCTGGCCTGTGTGGCGGCCGGCACGGCCGGCCGGACCGATCCGCCGGCGCTGGAGGCGCTGGTCCAGACGGTGGTGGTCACCGACGACGCGGAGGCTGCCGCCGCGGAGCAGGCCCGGCGCAACGGCATGACCCCCGCCGAGCTGCTGGCCACCCCGTTCGTGCTGATCGGCACGGTGGACGAGATCCTCACGGCGGTCGCCGAGCATGAACGGCGCTGGGGCGTGACCCGGTTCGTGGTCCGCGCTGACGCGCTGGATCCACTCACGCCAGTCCTGGCCCGCCTGACCTGAGCCCGCGCCCGAGCCCCGCGCCGACGACCGAGTTGATCAAGAGGCTTGCGTCAGATTCCGGCTTCCGGATGACGCAAACCTCTTGATCAACAGGGGTTAGGGGTGGGGGTCAGCAGCCGACTACCCAGTAGTTGGGGGCGGTCTGTTTGAGGGCGCTGGAGTAGAAGGTGTTGTAGAGGCCCATGCGCTGGTTGGAGCCGTTGGCGTAGGCGTAGCCGCCGGACTGGTACGCCCGACCGGCCGCCACGTGCGCGTAGTTGCTGGCCGTCACGCAGGTCGGCGGCGTGGTCGGAGTGGCCGTCGGAGTCGGCGTGGGGGTGGCGGTGACCGTCGGGGTCGGGGTCGGGTTGGTCCCGCCGCCGTTCAGGCCGAAGAAGAGCGCGTCACGGTACGTCGAGCAGATGGTGTCCAGGAAGTACGCGCCTGCGGTGCCGCACTGCTCGGCCGCCGAGCCCGGGTCGACCGGGGTGCCGTGGCCCATCCCGGAGATCCGGTAGAGGCGCACGTCGTCGTTGCCGTACACCTCCAGGCTGGTGTTGCCGGGCAGCGACGAAGTGCTGGTCGGGGTCTGCGACACGCCCCGCACGTTGGTCCACTGGTCACGGGACTCGGTGCCGTTGAGCGGGGTGACAGTGGTGTCCGAGGTGCCGTGCCAGATGGCCACCCGGGGACGCGGGCCGGTGTAGCCGGAGTAGGCGCCACGCACCAGGTCGCCCCAGGCGGCCGGGGTCTTGTCCGCACCCGGGTTCATGCAGCTGAACGCGTTGACCATGCTGGTGGCGCAGCGGTACGGGATCCCCGCGATGATCGACCCGGCGGCGAAGACGTCCGGGTAGGTCGCCAGCATGACCGCGCTCATCGCCCCGCCGGCGGAGAGCCCGCTGACGTAGACCCGGGAGCCGTTCACCCCGAAGTTCGTCTTGGCGTGGTCGACCATCTGCTTGATCGACAGCGCCTCACCCTGACCCCGGGTGGTGTCGCCCGCCTCGAAGAAGTTGAAGCAGGAGTTGGCGTTGTTGCCGGAGGGCTGCTGGGCGACGATCAGGGTGAACTTCCACTGGTCGGCGTACTTCTGCCAACCGGAGCCGGAGAAGTAGCTGGAGGCGTTCTGCGTGCAGCCGTGCAGCAGCACGACCGCCGGGGAGTTGGCCGGCAGACCGTCCGGCCGGTAGGCGTACATGGCGAGGTTGCCGGGGTTGGAGCCGAACCCGGTGACCTGGGTGAGGGTGGCGGCCTGGGCTGGTGCGGCGACGGCGACGGCGCCCGCTACGGCGAGGGCGAGCCCGGCGACCGCACCGAGCAGCCGGGTGAGGGTGGACGAGGAGCGGCGCACGGCGGCCTCCTGGAGGGGCGGACTGTGAACTGGGTCACGGTCGAGTTGCCGAGACGTTACGACGATGTGTCGCCGCTATGACATGGGGCACACTCACACATTCACGACGGACGCTGTGTACGCCAGACCGTCGACGTGGCGGGCCTAATCCGTCCCCAACGGTCCCCTCCTTGCAGGTCTGACCGGCCCGTCCAGGTCCGGTTGGTAACGTCCGCTGCGTGCCGTCCTCCCCGTCGCTGGCCACCGGGCCCGCACCCGCGTCACCGCCGCGCACCGTCCGGGACCGCCGGGCCGACCTGATCGTCGTGCTGGTGGCGCTCGCGCTCGCCGTCTGGGTGACAAGCGGGCTGTGGCGGGACCCGAACGTCCGCACCATCACCGTCAACTCCAGCGACCAGGCGCTGTTCGAGTGGCTGCTGGCCTTCGGCGGGCACGCGGTCACGCACGGCGACAACCCGCTCTTCACCTACCTGATCAACGTCCCGGACGGCGTGAACCTCGCGGTCAACACCTCGATCACGGTGTACGCGGTGGTCTTCGCCCCGCTCACGTACCTGATCGGGCCACCGGCGACGTTCCTGGTGATCCTCACGCTGAATCTGCTCGCCACCGCGCTGGTCTGGTACTGGCTGCTCTCCCGGCACCTGGTGCGCAGCCGCCTGGCCGCCGGGATCGGCGCTCTGTTCATCGCCTACTCCCCCGGCATGGTGTCGCACGCCAACGCACACCTGAACTGGACCGCCGGTTGGCTGGTGCCGCTGCTGATCTGGCGACTGTTCGCACTGCGCCGCCCGGGGCACTGGCTGCGCGACGGGCTGATCCTCGGCGTGCTGGTCGCGGTGGCCTTCTCGATCGCCGCCGAGGGGCTCTTCTTCACCGCGCTGGCGCTGGGGGTGTTCGTCGCCATCTGGGCGCTGCACCCGGCCAACCGCGTGGAGGCACGCGCCGCGCTGCCCAATTTCCTGCGCGGGCTCGGGGTGACCGCGGTGGTCGCCGGCGTGCTGCTGTCGTACCCGTTGTGGTTGCACTTCGCCGGGCCACAACGGTTCCACGGCACCGGCTTCGACCCGCTGATCCACTCCGAGGACATCGCGGCGTTCGCCGCCTTCCCGCGCCGCTCGCTGGCCGGCGAGGCCGGGTTGGGCACCTCGCTGGCACCGAACCCGACCGAGGAGAACTCGTTCTTCGGCATCCCGCTGCTGGTGCTCACCGTGGTCTGTTTCGTCGCGCTCTGGCGGCGGGCGGACGCGCACCGCCGGGCCACCCTCTGGGCGCTGGGCATCCTCGCGCTGATCTTCACGGTGCTCTCCTTCGGGCCGGTCGCCAAGGTCGACGGCCGACGCACCGACCTCCCCATGCCGTTCGACCTGGTCGGACAACTGCCGGTGGTGAACGCCGCGCTACCGGCCCGGCTGGCGCTGGTGGTCGCGCCGGTGATCGGGCTGCTGCTGGCGTACGCCGTCGACCAGTTGCGCGCCGAGCCGCCCCGGCACCGCTCCACGGAGCTGGCCTGGTTGCTCGGTTTCGCGGTGGCCCTGGTGCCGCTGCTGCCCACACCGCTGCTGACCGACGAGCGGGAGCCGATCCCGCGCTTCATCACCTCTGGCACGTGGCGGGACTACGTCTCACCCGACGGGGTGCTGACCCCGGTGCCGTTGACCGTGGACATCTACCCGGACGGCCAGCGGTGGCAGGCGTACGCGTTGTCGCACCGGCAGGGCGAGTTCGAGATCCCGGGCGGCTTCTTCCTCGGCCCCGGCGGGCCGGACGGGCGGGGTCGGATCGGTCCGGTGCCGCGCACCCTGAGCGCGTTGATGGACCAGGCCGGCCGTACCGGGTTGGTCCCCATCGTCACCGACGGGACCATCCGAGAGGTCCAGTCGGACCTGCGGCACTGGCGCATCGAGACGGTGGTGCTCGCCGACCAGGTGCACGGCGCGAAGTTCGAGGTCGACGAGGAGGCGCTTCGACGTACCGGTACCGCCCTGTTCGGCGAGCCGCAACGGGTCGACGACGTCTGGCTCTGGCGGATCCCGCCCGCCGATCGGTAGACCGCCTCGACCAGCGAGATCGTCGGCTGGCGCGGCGGCGACCCGGTGGTGCAGGAGGTCAGCGGGACGGAGCAGCACCTGAGGCGGGCGGGTCGCGGCGGGCCGGCCCGGTGAGGCGGCTCACCAGGGAAGATCGCCCCTGGCGGGACTAGGCTGGACGCCGTGACAACGACGACCCCCGGCCTGACGGCCGTCCGCGCCGGCCTGCTCGACTACCAGGCCGCCTGGGACGAGCAGCGGCGCCTGCACGAGTCGGTGGTGGCTGGCGAGAGCGGCGACACCGTGCTGCTGTTGGAGCACCCGAGCGTCTACACCGCGGGCAAGCGCACCGAGCCGTGGGACCGACCCGTGGACGGCACTCCGGTCGTCGACGTGGACCGCGGCGGCAAGATCACCTGGCATGGCCCGGGTCAGCTGGTCGGTTACCCCATCCTGCGCCTGCCCGACCCGGTTGACGTGGTCGCCTACGTGCGCCGGACCGAAGAGCTGCTCATCGACGTGTGCGCCGAGTTCGGGCTGACCGCCGGCCGGGTCGAGGGGCGCAGCGGGGTCTGGGTGCCCGAGGACGACCGGGGGCCGGCCCGCAAGGTGGCGGCCATCGGCATCCGGGTGGCCCGGGGTGTCACCCTGCACGGCTTCTCGATCAACTGCGACTGCGACCTGACGTACTTCGACCGGATCGTGCCGTGTGGCATCCGGGACGCGGGCGTCACCTCGCTCACCGCCGAGCTGGGCCGCCCGGTCAGCGTCGCCGACGTGCTGCCGGTGGTCGAGCGCCGACTCTCCACCCTCGTCACGGTCTGAGACCCGGCCGCGCGCCGGGGTGACCGACGGTCGGCCTACCCTCGGCAGGTGCAGATCGATCTCGTCACCATCGTCGTCAGCGAGTACGACCCGGCCATCGCCTTCTTCACCGGCGTACTCGGCTTCGAGCTGACCGAGGACTCCCCGTCGCTGACCAACGACGGGCGACCGAAGCGCTGGGTGGTGGTCCGCCCGCCGGGCGGCGGCACCGGGTTGCTGCTCGCCCGCGCCGACGGCGAGCGGCAGGAGGCCGCGGTAGGTGACCAGACCCACGGCCGCGTCGGGTTCTTCCTCCAGGTCGACGACTTCGACGCCACCTACCGCCGGATGGTCGAGGCGCGCGTCGAGTTCGTCAAGCCGCCGCGCACCGAGCCGTACGGCCGGGTCGCCGTCTTCCGCGACGTCGCCGGCAACCTGTGGGACCTGCTCGGCCCCGCCTGAGCCCCCGCCGGCCCCCTCCATTCGATCGAGTGGGCCGGCGGGGCGTCCGCCTACGGAGTCAGGCGGTGCAGGTCACGCGGGAACGCGGTGACCTCCCGGATGTTGGCCGCGCCGACCAGCCGGGCCACGAACCGTTCCAGCCCGATGGCGAAGCCGCCGTGCGGTGGCATGCCGTGCCGGAACGCGTCCAGGTAGCCGACGTACGGCTCGACCGGCTCACGCCGGGCCGCCAACGCCGCCAGGTAGTCGGCGTGCCGGTGCAGCCGCTGCCCACCGGTGACCAGCTCCAGACCTCGAAAGAGCAGGTCAAAACCGTTTGAGTACGCGGGCCGCGCCGGGTCCGGGTGGGTGTAGAAGGGCCGCTTCGCCATCGGGTAGCCGGTGACGAAGAGGAAGTCCGACCCGTGTTCGCGTAGGGCCCACTCGCCCAGCGCCCGTTCGTGGGCGGGCGCGAGGTCCGGCTCGTCGGCGGGTGCGCCGGCGATCGTCAGCGCCTCGGTGAAGTGCACCGCCGGGATCTCCGCCGGCACCTGCGGCGGCGTGACGCCGAGCGTCGCCAGAGCGGCGCCGGCCCGCCCGCTCACCGCGTCCAGCATCCCGGCCACTGTGTCGCGCAGCACGCGCATCACGTCCCGGTGGTCGGCGATGAAGCCCAGCTCCGCGTCGAGCGACGTGTACTGCGCGAGGTGCCGTACGGTGTCGTGCGGCTCGGCCCGGAAGACCGGCCCCACCTCGTAGACCCGTTCGAAGACGCCGACCATCAGCTGCTTGTAGAACTGCGGTGACTGGGCCAGGTACGCGGGCCGGCCGAACCAGTCCAGCGCGAACACGTTCGCCCCGCTCTCGGTGCTGGAGCTGACCACCTTCGGCGTGTGGATCTCCACGAAGTCGTGGGTGTCGAGCGCGGCCCGGAAACCGGCCACCGCCGCCGCCGAGATCCGCAGCGCGGCCGACCGGGTGGGGTGCCGTAGCGCGGTGGGCGCGTTGTCCAGCTGGGTGGGCAGGCTCGCGGTGAGCGCCGGCCGGTACAGGTCGAACGGGGGTGGCACGGCGGACGGCCCGAGGGGACGTACCGTCGGGTCGGTCAGCTCGACCCCGGCGGGCGCGGTGTCGTTCGCGGTGGCCGTCGCGGTGACCTCGACGACCGTCTCTTCGGTGAGTTTCTCCAGGTCGGCACGGACGGCCGGGTCGGTGACGACCACCTGGGTCAGGCCGGTGGCGTCCCGCACGATCAGGAAGGCCACCGACTTCAGCAGTCGGCGGCGGTGCACCCAGCCGGCGATCCGCACTGTCGTGCCGATCCTGGCGGGCAGGTGTTGGGACAGGGTTCGTTGCATGGCGTACTGCTCCTCGGTCGATCGCCACGCGGTCGCCGCCCTGGGGTGGCGAAGCGTCGCATCAGCCCCAGGGAGGTGTGGGCGAGCGGGAACCTCGCGGTGCCACCACACCTTCGCCCCCGCCGAAGCGGGGGCCTCGTTCGTCGCCTGATGACCGGGGCCAGCCGGGCGGGCTCTACTGGGCGCGGGTGACCCGCGGCCGTTCTTCCCGCAGCTCGGGAGGGTCTTCGCGCCCCGGTGCCAGACCGCCTCTCAGCACCGGCGGCTCTCTGCACTGGCGGGTCGGGGGCTACTCGGCTCCGTCGTCGCTGTTGGCGGTGACCGTAGCACCCGAATCCCGCTCGTGTGACGCACATTTTCGACACCCCGGTGTCCGGCGTCACAACGTTTGGGGCGTGACGCCGGTCGCCTGACGCACATAGACACCTGCCGTCCGGCGTAGGCTCATTTTCGTGACGATCGAGCACTCCGCGCCGACGACCGGCCAGGCAGCGCGCACCGCAACGGCGGCCCCCGAGGGGCGGCGTCTGCTGCGGATCGAGGCGCGCAACGCCGAGACGCCGATCGAGCGCAAACCGCCGTGGATCAAGGTCAAGGCCAAGATGGGCCCGGAGTACACCCAGCTGCGCGGGCTCGTCTCGCGCGAAGGGCTGCACACTGTCTGCCAGGAGGCCGGCTGCCCCAACATCTACGAGTGTTGGGAGGACCGGGAGGCCACCTTCCTCATCGGCGGTGACCAGTGCACCCGGCGCTGCGACTTCTGCCAGATCGACACCGGCAAGCCGGCCGAGTTCGACGCCGACGAGCCGCGCCGCGTCGCCGAGTCGGTGGTCTCGATGGGGCTGCGCTACGCCACCATCACCGGTGTCGCCCGTGACGACCTGCCCGACGGCGGCGCCTGGCTGTACGCCGAGACCGTCCGGCAGATCCACGCCCTCCAGCCCGGCTGCGGCGTCGAGCTGCTGATCCCGGACTTCAACGCCGTCCCCGAGCAGTTGGCCGAGGTCTTCAGCTCCCGCCCGGAGGTGCTGGCCCACAACGTGGAGACCGTGCCGCGCATCTTCAAGCGCATCCGGCCCGCGTTCCGCTACGACCGCTCGCTGGACGTGATCCGGCAGGCCCGCGCCGACGGCCTGGTCACCAAGAGCAACCTCATCCTGGGCATGGGCGAGGAGCGGTCCGAGGTCTCGCAGGCGCTCCGCGACCTGCACGAGGCCGGCTGCGAGCTGATCACCATCACGCAGTACCTGCGCCCCTCGCCCCGGCACCACCCGGTGACCCGCTGGGTCAAGCCGGAGGAGTTCGTGGAGCTGCGCGAGGAGGCCGAGGAGATCGGTTTCGCCGGGGTGATGAGCGGGCCGCTGGTGCGTTCGTCGTACCGGGCCGGTCGGCTCTACAAGCAGGCCATCGACGCCCGCGCCGCCGCCTCGGTCGCCACCGCCAGCTGACTCCGCCGCAGCGCCGCACGGGCCGTTCGGCGCCCGGGTGTCATGATCCTGTGATGACCGTCGGCGTACGCGAGCAGCCGCGCGGCGCGGGCTCTCCCCGCCCGCGGCCCGGCGCACGTCCCGGCCTGGTCGGTTGGCTCACCGGGTTGGCCGTGCTCGCCGGAGTGGGCTACCGGCTCTGGCTGCTGGGGCACGCCGCGCCGCCGACGAACAGCGACGAGGCCACCATGGGGCTGGCCGCGCTGCACATCGCCCGAGGCGAGGGCTTCCCGGTCTGGTTCTACGGCCAGCAGTACATGGGCACGCTGGAGGCGTACCTGGCCGCGCCGGTGTTCGCCCTCGCCGGTGGGCCGTCGCTGCTCGGCCTGCGGTTGCCCACGCTGGCGCTCTACGCGCTGTTCCTGCTGCTGACCTGGCGGTTGACGCTGCGGCTGACCGGGGACCGGTGGTTCGGGCTGCTGGTGGTCACGCTGCTGGCCCTCGGCTCCGACCGGATCATCAAGAACCAGCTGATCGCCGGCGGCGGCTACCCCGAGATGAACGCGGCCGGGGCGGCGCTGGCCCTGCTCGCCGTGGACCTGGCCACCGGCCGACCGGCCGACGCTGGGCGACCCGGCGGGCGGACGGCCGACGCTGGGCGACCCGGCTGGCGGCTGGCGCGCTGGGCGGCGTGGGGGTTGCTGGCCGGGCTGATGCTCTGGGTCGACCCGCTCGTGCTGCCGTACGTCGCGGCGACCGGCGCGGTCCTCGTCGGGTTCTGCCGCCGGGAGCTGTGGGGTGCCGCCGGGGCGCTGCTCGGGGCGGCGGCCGTGCTGGGTGCGGCCCCGCTGCTGCTGCACAGCCTGCTGACCGGGCGGAACCCGCTGCACGCCGTGCTGGCGGCCAGCGGTGCGAACGCCAGCGCGGGCTGGCCGGACCGGCTGCACGGCGGCCTGGTGCTCGGCCCCGGGCTGGGCCTGGGCTTCTGCGCTCCCGGCCAGTGCGCCACCTGGCAACTCTGGTGGGCGCTCGCCCTGCCGCCGCTGCTGGTCATCGCCGCCGCCACCGCCTGGCGGGCCCTGCGCACCCCCGACCCCGACCCTGCCGCTGTCGGCCCCGGCGCGGTGTCGCCTCGGGTGGCGGCGGCGGTCCGGTTGGCGCTCGTGCTGGCCGCGGTGGCCACCCTCGGCGCGTACACCGTGAGCAGTTCCGCGGGGCTCACCCCGGTGGAGAGTTCCCGCTACCTGTCCTGCCTGCTCATCACCCTGCCGGCGCTGCTCTGGCCGGTGTGGACGGCGGCCCGGCACGGGCTGGGTTCGGCGACGACCAGCCGGCCCGGCATCGGGTCGACGCTAGTCCGGTCGGTCGCGGTGGTGTTGCTCGCCGCCACGCTGGGCACCGCCGCCCACGCCACCTGGCGGGCGGCGGAGACCGTCCCGGCGACCCGGGCCGCCGAGGCCCGGCACACCGAGTTGGTGAACACCCTGCGCCAGCTCGGGGTACGGCACGTACGCGCCGGCTACTGGACCTGCAACCGGCTCACCTTCGCCAGTGCGGAGCGGGTGGTCTGCGCCGTCGTCGACGACACCCTGCGCCCCGGCTTCGACCGCTACCCCGCGTACCGCCGGGAGGTGGACAGCGCGACCGCACCGGCCTGGGTCGCACCGGCCGGCTCGCCCCTGGCGGAGGTGCTCGACGAGCGGCAGCGGGCGACGCCGGGCAGCCTCGACCTGGTCACGATCGAGGGCTGGCGCATCTACCTGCCGCGCTGACCTCGCAGCCCCGGGTGCGCGCCGGCCTCGGTGCGCGCCAGCGCGGCGCGGTGACCTCGGTGCGCGCCAGCGCGGCACGGTGACCTCGGTGCGCGCCGAAGCGGCGGTCTCGGTGCGCGTCAGCGCGGCCCGGCGGCCTCGGTGAGCAGGCCGAGGCGGTGGGCCAGGGCGGCGGCCTCCACCCGGTTGGTCACGCCCAGCTTCGCGATGATCCGGGAGACGTGCACGCTCGCCGTCTTCGGGGAGATGAACAGCTGCTCGGCGATCCGGCTGTTGCTGTGCCCCTCCGCGACCAACCGCAGCACCTCCCGCTCCCGGGCGGTCAGCAGGGCCGCGCCGGCCCCACCCCCGGCCGCACCGCGCAGGCCGACCCGCCGCGCCAGGGTGGCAGCCGCCTCGACCAGCGGCGCCGCGCCCAGCCGCCGGCCGATCTCGGTGGCCTCGGCGACCGCCGCCGCCGTCTCGTCGCGTTCCCCGGCCGCGGCGGTCGCCTCGGCCAGCGCCAGCAACGCCCGGCCCAGTGGGTAGGGCTGCCCGTCGGCCCGCCACGCGTCGACCGCCGCACGCCACGCCGGCAGCGCCTGGTCACCGACCGCGAGCAGCGCGGTGACCTGGGCGGCGTGCGCACGGGCCGCCGGGTGCCGCGCCGGCAGGTCGGTGGCGAGCGCCGCCACGGCGGCGGCCAGCTCCCGGTCACCCACCCGGGCCGCGGTACGCGCGGCGGCGCTGAGCACCGGCCAACCCTCCCGGGGCAGCTGCGGCAGGCTCTCGTCAGCCACCGCGACGCGGGCCGCCCGTACCGCCTCGATCTTGTCGTCCGCGGCCAGCGCCGCCTCGATCGCCAGCTCGTGCAGGGGCAGTCGGTGGTTCGGCCACAGGTACGGCCGACCGAGGAAGGTGAGCGCCCGGTCGACCAGCTCGTCGGCGCCGGGATGGGCGCGGGCCAGCCGCAGCCCGGCACCCAGTTGGAGCCAGTGCAGCCCGGTGACACCGGACAGGTCGATCCGGGCGGCCTCCGCGCAGACCGCCTCGGCCTCGTCCCACCGACCCAGCGCGATGAGCGCCTCGGCCCGGTTGGAGAGCAGGTACGCCCCGGTGGAGCGGCTGATTCCCACCCGTCGCGCCTCGGCCACGCCGGCCTCGGCGGCCTGCGCGGACTCGGCGTAGCGGCCCAACTCGCAGAGCATGTCCGACTCGAACACCATGGCGAGCACCAGGGTCGGCGCGTCCCCCGCCGCACGGGCGGCGGCGGCCGCCTGGCCCAGCTCGGCCAGCCCCCCGGTCAGGTCCCGCTCGCCGTGGCAGAGCAGCGCGATCCGCGTCGACAGCAGGGCCACGTTCACCCCGAACGCCTCGGCGTCGGTGGCGGCCTCGGCTGCCACCCGGGCCGCCTTCTGCGGGTCGATCTTGACCAAATGGGTGGCGATGTCGGCGAGCAGCCGGACCCGCTCCGCGGCGGGCGGGCCACCGGCCGCCAGCCGGTACGCCTCATCCAACTCGCGGCTGCCGTCGCTCTTGCCGAGCAGGGCCATCAGTCGACCCCGCTGGTCCAGCAGGCGGGCGGCGCGCAGCGGCGCGGCGCCGGCGTCCACCTCGGCCAGCCCGGCCCGGGTCAGCGTGATGGCCCGACTGAAATCGCCGGCGGTGACCGCGGCGTCCAGGGTCTGCTCCAGCAACGCCAGGTGGTCCACGCCGAGCAGGTCGGCGGCGTCCGGCACCAGCTCCCACAACTCCAGCGCCCGCTCCAGCAGTCGGCGCTGCTCGGCGTACGCGTACCGGTCGGCGGCGGCGCCCGCGGCGGCCCGCGCGGCGACGAGGGCACGCGGGTGGTCGTGCGCCGCGTACCAGTGGTGGGCGATCTCGGCCGGGGCCCGGCCTGCGGCGACCAGGTGCGGCTGGGCCTCGATGGCGGCGGCGAAGCGGGCGTGCAGCCGGGCGTGCTCACCGGGCAGCAGCTCGTCGTGCACCGCCTCGCGGACCAACGCGTGTCGGAACTCGTAGTCACCGTCCCGGTCGGCCACCACCAACTGGGCGGCGACGGCGGCGCGCAACGCGTCCTCCAGCTCGGCCTCGGGCAGCCCGGCGACCTCGGCGAGCAGGTCATGGGCGAAACGGGTGCCGCCCGCGGCGGCGATCCGCAACACCCGCTGGGTTGGCTCGGGGAGCCGGTCCACCCGCGCCAGCAGCAGATCACGCAGCGTCTCGGGGAGCGCCGCGCAGCCGATCGGGTCACCGGCGACGGTCAACTCCTCGATGAAGAAGGGGTTGCCCTGGGTGCGGTCGTGGACATCGTCGACGGCACGCGCGAGCGGCTCGGCACCGAGCAGGTCGGCGAGGATCGCGGCGGTGCCGTCGCGGTCCAGGCGGCCCAGCTCGACCCGCTCCACCCCACGGGCCCGATCCAGCTCGGCGAGGAACGGGCGCAGTGGGTGCCCGCGCTGCAACTCGTCGGTGCGGTAGGTGCAGACCAGCAGCAGCCGGCCCGGCCTCGCCGCCCGGACGAGGAAGCCGATGAGGTCGCGGGTGGAGCGGTCGGCCCAGTGCAGGTCCTCGATGATCAGGACCAGCGGGCGAGCGTCGGCCAGCCGCTGGAACAGCTCGGCGACCAGGTCGAACAGGTAACCGCGCGGGGCGTCGCTGAGGGGGACGGCACGCGGCGCGGCCAGCGTCGCGGAGGCGCGGCCCAGCTCCGGCAGGAGCGGAGCGAACTCCGCCTCGTAGCCGGCGAAGACCTCGGGGCCGTCGGCGCGGAGCACCGCGCGCAACGCGGCGGCGAACGGGGCGAACGGCAGACCCGCCTCGCCCAGCTCCAGGCACTGGCCGACGAGAACCCGCGCCGCGCCCTCGGTAGCCCAGCCGGCGAACTCCTCCAGCAGCCGGGTCTTACCCACACCCGCCTCACCGCCGACCAGCACGGTGGTCGGCTCCCCGGCCCGCGCCCGGCCCAGCGCCTCGCGCAGTGCCGCGGTCTCGCGGTGACGCCCGACGAGGACGGAACTGGCGGCGCGTACGGTCACGTGTTCGAGCATGCCATGGCGACCCACGCCGCCCACCCCGCCGACCGGCCGGCGGCCGGGCGACGGGGTCGGATCGGGTCGAGCCGCCGCCACCCCGGCGGGCGCCGCGACCATGGCAGCCACGCTCGGCGCCGTAGACGTGGCAGCCACGCTGGGCGCGGTCACCGGCGGGCGTCGCTGGTGCGACCGGCCTGCCTGCGCCGGCCCAACCACCCGCGGCTGACGGAACGCGCCAGCGACCGGGCGAGCCGGTCCGCGGCCGCGTCGGCGCGCAACTCGGCGGCGTGGGTACGGTGCAGGGTGAGCAGGAAATCTGCGTCGTTGCCGAACATGTCGGGCTCCTTCGTGGTGTCGTCGTCTTCTGCTGACGACTCTTCGCGCGAAGGCCCCACCCCGGCATGGGCACGGCGCCTCATCTTCCCCGCCCACAGCCTCCTTACCCGGCCGGTCCGGGCGGGTAAGGCGACGTAAGGTACTCAGCTGCCCCGGCACCCGGACGCGGATCAACCGGGCCGGCGGCGACCACTAGACTCTGCGACATGGCAAAGCCCCAGGAGAAGGTCTCGTTCGGCCAGCGGCTGAAGCAGATCGGGATGGTGTTCCAGTTCACCGCCAAGCAGGACCGGTGGTTCGCGCCGTTGGTCGCCGCGGCGGTGCTGCTCCCGCTCGCGCTCACCGTGGTCGCGGTCATCCTCTGGGGCTGGATCTGGCTGCCGATCGGCATCCTGTTCATCCTGCTCGCGGTGCTGATCGTGCTCAACCTGCGGTCCAACAAGGCGATGATGAACGCCGCCGAGGGGCAACCCGGCGCAGCGGCGCAGATCATGGAGAACATGCGCGGCGACTGGCGGGTGACCCCGGCGGTCAGCTCGACCACCCAGATGGACATGGTCCACCTGGTGATCGGCCGCCCGGGCGTGATCCTGCTGGCCGAGGGAAACCCGCAGCGGGTGCGCGGCCTGCTCGGCCAGGAGAAGCGGCGGCTGTCCAAGGTGATCGGCTCCGCCCCCCTGCACGACTACGTGATCGGGCAGGAGGAGGGCGAGCTGCCGATCCGCAAGCTCCGGACGACGCTGCTGCGCCTGCCCCGCGCCCTCTCCGGCAAGGACGTCAACTCACTGGACAAGCGACTCAAGGCGCTCACCGCTAGGCCGCAGATGCCCAAGGGCGCGATCCCGAAGAACATGCGGCCGCCAGGCGCCTTCCGCCAGTCGCGGGGCCGCTGACCCCAGGTGTACGCGAAGGAGCCGGACCCGTGCGGGTCCGGCTCCTTCGCGTACACCCTCATGCCGCCCGCCCCCGACGCGCCGGCCGCCCGGCGCCTCGCCCCGGCCTGCCGCCCCAGTTCGCGCCCACGCCCCGGCCTGCCGCCCCAGTTCGCGCCCACGCCCCGGCCTGCCGCCCGAGTTCGCGCCGACGCCCGGATTGGGCTGACCACCGCCCGGCCTGGCCCGCCGCCTCGACCTCCCCGCTCCCTCCGGCCTCCGCGGCTCCTGGCCCCGGCCCTCGGCCTCGGCCATGATCGTGCTCGATCCTGTATGTAGTGGCCTCGTGCACGGTGGATGCCACTACATACTGGATCGAGTGCGATCTTGCGGGTCGCGGGTCGCGGGTCGCGCGGTCGCGGGCCCCGGGTCGGCCTTGATGGGTCGGCTCAGGCGCGGGGGGCGTCGACGATGACCGAGTCGGCGAGTCGGTCGTGCAGGCCGCGCCGGTGCTCGTCCATGATCAGCGCGGGGACGACCAGGGCCAGCAGCAGGCCACGGATCAACCCTCGGAGCACGCCGATCCGGCCGCCGTCGTGCCAGTTCACGCAGCGGATCTTGGTGATGTACATGCCCGGCGTCTGGGCGAACAGGCCGAGGAAGATGCCGTAGACCAGGACCAGCACCAGCACCGGCGCCCAGCCGTCGCGTACCGGGTCGGCGAAGAAGTTGGACACCAGCAGGCAAAGCACCCAGTCGATGATCAGCGCACCGAACCGCCGACCGAGGCTCGGCGCGGTGAAGGTGGGGTCGGTGGCCGGCGCTGCCGGGAGGTGCGGATTGGTCACAGCGGTCAAGGGTATCCGCGCCGAGATGAGGGCCGGCCGGGTGCCGCCGCCGCTGTGTGCCGATTCAGGCCAAAGGCATCAGATGTCATTACACTGGCACAGTCGGTACGGCGTTCCTGGCGGGCCGGAGGCGTGGACAGGGGTGTCGCTGACGCTCCGCGAGGGACGTAACACGGCAGAAACAACGGAGACACGGCCGGGCAACCCCCCGGCCCTAGCGTCGCCAGAAGCCTAGCCACCCCGTGGACGTGCCAGGAGGATGTGTGTTCGCCAATCCCGAGGAACTGCTGCGATACCTCAAGAACGAGGACGTGAAGTTCGTCGACGTTCGTTTCTGTGACCTGCCCGGCGTGATGCAGCACTTCAACCTGCCGGTCGAGTCCGTCAACGACGACCTCTTCACCGACGGCCTCGCGTTCGACGGTTCGTCGATCCGCGGTTTCCAGGCGATCCACGAGTCGGACATGCTCCTGCTCCCGGATGTCGCCACCGCGTTCATCGACCCGTTCCGCGCGCAGAAGACTCTCGCGCTCAACTTCTTCATCCACGACCCGTTCACCCGCGAGGCCTACAGCCGCGACCCGCGCAACGTGGCGAAGAAGGCCGAGGCGTACCTGGCGGCGAGCGGCATCGCCGACACCGCCTACTTCGGCGCCGAGGCGGAGTTCTACATCTTCGACTCGATCCGCCACGAGACCTCGGCGCACCAGTCGTTCTACTACATCGACTCGATCGAGGGCGCCTGGAACACCGGCCGCGAAGAGCCCGGCGGCAACCGCGGCTACAAGACCGCGTACAAGGGCGGCTACTTCCCCGTCCCGCCGGTGGACCACTACGCCGACCTGCGCGACTCGATCGTGCGCCGCCTCGTCGACACCGGCTTCAACGTGGAGCGCTCGCACCACGAGGTGGGCACCGCCGGCCAGTCCGAGATCAACTACCGGTTCTCCACCCTGCTGCACGCCGGTGACCAGCTCCAGCTCTTCAAGTACATCGTGAAGAACGAGGCCTGGGCCAACGGCAAGACCGCGACCTTCATGCCCAAGCCGCTCTTCGGCGACAACGGCTCCGGCATGCACACCCACCAGAGCCTCTGGCTCAACGGTGAGCCGCTGTTCTACGACGAGACCGGCTACGCCGGCCTGTCCGACATGGCCCGCTGGTACATCGGCGGTCTGCTGCACCACGCCCCGTCGCTGCTGGCCTTCACCAACCCGACGGTCAACTCGTACCGCCGCCTGGTGCCGGGCTTCGAGGCGCCGGTCAACCTGGTCTACTCCCAGCGCAACCGGTCCGCCTGCACGCGCATCCCGGTGACCGGTGCGAACCCGAAGGCCAAGCGCGTGGAGTTCCGCGTCCCGGACCCGTCGGCCAACGTCTACCTGGCCTTCTCGGCCATGATGATGGCCGGCCTGGACGGCATCAAGAGCAAGATCGAGCCGCCGACGCCGATCGACAAGGACCTCTACGACCTCCCGCCGGAGGAGTGGGGCGACGTCAAGCAGGTGCCGGGCTCGCTGCCGGCCGTGCTCGACTCGCTCGAGGCCGACCACGACTACCTGCTCGACGGTGGCGTCTTCACCCCCGACCTGATCTCCACCTGGATCGACTGGAAGCGCGCCAACGAGGTCGACCCGGTGCGCCTGCGCCCGACCCCGCACGAGTTCGCCATGTACTACGACTGCTGAGCAGTCACTGCACCACCGGCTCGGGCCGGCTTCGCGTTCGCGGAGCCGGCCCGACCCGTTTCCCCCTTTCGACACCCTCTCCAGCGACGCGGATCTTGGCGCGAAGTATGGCGGGGCGAGGGGGCGGGAGGTGTGGTGTGGCAAGGCTCGGGGTGTGAGGGCGCGGGGCGCAACTCCAGGGATGTTGCTGCCTCCGACGCCCGGGAGGCAGCACTTACCCTGCGGTTGCGCGGATCTTGGGTCTGGCCTCGGCCAAGATCGTGCTCAATCCTGGATTGAGGGGCCTCGAACGCGCCGAGAGGCCACTACATCCACGTTCGAGCACGATCTTGAGCATCCGACCCCGGTGATCATGAGGTTAGCCAGGAGTTATGTCCGGTTCATCTCGGCCAACTCCATGATCAACTCGGTCGGTCGCTCCCGGGGCCACTGCGCGCGGCGGGGGTGGTGGTGGCCGGGGTGGGCGACGGGCGGCGCAGGGTGCGCACGAGCACGGTCAGGAGCAGTGCGGTCATCGCCAGGGCGCCGGGTGCCTTGGTGACACGGGCCAGGTTGGTGCCGTCGGGCAGGGCGAGGAAGGCCGCCGCCGCGGCGGGCAACACGAACCACGTCGTACCGGCGGCGGTGAGCGCGAGCAGCGCCAGCGGCCAGGTCGCGTACCAGGGGTGGAAGACCGGGGACAGGACGACGGTGGCGACCAGCGCCAACGCCGCACCGTGCAGCGGCACCCGGGACCGCGCCAGCCAGGGACCCGCTCCATCAGGACACGCCACCTCGGGAGACACAACCTCGTTCAGGCTGCGCAGGGTCCGCCAGGCTCGCCACCAGAGCACCGCCAGCACCCCGACGAGCAGCAGCAGCGCGACCGCCCGGACGACCGGCACCGCCTGTGGGTCCCGGCCGACCAGCCCACCCGCGTAGTCGATCACGAAGCCCACGGCGGTGGGTGGTGACGTCCACTGCTCGGAGTCGCCGCTGTGGGTCAGCCCACCCACCCAGCCGAAGCCGAGGCCGGACACCGTCGAGGTGACCAGCAGCGCGGCGAGCAGCCCGCCGGCCAGCCAACCACCGTGGCGCAGCACTGCCCGCACCGTGTACCGGCTAGGCATCCCGGCCAGCACGGCGAACGGCACCACCACCACGGCGGTGGCCTTCACCGTGACCGCCAGCCCGAGCAGCGCTCCGGCCAGCAGCAACGCCGCCGGCCGACCCGGTCGACGGACCACGACCAGCAGCCCACACAGCAGCAGGCCCAGCATCACGGCGTCGTTGTGCGCGCCGGCCACCAGGTGTACGCCGACCAGTGGACCGGCCAGCGCCAACCAGGCGGCCCGCCGGGTGGGTACTCCGGCCGCCCGAGCCAGACCGGGCAGGCAGAGTGCGGCCACCAGCAGCCCGGCCACGGCGATCACGCGCAGCGCCACGATGGTGCCGGTGAGCCCGCCACCGAGGCCGACCGCGAACGCCGCGAGCAGGACGAACACCGGCCCGTACGGTGCCGGGGTGTCCCGCCAGATCGGGGCCACCGTGTCCAGCCAGGGGCAGCCCGCCGCCGCCACCCCCACGGTGTACGGGTCGACGCCGTGCGCGTACGTCCAGCCCTGGCAGGCGTACGAGTAGACGTCCCGGCTGCCTAGCGGCGGCGCGACCAGCAGCGGTAGTGCCCACAGCCCGGCGGTGACGTACGCCCAACGAATCGACGGCGCGCCACCGCGCAGCGACCACCACGCCCCGACCAGCAGGATGGTGCCGACCAGCCAGCAGGTCAGCGTCGCCGGGCCGTCCGGGGCTCGCCAGATCGACGCGGGTGTCGCGCCGAGCGGGGCGTCGGGCAGCGCCCCGCCGAGGTATCCGGCCACGGCGAGCAGGACCGCGCCGGCCAGGCCCGCGTACCGGGCACCCGATGCCGCCAACGACACAGGCGGCGGCGAAACAGGCGGGCCGGGAGAGGTCACCGGCGCACCTTCCCTCAATCGGCGGCGACCGGCTGACGGGCCGCCCGAGCCGACCGTACCAACCGGATGACCAGCACGATCACCAACAGCGTCATCAGCGGCGCCCCGACCGTCTTGGTGTACCGGGGCAGCCCGGTGCCGTCGGGCAGCACCAGGAACGACGCGACCACTGCGACCACGGTGAACCATCGGGTCCGTTGGGCGGTGGCCGCCAGCACGAACAGCGGCCAGGTCCAGTACCAGGGGTGCACCACGGGGGCGAGCGCGACGGTGAGGGCGAGCGCGAGACCGGCGTGGTACAGCGGGTCACGGGTGCGCGCGCGCCACCAGAGCCAGACGAGCAGGACGGCCAGGAGGACGACGGCGATCCCGCGGGTGACCGGCAGCGCGTCGATGTGAGCGCCGAACAGCGCCGCGACGTACCCGATCGTCTGCCCGACGGCGGTCGGCGGGGAGGTCCAGGCGATGGCGGCACCGCCCTGGGACAGCCCACCGACCCAACCGAAGTCCAGCCCACCGGCGATGGTCACCCCGACCACTGTGGCGGCCGTGCCACCGACCACCCAGCCGCCGTCGCGGATCAGCGTTCGGATCCGGTACGGCCCGGCGGTGGCCGCCAGCGCGGCGAACGGCACCACCACCACGGCGGTCACCTTGATGGCCACCGCGACTCCGAGGAGCAGCCCGCCGACCAGCAGCATTCCGCGCCGGCCCGGGTGCGCGGCCACCACGGCGAGCCCACCGACAAGCGCGGCGAGCATCAGGACGTCGTTGTGGGGACCACCGACCAGGTGCGCGGCGACCAGCGGGGAACCCAACGCCAGCCACACCGCCCGCTTCGCCGGCACACCGGCCCGGCGGGCCAACGCCGGTAGGGCCCACGCGGTGAGCAGCACGCCGACCAGCGACAGCGCACGGAACAGCACGATGCTGGCGGTCAGCGAACCGGTGGCCTTCACCACGGCGCCCGCGATGAGTACGAACAGCGGCCCGTACGGCGCCGGGGTGTCCCGCCAGATGACCGAGACCGTGTCCAGCCAGGGGCAGGGCAGCGCGGAGACGCCCTGCTCGTACGGGCTGATGCCGCCGACGAAGCTGGCGCCCTGGCAGGCGTACGCGTACACGTCCCGGCTGCCGAAGGGCGGTGCGACCAGCAACGGCAGCAGCCAGAGCCCGACGGTGAGCAGGGCCCACCGCGTCGACGGTCCCCCGTCGCGCAGTGCCCACCAGGCGTACGCCATCAGGCCGGTGCCGACCAACCAGGCGGCGAGGATCAGCGGGCCGTCGGGCCCCTGCCAGATGCTGACCGGGGTGCTGCGCAGGGGGCCGCTGGGGAACGCGCCGCCGAGGAACGCGGAGAACGCGAGCAGCATCGAGCCGGCCAGGCCGGTCCAGCGCGCGAGGTGGGAAGGCACGCCCGACATGCTGCCAGCATCATGACGGGGTGCCGACGGCAGGCACGGGTCAGCAGTGGCGCGCCGGCGCCAGCCCGCTCGAGATCGAGTAGTCGCCGGCGGCCCGGACCCGCACCTCGGTCCACCCGTCCGCGCCCGGCCGCAGGCAGCCGTCCGGGCCGCTCAACGTGAGCCAGCGCGACCAGCGCACCCGGACCGGCACGTCCCCGGGCGTGGCGGTCAACCGGACCGCACCGCGGTCGGCGGTGACGAGTCGACCCGGGGCGCCGACCAGCGGGGTCGGGTCGACCACGGCGTACATCCGCCAGGTCGGGTCGTGCCAGACCTCCCGCAGGTACGGCAGGCCGGCGCGGATCAGCGCGGCCTCGTCGCGGCCCCACCGGTCGGCGGGTGCGTCCGGGGCGATCACCACGTAGCTCACCGCCTCGTGCCGTAACCACTGCTCGTACGTCTGCGCGCTCAGGCTGCCGTCGTAGAACAGCGCGTTGCGGTCGCTGTCGACCTGGCGTTCCCAACCCCGGGCCAGTGGCACGGTCGGTGGCAGGTACGCGGACTCCCAGTGGTCCCGCAGCGGCACCACCTCGACCCGCCCGGCCGGCTGCCGCCTGTCGAGTTCGGCGACGAGCGGTTGGTAGAAGCTCTCCGCGCTCTCGGGAGCGCCGGCCCGGGTCAGATCGCTCACCATCACCGGGGACTGCCACCACACGGTCGCGGCGAGCAGCCCGGCCAGCCACGGCCCCGGCAACGCGGCGTACCCGGCCAGCACGGGCAGGGCGAACAGCATCGGCAGTCGTAGCGCGTTGGACCCGATCGGGCTGGGCAGGTAGTACGCCCCGACCAGAAGCAGCACGGTGAGCACCGCGCCGACGCGCAACACCCGGCGGCGGCGCGGCAGTACGACCGCCACCAGCACCGCGAGCGCGACGTTGATGCGCATCGACTCGGCCGAGTACGGCTGGGTGCCGCCGTTGCCGAAGACGAACGCCATCGGGGCGAGCGTGACGGCGGGCGCCACGGCCAGGACGAACCCCTCGGCCAGTGGTCGCTCGGCTCGTAACCCTCCGGGCAGCGGTCGGCCCGGCCCGTCACCGGTACGCAGGGCGGCCAGCAGCAACGCCGCGCCGGCCAGCCCGGTGAACAGGCCGGCGACCGGGCTGGCCGCCGTCGCCAGGGCGGCGCAGCCGGCGGCGAGCGTCAACCGGAGCCAGCGCGGTGGGCGTTCCGCGCTGACCGCGCAGAGCGCCAGCAGCCCGAACGCCAGCCCGACCGCGAAGGTGATCCGACCGCTCGCCAGGTTGCCGACCAGCACCACCGCGCCGAGGACGCCGGCCAGCAGCGGCCGGCGGGCCCGGTTGCGGGTGAACAGCCAACCCAGCGCGGCCGCGCCGACCACGGCGGCGACCGCCCCCAGCGGACGCACCCCGATCAGCTCGCCCAACCGGGCGGTGAAGAGGCTGTAGCCGTACTGGTTGACGCCGCCGTACCAGCCGAAGTCGACAGGCGCGGCCCCGTACCGCTCGGTGAAGCCGGCACGGGCCACCTGGGCGGCGAGGTCGGTGCCCATCGGCGGCGTGAGGAGGAACGCGACGGCGAGCACGACGGCGGCTCCGGTCGCCGCCGCCCAGCCGGTGCCCGCGCTGCGTAGCCCGGTCGGGCGCGGCGACGCGTCAGGCATCGAGGACCCGTTCGGCCGCGGCGCGGGAGCGGCGGCCGGTGCGCAGGTACTCGTCGAGGAACTCCCCCGGGTCGTCGCGGCCGAGCAGCCGGGCCACCCCGGCCAGCTCCACCCCGTGCCGGGGCAGTTGGTCGCCGGCCCGGCCCCGGACCAGCATCAACGCGTTGCGGACCTGCGCGGCCAGGGCCCAACCGGCGGCCATCTCCGCGGCGTCCGCCGGGTCGATCAGGCCGGCCCGCTCGGCCGCCGCGAGGGCGTCGAGGGTACGCGTGCCGCGCAGCTCCGGGATCGCGCCGGCGTGCCGGAGCTGGACGAGTTGCACCGCCCACTCCACGTCGGCGAGTCCACCGCGCCCCAGTTTGGTGTGGGTGGCCGGGTCGGCGCCACGGGGCAGCCGTTCGGTCTCCACCCGGGCCTTGATCCGCCGGATCTCGACGACCTGCTCGCGGGTCAGCCCGTCGGCCGGGTAGCGCACCGGCTCGATCATCGCCTCGAACTCGGCGCCCAGGGCGGCGTCACCGCAGACGAACCGGGCGCGCAGCAGTGCCTGCGCCTCCCACACCCGCGACCAGCGGGCGTAGTACTGCGCGTACGCGGCGAGGCTGCGTACCAGCGGACCCTGGCGGCCCTCGGGTCGCAGGTCGGCGTCGACGCCCAGCGGCGGGTCGGGGGCGGGTACGCCGAGCAGTCGGCGCAGTTCCTCGGCGACGGCGTGCGCGGCGGCGCTGGCGGCGCTCTCGCTGGTGCCCGGCGGCGGGTCGTAGACGAAGAGCACGTCGGCGTCGGAGAGGTAGTTCGACTCGTACCCGCCGAGCCGGCCCATGCCGATCACGGCGAACCGCAGCCCTTCCGGTGCCGGTTGGCTGGCCTGGGCGGCCCGCAGAGCGGCGGCCAGGGTGGCGTCGGTGACGTCGGCGAGCGCCGTACCGACCTCGGTGATGTCGGACAGCCCGCGGGCGGGCCGGTTGGCGCCGTCGGCCCGGGTGGGGCTGGGGGCCAGCGCGCCCGCCCGGCAGAGCACGTCGGCGCAGGCCACCCGGACCAACTCCCGACGGCGCAGCGCGCGGACCGCGCTGGTGGCCTCGACCGGGTCGGTGTGCCGGGCCGCCGCCGCCAGGAACCCCTCCCGCAGCACCTCGGGCGCGCGTGGCGCCAACTCGTTCTCCTCGGCCAGCAGCCGCAGCGCCTCCGGGTCGCGGGCGAGCAGGTCGGCGACGTACCGGGACAGGGCGAGGACCCGGGCCAGCCGACGGGCGACCGGGCCGCCGTCGCGCAGCAGCCGCAGATACCAGGGGGTGCTGCCCAGCTTGTCGGAGACCTTGCGGTAGTTGAGCAGCCCCCGGTCCGGCTCGGGCGCGTCGGCGAACTCGCTGAGCAGCACCGGCAGCAACGTGCGCTGGATGGCCGCCGTGCGGCTCACCCCGCCGGTGAGCGCCTGGAGGTGGCGCAACGCCCCGGCCGGGTCGGCGAAACCGAGGATCTCCAGGCGGTTCCTGGCCGCCTCCGGGGTGAGCCGCAGCCCGTCGGCCGGCACCCGGGCCACCGACTCCAGCAGCGGCCGGTAGAGCAGTTTGGCGTGCAGTCGGCGTACCTCGGTGGCGTGGGTGACCCACTCGGCCCGGAAGCTCTCCACGGCGCTGCGCCCCGGCGCGGCCGTGAAACCCAGCGCGGCGGCGAGCCAGCGCAGCGCGCCCGGCTCGGCGGGCACGGTGTGCGTACGACGCAGACCCTGGAGTTGCAGCCGGTGCTCGACGCTGCGCAGGAAACGGTAGCCGCGCAACAGGGCCTCGCCGTCGGCCCGACCGACGTAGCCGCCCGCGACGAGCGCGCGCAGCGCCGGGATGGTGCCGGGCGGGCGCAGCGTCTCGTCGCCGCGACCGTGCACGAGTTGCAGCAACTGGACGGCGAACTCGATGTCGCGCAGCCCGCCCGGGCCGCGCTTGATCTCGCGTTCCAGCTCCTTGGGCGGGATGTGGTCGATGATCCGGCGGCGCATGGCGCGGACGTCCTCGACCGCCTCGGGCCGCTCGGCCGCCCGCCAGACCAGCGGCGCGAGCTGGTCGATCCACTCCTGGGCCAGCGGCAGGTCCCCGGCGGCCGGGCGGGCCTTGAGCAGCGCCTGGAACTCCCAGGTACGCGCCCACCGCCGGTAGTAGGCCAGGTGACTGGCGAGGGTCCGCACCAGCGGGCCCCGGCTGCCCTCGGGGCGCAGCGCGGCGTCCACCGGCCAGGCGACCAGCCCGCAGATGGAGATCAGTCGGGTCGCCACCTGGGTCGCGGCGGACAGGTCGGCGTCCTCGGCGGCCACGAAGATGACGTCCACGTCGGAGACGTAGTTCAGTTCACCGCCACCGCACTTGCCCATCGCCACGACCGCCAGCCGGGGCCGCTCGGTGCCCTCCGCCAACTCCGCGACCGCGATCGCGTACGCGGCGGAGAGCGTCGCGTCGGCCAGCGCCGAGAGCGCGGCCATGGTCTGCTCCAGGCCGCGACCGCCGGTCAGGTCGGCCGCCGCGATCCGCAACAACGCCAGGCGGTACGCGGCCCGCAACGCCGCCACCGGGTTGCCGCCGCCGGTCGGCTCCAGCCGCCCCTCGGCGGTCGGGGCGAGCCCGTCCGGGGCGGTCCGCAGCGCCTGGTAGTGCTCGGGGTGGGCCACCAGATGGTCGCCGAGCGCCGACGAGGCACCGAGCACGGCGATCAGCCGCCGCCGCAGCCCGGGGTCCTTGTGCAGGTCCGCGAGCAGCGGCGATTCCGCGCGGCTACCGGCGCCGCCTTCGGTGCCGCGGCTACCGGCGCCGCCGTCGGTGGTGCGGCCTTCGGCCTCGACGATGCGGTGCAGCTGGCGCAGCGCCAGGTCCGGGTCGGCGGCCCGGGACAGCGCGGCGAGCAGCTCCGCGGCGGCCTCGTCGACCGGCTCCTGCTCGACCGGCCGCCACAGCCGCAGCCCCTCCGGGCCGAGCAGGTCCGCGGCGCGTGCGCCGCCATCGCCTTCGGCGGTGCCGAAGCCGTACCGGGCGAGCCGGCCCGGTGCCCTGGTCGGCCGGCTCATCAGTGCCCGAGCAGCGGCAGGCCGCGCCGCGTCGTGCTGTCGTCCAGCTCCCCGAGGGCCAGCGCGGCGAACCGGGCGGCGAACGGTTGCCAGACCTCCTCGACGTCGGCCAGCACCGAGGCGCAGGCCGCGACCACCAGCTCCGGGTCGTAGCCCAGCTCGGCGAGTTGGGTCGAGTCGGTGGCCCAGTCGGCGATCATCGCGGCGTCGCACTCGATGTGGAACTGCAACCCCCACGCCCGGTCACCGAGGCGGAACGCCTGATGCGGGTAGCGGGTGGACGCGGCCAGCAGCGTCGCGCCCCGGGGCAGCTCGGTGATCTCGTCGGCGTGCCACTGGAGCACGTCCGGGATCAACGGCACGTACCGGAACAGCGGGTCGTTCTCGGCGGCGTCACGCCGGCCGACCACGCCGGGGCCGATCTCAGGCCCGGACGGGCTGCGCTCCACCGACCCGGCGTGCGCGGTGGCGAGCAGCTGCGCGCCCAGGCAGACCGCCAGGGTCGGCACCCGGTACCGGACCGCCTTGCGCAGCAGGCCCTCGACGGCGGGAAACCACGGTGCCCCGGGCGAGCCGTCCGGCAACGGGTACGCCTGTTGGTCGCCGCCGAGCACCACCAGCGCCGCGTACCCCTCCAGGTCGGCGGGGAGCTCGTCGCCGGCGTGCGGGCGCACCACCCACAACTCCAGCCCAGCCTCGGTCAGCCACTCACCCAGCCGGCGCGCGTCGTCCGTCGGGTCGTTCTCGATCACCAGCGCGGTTGCCACCCGTCGAGGCTAGCCGGTACGCCACACGGCACCACGCCCCGGCACGGGCGCGCGTCGTCCCGCCGCCCGTGCGCGGGTCCGGGCCACGGCGGGGTGGTTAGGCTCTGCGGTTGTGATCAGCGAGGACACCGCCGCCGTACGCCCGCCCGTGCTGCGCCCGGGTGACACGGTGCTGCTGGTGTCGCCGTCCGGGCCGACCTCGCCGGAGCGGGTGGCCCGGGGCATGGAGCTGCTCACCGGCTGGGGCCTGCGCCCGGTGCCGGCACCAAACGCGTACGCCCGCCACGGCTACCTCGCCGGCACCGACGACAGGCGCGCCGCCGACCTGAACGCGGCCTTCGCCGACCCTGACGTGCGCGGGGTGATCTGCACTCGGGGCGGGTACGGCGCCCAGCGGATCGTGGACGCCATCGACATGGCCGCCGTTCGCCGTGATCCGAAGGTGGTGGCTGGCTTCTCGGACATCACCGCGTTGCAGTTCGCACTGTGGCGGGGCGCCCGCCTGGCCGGGGTGCACGGTCCCGGGGCGGCCTGGCGCGACGAACGGACGCCGCTGCGTTCCGCCGAGTCCCTGCACGCGGCGCTGATGACGACCGAACCGGTGTCGATCACCGCGGTCCCCACCGAGGAGACCTTCGGCGTACGCGTCCCCGGTCGCGCCACCGGCACCCTGCTCGGCGGCAACCTGTGCCTGATCGCCGCGTCGATCGGCACCCCGGACCTACCCGACCTGACCGGTGCGGTGCTGTTGATCGAGGACGTGCAGGAGCCCCCGTACAAGGTCGACCGGATGCTCACGCACCTGCGCCGGGCCGGCGCGCTGGACGGACTGGCCGGGGTGGCGGTCGGGCAGTTCACCGACTGCGGAGACGGCTGGGACACAACGATCGTCGACGTCCTCACCGAACGCCTCGGCGACCTGGGCGTACCGGTCCTCGGCGGCCTCCCCATCGGCCACGGCCCCAACCAGCTCACAGTCCCGGTGGGCACAACCGCGACCCTCGACACCACCACCGCCACCCTCACCGCAACCCCCGCAGTCCAGTAACCCCCGTACCCCTCCCTCCCCCGGCCCTCCCTCCCCCCGCCCCGGCGTCGTTGATCATGAAGTTGTTGTCACTCGCCACGGCGTGTCGCGGCAATAACTTCATGATCGCCGCCGGGTTGGTGGGGTTGGGGTGGGCCTAGGTGGGTGGGGTTAGGTGGGCTATTGCGCCGATTTCCAGGGCGGCCCAGATGCCGGTGGGGGTGCGGGTGATGCCGTGCGGTTCGGCGTTTGGGGTGGGTAGGGCGTAGCCGTCGATCCGTCCGGTGGGATCGATGTGACCGATCCGGTTGGCTCCCCACTCGGTGAACCACGCGCCGCCGTCCGCGTCGGCGACGATGGCGTGCGGTCGGGCCGCCCGGTCCGGCAGCGGAAACTCGACGATCTCGCCATCCGGGTCGATCCGACCGAGCTGACCGGCTGCGATCTCCACGAACCAGATGACGCCGTCGTCACCGAGGGCGATGCCGACCGGGCCTGCCTTCGCGGTGGGCAACGGGTACAGCGTCACCCTGCCGTCGAGGCCGATCCGGCCGATCGCGTTCGCCTGGTTGAGGGTGAACCAGAGAGCCTCGTCCGCGCCAGCAGTGATCATCGAGGCGAACCCGCCGGTCACCGGCAGCGGGAACGCGGTGTGGGTGCCGTCGGTCTCCACCCGGCCGATCGTGTCGGAGGTCATTCCGGCGTACCAGAGCGCACCATCCGGCCCGCCCGCGATGCCGCCCGGCCCGGTGCCAGCCGGCAGGGCGATGGCGCGCTGCTCGCCGTCGACCGTGATCCGACCGATCCGGTCGTCTCCCGAGCGGGTGAACCAGAGCGCCCCGTCCGGCCCGGCCGTGATGATCAACGGGCGACCGCCCGCCGGGTCCAGCGGGTAGGTCCGGACCGCGCCGTCGGGAGACAGACGGGCGATCCCGCCGGCCTGGGCCAGCGTCAGCCACAGCGCGCCGTCCGGGCCAGGCGTGATGCCGTACGGCCCCGCGCCCGGCTCGGCGAGTGGAATCTCCCGAATCTCGACGGTCATTCCGCGGTGCCCTTCTGTCGGTGGGTCGTCCACCCTGACCGCTCGGCCAGCGACGACACAACCGATTTCACTGACCGCCGGTCTCGATTATCAGCTCGCTGACAGGGTCGCCACGGCTTCCGCCCAGACTCTTCGATCACTGTCGGTGACGACAGCGCAGGATGACCGAACCTCTGGAGGACAGCATGTCCCGCACCATCCGTAGGAAGCACCTGCTGGCCGGCCTGGCCACGGCCGGAGTCCTCGGCGTCGGGATCGCGGCCCCGACCATCGCGTTCGCCGCCGACACTCCGACGCCGAGCGCCAGCACCGCCCCGGCGCCCGGCGCGGCTCCGGGCACTGCTCCCGGCGCGAAGGCCGACCGGCAGGGCGAGTTCGCCGAGGCGCTCGCCAAGGAGCTGGGCGTGCCCGCCGACAAGGTGACCGCCGCACTGAAGAAGATCCGCGAGCAGCACCGCCCGACCGACCGCCCGCAGCGTCCGTCCGCCGAGGACCGGCAGGCCGCGCTCAAGCAGCGCCTGGACCAGGCGGTCAAGGACGGCAAGCTCACCCAGGAGCAGGCCGACGCCATCACCAAGGCCGTCGAGGCCGGCGTCTTCCCCGGCCCGGCCAGCCACCGCGGTCCGGGCGGCCACCACGGCGAAGGTACGCCCGGCAAGTAACCCGGCTGCCCCGGCCCCGACAGGCACCGGCAACCCGGGGCCGACCTTGAAACGCCCCGGCCGGCCCTGGTCCGTCCGGTCGAGCCAGAGCCACTCTTGGTCCGCCCCGCCGGCCCCGGTTCGACCTGTAGGGCCGGGGCCGGCTCGGGTCGGCCGCGGCTTGATCCGCTCGGTTTCCATGAAGTCGCGGTGTCCGGCGCACGCGAACACCCCGACATCCTGCAAACCGAGTCGATCACCTGCTCCGGAAGGGGGTCAGGGCTGCTGGGGCGGGGGCGCGAACACGCCCAGATGGTTGCCGGCCGGGTCGAGTAGGTGGGCCAACGTGAGACCGGCCGGTGTCGTACGCGCTGGCACCAACACCCGGCCGCCGGCTGCTTCGGCCCGTCGGCAGGTCTGCTCGACGTCGGTGACCTCGGCGTAGAACACCGCGTAGTTCGGCGACGTCCCGTCGGTCGCCCGGATCGCTCCGCCGATCCCGGTGTCGCCACCGGCCCCGGTCACGCGGTAGGAGCCGCCGTTGGTCGGGGCCTGCTCCTCGAAGGTCCAGCCGAACAACTCTCCGTAGAACCGCTCCGCGTCCTCGGGTCGGTCGGTGCCGATCTCGAACCAGGTGACAGGCGTGGTGGGCCTGGACATTTACTGCCTCCAGAGTTTCCGTGCCGGCCGTTCGGCCGTCGTCTGGAGCAGTCTCTGGGCCGTTCGCGACAACGTCCTGTCGGTGTTTCCGGATCACCCGGCGGGGTTTCTCCTCACGAGGCCCACCCGGGCCCGCCGCGCCGACGTGCGCGCCTCAGACCAGGCTCAGCGGGCGGACCCGTTCATGCGGGATGTCGAGATCCGTCAGGCGAAACTCCCGGGCCACCACGTCGGGCAGCGCCCAGACGCTCCGGATCCGGTCGGTGCGGAAACACCGCAGTTCGTCGCGCAGACGGCACCAGGCCACCAGGTACCAGTGGCGGGTGTTGCCGAGGTAGCCCAGCGGTTCGACGTCACGGATCGAGTCCGTGCCGGAGCGGTCGGCGTACCGGATGCGCAGCACCCGCCGCGCGGCGACCGCGTCGGCGACGGTGGCCGGGACGGGCGTGGCCGGCCCGTCGCCGATCAGGTGCACCCGGCCGGCGAGGCGGTGTGCCTCGGCGGCGTCGGCGGCTGGCAGCACCGCCACCAGCTTGCGCAGCGCGGTGGTGGCCGGCCCGGCGAACGGCGAGCCGGCGAGCCGGTGCAGCGCCACGGCCATCGCCACCGCCTCGGCGGCGGTCAGGTTGACCGGCGGCAGGGTGCGGGCGCGATCCAGGACGTAGCCGCCGGTGCGCCCGGGCTCGGCCCAGATCGGCACCCCGGCCTCCTGCAACGCGCCGAGGTCCCGTTCGATGGTCCGGCTGCTCACCTCGAAGCGCGCGGCCAGCCAGCGGGCGCTGCGCGGCCGTGGTGACACCGCCCGCAACTCCTCGACCAGGGCGTAGAGGCGGTCCGTGCGGTTCATACCCACCACGCTACGACCGAGGTACGACGCTCCCCCGGCGACGCGGACGACCGCCTCAGGCGATGCAGGCGCAGACGATCAGTGCGGCCCCGAAGTGGGTGGCGGCGCTGACCCGGGCGGCCGGGTGCGGCTCGGGCGAGCAGATGACCTCGCCGAGCTTGCCGGGGGTGAGCAGGTCCAGCACCACGAAGGCCAACGCCATGATCGCCAACCCGACCAGCCCGAAGACCACGGTGGAGGCGAGCCCTTTGCCGAAGTCGCTGTAGCTGGTCAGGATCGCGGTGAAGACGATCCCGGCGATGCCGAGCTGGTTGGCGGCGAGCAGCAACCCCGCGTTGGCGTTGCGCTCGACCCAGATCAGGTCGCGCAGCCGGCCCGGGGTGAGCAGGTCGACGAGCCCGAAGCCGGCGGCCATGAGGCCGACGCCGACGAGCCCGAACACGACGCTCTGCCAGGCACCGCTGAACAGATCCTCCAGCACCGACTTGCCTCCCGACTCTCCGCCCGGAGGGGTACCGGCGCGGTGATCGAGACGATAGCGGCAGCGCGCAATGGCGTCAGCCCCTGCGGCTACAGCGCCAGGTAGCGCTGCCGCTCGTACGGGGTGACCTCGCGGCGGTACTGCTCCCACTCGGCCCGCTTGTTGCGCAGGAAGAAGTCGAAGACGTGCTCGCCGAGCACCTCGGCGACCAGTTCGGAGCCGGCCATCACGTCGATCGCCTCGGCGAGGTTCTCCGGCAGCGCCTCGTAGCCCATGGCGCGCCGCTCCGCGCTGGTCAGCGACCAGACGTCGTCCTCGGCGCCCGGCGGCAGCTCGTACCCCTCCTCGATGCCCTTCAGACCGGCGCCGAGCAGCACCGCGAAGGCGAGGTACGGGTTGGTCGCCGAGTCCAGTGAGCGGACCTCGACCCGGGCCGAGTTGGGCTTGCCGTACGCGGGCACCCGGACCAGCGCGGACCGGTTGAGATGACCCCAGCAGACGTACGCCGGGCTCTCGGTGATCCGGTCCGGCAGGGCCTGCGGGAAGAGCCGCTTGTACGAGTTGACCCACTGGTTGGTGACCGCCGTGTACTCCCGGGCGTGCACCAGCAGGCCGGCGATGAACGACTTCGCCACCTTCGACAGCTTCATCGGGTCGCCGCTGTCGTGGAAGGCGTTGCGCTCCCCCTCGAACAGCGACAGGTGGGTGTGCATCCCGCTGCCCGGCTGGTCGGTGAACGGCTTCGGCATGAAGCTGGCCTGCACCCCGGTGGAGAGCGCGACCTCCTTGACCACGTGCCGGAAGGTCATGATGTTGTCGGCGGTGGTCAGCGCGTCGGCGTAGCGCAGGTCGATCTCCTGCTGGCCGGGCGCGACCTCGTGGTGGCTGAACTCCACCGAGATGCCGATCCGTTCCAGTGCCAGCACGCCCTGGCGGCGGAAGTCCCGGGCCACGGCATGGGTGGTGTGCTCGAAGTAGCCGCCGGTGTCGACCGGGGTGGGCACCGAGCCGTCCTGCGGACCGTTCTCCAGCAGGAAGAACTCGATCTCGGGGTGGGTGTAGAAGGTGAAGCCCTTCTCGGCTGCCTTGGACAGCGCGCGGCGCAGCACGTGCCGGGGGTCGGCCCAGGACGGCCCGCCGTCGGGCAGCAGGATGTCGCAGAACATCCGGGCGCTCTCGCCGCTGACCCCACCCTCGAAGGGGAAGACCTGGAAGGTGGTCGGGTCGGGCATGGCCACCATGTCCGATTCGAAGACCCGGGCGAAGCCCTCGATCGCCGAGCCGTCGAAGCCGATGCCCTCCTCGAAGGCGGCCTCGAGCTCGGCGGGTGCCACCGAAACGCTCTTGAGCGTGCCCAGAACGTCGGTGAACCACAGCCGGACGAACCGGATGTCCCGCTCTTCCAGCGTGCGGAGGACGAACTCCTGCTGACGGTCCACTTCCCCAACCCCTCGCGACACTCTTTTTGTCCGCCTTGGTCGGGCTGCACCCGACCTGATCGCCCAGTGTTCCCGGGCCTGGTTACGCAGACGTTACGCGAACTGCCGCCGCCCGTCCCCTCGTGTCCCGCCCGGCGAGCACGCGCCCCAGCGGTGCCGCCACGCGCGCCGCCACATCCGCCGCCAGGACGGCCGAGCTTCCGCCGCCGCGGCCTGCCGAGCGCCCGGCGCGGCAGGTGGCGGCAATCTCGCCCGAGGGTACGGATTGTCGCGCGGTGGCTGGGGCAAGATGAAGACATGCCCACCCTGCGCCTCGCCCTGTCCCAGGTCAACCCGAGCGTCGGCGACCTCGCCGGCAATGCCGACCTGGTTCGCAGCTGGACTCGCCAGGCCGCCGATGCCGGTGCCCAGCTGGTGCTCTTCCCGGAGATGATGCTGACCGGCTATCCGGTCGAGGACCTGGTCTTCCGGCGTTCCTTCGTGGCCGCGTCCCGGGCCGCCGTGGAGCGGCTGGCCGCCGACCTGGCCGCCGACGGTCTCGGCGAGTTGCCGGTCGTGGTCGGCTACCTGGACGCCGACGGACCACCGCAGGTCAGCGGGGACGCCGAGCCGGGCCGGGGTGCCCGCAACGCCGCCGCGCTGCTGCACCGGGGCGTCGTGGTCGCCCGTTACTTCAAGCACCACCTGCCCAACTACGGGGTTTTCGACGAGGACCGGTACTTCATCTCCGGTGACGCGCTGACCGTGGTGCGGATCGGTGGCGTGGACGTCGCGCTGACCATCTGCGAGGACCTGTGGCAGGCCGGCGGTCCGTTCGCCGCCGCCCGGCGGGCCGGCGTCGGCCTGGTCGTCAACATCAACGGCTCGCCGTACGAGCTGAACAAGGACGACATCCGGCTGCCGCTGGTCCGCCGCCGGGCCGCCGAGGCGGGCGCCGCCATCGCGTACGTCAACATGACCGGCGGCCAGGACGAGCTGGTCTTCGAGGGCGACTCGATGATCGTGAGCGCCGACGGTGAGTTGCTGACCCGGGCCCCGCAGTTCGTCGAGCACCTGCTCGTGCACGACGTCGAACTGCCGGCCGCCGGCACCCCGCCGACCACCGGGACGGTGGCGGACGACATGCGGATCGTGTACAGCACGGTGGACGGCATTCCGCCCACGCCGTCCGGCCCGCCCGCCACGGGCGGGCTGATCGAGCCGGTGGCCGACGAGGCGGAGGTGTGGCAGGCGCTGGTGCTGGGTCTGCGTGACTACGTCAACAAGAACCGGTTCCCGTCGGTGGTTCTCGGTCTCTCCGGCGGCATCGACTCGGCGGTGGTGGCCGCGCTCGCCGTCGACGCGCTCGGGCCGGACCGGGTGGTCGGGGTGTCGCTGCCCAGCCAGCACTCCTCGGAGCACTCCCGGGAGGACGCCGCCGACCTGGCCAAGCGCACCGGCCTGGACTACCGCGTCGAGCCGATCCAGCCGATGGTCGACGGCTTCCTGGCCAACCTGTCGCTGTCCGGCGTGGCCGTGGAGAACCTGCAGGCCCGGGTCCGTGGCGTGATCCTGATGGCGCTGTCGAACCAGGAGGGCCACCTGGTGCTGACCACCGGCAACAAGAGTGAGCTGGCGGTCGGCTACTCCACCCTGTACGGCGACTCGGTGGGCGGTTTCAACCCGGTCAAGGACGTCTGGAAGACGCTGATCTGGCGGCTCGCGAAGTGGCGCAACAGGGACGCGGCGCGCCGCGGTGAGACCGCCCCGATCCCGGAGAACTCGATTGGCAAGCCACCGAGCGCCGAGCTGAGCCCGGGCCAGCTCGACAGTGACAGCCTGCCCGACTACGACGTCCTGGACCCGATCCTGATCGGGTACGTCGACGGCGACCTCGGCCGCGACGGGCTGATCGAGTCGGGTCACGACCCGGCGGTGGTGGACAAGGTGCTGCGGTTGGTGGATACCGCCGAGTACAAGCGACGGCAGTCGGCGCCGGGCACGAAAATCTCCATGAAGGCGTTCGGTCGGGACCGCCGTCTGCCGATCACCAACCGGTGGCGCGAGCAGGGCTGAGCCGTACCCCTGGGGGTGCCGGGTCGGTGGCGCGGCCCGGCACCGCCGCGCGGGCGCCGCACGGTTGCGACGCCGCGACCTCGGGCGGGGTTGGAGTGACATCTTGCACTGGGCCCTGCCGTCACCCCGTCTCCCGGTGCGACGATCGCGACGGAACCCGGGGACCGCGCAGGCGGCCTCGAGGAAGGGAGACAGAGATGGTGGAGTCCACTCCGCACGAGGTGACCGCGTTGTACGGCGGCCCGGCCACCCGACGGGTCCGCACCCGCGACCTGATGGCCGCCAAGGAGCGCGGCGAGCGGTGGCCGATGCTCACCTCGTACGACCAGTACACGGCGTCGATCTTCGACCAGGCCGGTGTCCCGGTGCTGCTGGTCGGCGACTCGGCCGCGAACAACGTGTTCGGCTACGAGACGACCCTGCCGATCACCACCGACGAACTGCTTCCGCTGGTCCGGGCCGTGGTGCGGGCGACCCGGCAGGCGCTGGTCGTCGGTGACCTGCCGTTCGGCTCGTACGAGGAGGGTCCGGCCCAGGCGCTGCGGACCGCCGTCCGGTTCATGAAGGAGGGTGGCTGTCACGCCGTGAAGCTGGAGGGTGGCCGCCGCAACGCCGCCCAGATCGCCGCGATCGTCGGTGCCGGCATCCCGGTGATGGCGCACATCGGCTTCACCCCGCAGAGCGAGCACACCCTGGGCGGTTACCGCGTGCAGGGCCGAGGCGACGCCGCCGACGAGGTGCTGGCCGACGCACGGGCGGTGGCGGAGGCGGGCGCGTTCGCGGTGGTGCTGGAGATGGTGCCCGGCGAGGTGGCCAAGCGGATCACCCACGAGCTGCCGATCCCCACGGTGGGCATCGGCGCGGGCCCGGACACCGACGCGCAGGTGCTGGTCTGGCAGGACATGGCCGGGCTGCGGACCGGTAAGGCCCCCCGCTTCGTCAAGCGGTACGCGGACCTGGCCGGCGCCCTCACCGACGCCACCCGCCGTTTCGCCGACGAGGTCCGCGGCGGCGAGTTCCCGGCCGCCGAACACACCTTCTAGTACCGAGCACGGCGTGATCCACTCGGCTTTGCCGAAGTCGCGGTGTCCCGGACACCGGGACACCGCGACTTCATGGAACCGGAGCGGATCACGCCGCTCGGGTCAGAGGTCGGTGACGCGGATGCCCGCGTGCGCCTTGTACCGCTTGTTGATGGCGATCAGGTTGGCGGTGAACGCCTCGATCTGGTGGGCGTTGCGCAACCGGCCGGCGTAGATGCCCCGCATCCCGGGGATCCGGGCGGCGAGCGCGCCGACGATGTCGACCAGCTCGCGGTCCTCGGTGCAGATCAGCACGTCCAGGTCGATCCGGTCGACCTCCGGGTCGGCCAGCAGCGGAGCGCTGACGTGGTTGAACGCCGCGCAGACCCGGGAGTCGGGCAGCAACGCGGCAGCCTGCTGCACGGCGCTGCCCTCGGCGACGGTCAGCGCGTACGGGCCCTGCTTGTCGAAGCCGAGCGGGTTGACGCAGTCGACGACGATCCGGCCGGCGAGCGGCTCGGCGAGGGCGGCGACGGTGGCGGCGTGCCCGTCCCACGGCACCGCGATGATCACCACGTCGCTGCGCCGGGCCACCTCGTCGTTGGCCGCACCGGTGACGCTGCCGCCGGCCGGCACCCCGGGCAGGGCGGCGATCTCGGCCGCGGACTCGGCGGCCCGCTCGGCCGACCGGGACCCGATCAGCACCGTCTGGCCGGCCTGGGCGAAGCGGTAGGCGAGGCCCCGCCCCTGGTCGCCGGTGCCGCCGATGATGCCGACCGTCAGCCCGGACACGTCGGGCAGCGTGCTCGCGTCGTATGCCATGGCCTCATCCTCGCAAACCGCTCGGTAGGTCAGCAGCGCCGAGCGTTGTGAGAATCCCCGCTGCCGCCAACGACCGCGCCAGCGGGCGAGGACCGGCCGGCCGCGCCGGCGAGGACCGCGCCAGAGCCGGCGGCCCGGTCAGGCCAGCTCGAAGAGGACGGTGCGGGCCGCCGGGTCGGCGGTGACCAGGCGGACCCGGACCCGTTCGCCGAGGGGAAGTTGGCCGTGGCAGCGGGCGCGTACCGGTGGGGCGTCCAGCGCGACGGTGCCACCGGGTGGTCGGGGCCGGGACTTGCCGTTGGGCGGGGCGTCGACGTCGAGGACGGCCGCGTCGAAGGTCTCGCCCACCCGGTGCTCCAGCACCGCCGCCTCGGCCAACTCGACGGCGCCACGGGCGGCCGCCGAGGCCACCCGGTCGGTGCTCGCCATCACCTCTGGCAGCCGGGGCAGCGCGGTGCGGGCCCAGTCGGGCACCGGCTGGCCGGCGTGCAGGGCCAGGCAGACCTCGGTGGCGTACCGGTCGGCCAGCCGCCGCAACGGCGCCGTCACGTGCGCGTACGCGGCCGCCACGCCACCATGTTCCGGCTGCTCCGGCAGCTCCCCGTCGAAGGCGGTGTACGCGGCACCGCGCATCAGCTCGGCCGCCTGGTCGATGAACGCGGCGGCGCGCGGCTGTGCGGCGTCCAGACCGGCGATGACCTGCCCCGGGCCCACGTCGTCCGGCCAGTGCACGCCCAGCGGCGCGGCGGCGGCCCGCAGCCGCTGCACCGCCTCCGGCTTGGGCGCCGGCATCGTCCGCAGCAGGCCGACCCGACCGCCCAGCATGATGTCGGCGGCGGCCATCCCGGTCAGCAGGGAGATCTGCGCGTTGTGCTCCTCCATCAGCGCCGGCGCGCGCAGCACCAGCCGCCAGCCCTCACCGTCGGGCTCCAGATCCTGCTCGGGCAACGGCAGGTTGATGGCCCCGCGCCGCAACCCACGGGCGGTCAGCCGGTCGCCGATCTCCGGCAGCAGCGCGATCGGGTCGGGTAGCCGCCCGGCCTCGGCTGCCGCCTGCACCCCGGTGTAGTCGAGTTTGGCCCGGCTGCGCACGAGGGCGCGTTCCAGCTCGACGGCCACGGTGCCGCCGTCGGCGTCCAGGTCGATGGTCCACACCACCGCGGCCCGGTCGTCGTCGGGCAGCAGGCTCGCGGCGCCCTCGCTGAGGGTGCGCGGGTGCAGCGGCACGTTCCCGTCGGGCAGGTAGATGGTCTGCCCCCGCCGCCAGGTCTCCGCCTCCAACGCCCCACCGGGGGTGACGTGGGCGGCGACGTCGGCGATCGCGTACCGCACCCGGTAGCCCCCACCCGGGCGGCGGGCGAGGTGCATCGCCTGGTCCAGGTCCCGCGAGGTGGCGGGGTCGACCGTGACGAACGGTATGTCGGTGCGGTCGACGGACGGCCGCGGCGGTGCCGCGGCCGCCTCGTCGGCCTCACGCTGGGCGTCGGCCGGGAACTCCTCGGACAGGCCGAGCTCGCGGCGCAACGCGCCGAAGTCGATGCGGGGCGCGAGTACGCGTCGGATGACCACGGGTCAATCCTGACAGTGCCACGGGTGATCCGCTTCCGGTGAGCGGCCGAGAAATCCGCCCGGCGAGGGGTGGCCCGCGCTCAGCCGGTCGCCTTCCGAGCGGCGCTGCGCGTACCCCTCGGGGCGGTGGCTCGGGCCGCGACCGGGCGGGCCGGTGACTTGCGGGCGGTCACCTTGCGGGCCGGCGCCTTGGCCGCGACGGTCTTCTTCGCCGGGGCCTTCTTCGCGGCCGCCTTGCGGGCGGTGGTCGACGAGGTGCCCGTCACCTTCGCGGCCGGAGCCTTCTTGGCCGGAGCCTTACGCGCGCCGCCGCTGGGGCGGGTGGACGCGGTCTTCTTGGCCGGGGCCTTCTTGGCGGTGGCCTTCTTCGTCGCTGTCTTCTTGGCGGCGGACGCCTTGGTCGCGGTCTTGCGCGCCGGTGCCTTGGCGGCGGTCTTCCGCGCCGGTGCCGTCGTCGCGGCCTTGCGCGCCGGGGCCTTCGCGGCGGCGGTGGTCTTCTTCGCCGCCGAGGTGGTGGTCTTCTTCGCCGCGCTCACGGTCTTCTTCGCCGTACCGGTGGTCTTCTTCGCGGCGGCGGTGGTCTTACGCGCCGTCGACGCCGGGGCCCGCTTGGCGGCGGTGGTCGTCTTGCGGGTGGTGGTCGAGGCCTTCGCCGGCGCCTTCTTGGCCGCGGCGGTGGTCGTGGTCGTGGCCTTCTTCGCGGGGGCCTTCTTGGCCGCCGTGGTGGTCTTCTTGGCCGGGGCGCGGCCCGCCCCGCCGGCGGCCTTGCGGGCCGGTGCCTTCGCGGCACCCGTGGTGGACTTGCGAACGGGGGTGGTCCGGCTCGCCGCCGTGTTCCGCTCCGCCGCGGCGGTCTTCTTCGCGGTGGTGCGTCGGGCGGCCGGGCGCTTGGTGGCCTGCTGTGCTTCGGCCATCGTGGTTCCCTCCTCGGGGGACGTGCTCTCGCGTGCGTCCTCGCGGAGCACGAAATACCTCGGCGCGAGCCGTCCCGCGCCGCCTATCTGTCCTCCCCGGCCCAACGAGCGTCCTCGGCATCCCACGCCTCGTTCCGCTCCTGCACCCGTTGCAGGGCGTTCTCCGCGTCGGCTGCCGAGTCGTACGGGCCGAGAACGTGCTTCGCCGGACACACGTCGGCGTCCGTCTCGACCCGGTGATGCCGGGTGCACCAGTAGAACTGCCCACCACGTCCGCTGTCGCTCATGGGAATCACTGTGCACCGCGAACCGGCCGGCCGCCACCGGATCGCACAAGTCGCCGACGATCTCCACAGTAGATATGCATTGCGTTTGCCGGGCCGAAATGGCGAAACGCGTGGGACTGGAAGACCAGAAGATGCGCAGGTGAGCCCCGCGGCGGGGGCACATCTATGATCGCCGGATGGCGATTCCGGACTACATCGTGGGGATGCGCAAGCACGTTGGCCACGACCTGCTCTGGCTGCCGAGCGTCAGCGCGGTGGTCCGCAACGACGCCGGTGAACTGTTGCTCGGCCAGCGCGCCGACGACGGGCGCTGGTCGGTGGTCAGCGGTTTCGTCGAGCCGGGCGAGCAGCCGGCCACCGCGCTGGTCCGCGAGGTGCGCGAGGAGACGGGCCTGGACGTCGCGCCGGTGCGGATGTCCAGCGCGGTGTCGCACCCGCACACGTACCCGAACGGGGACCGGTGCGAATACCTGAACCTGGGGTTCCTGTGCCGGCTGGTGGCCGGCACCGCCCGGGTCAACGACGACGAGTCGCTGGCCGTGGGGTGGTTCCCGTTGGACCGGCTGCCCGAGCTGGACAAGCACGCCCTGCTGGTCATCGCGTACGCGCTGCGCGAGAACCAGTTGGCCGGTTACCTGGAGCCGGGTACGACGTGGGACGACGTACCCGACTGAGGTTCACACCGGGGTCGGCGCGAGGGCGACCGGCTCGGGCGCGGACCGGGCCGCTCGGATGCCGTACGCGAGCGCGTACGGCGAGCACGCCAGGTAGAACATCGGCTCCAGCAACAGTTGGTCGGTGATCAGGAAGATCTCCCACGACGTGGGGCGGGGCAGGCCGAAGTTCCAGTCCGTCCAGCAGACGAAGAGCCACAACGGCGCGGAGATCCGGTCGACGCTGTCCGGTGTCATCGCGTCGGCCGGTACGGTGCCCGGCCCCGGAATGGTCTGGACCACGAAGAGGATCACGGCCAGGTCGGCGGCGACGAGCGCGCCGACGACGCCAACCGCCCAGGCGACGCCAACCCGACCCCGGGCGGCGAGGCCCGCCGCAGCCCAGAGGGCCAGCGTCAGACCAGCCAACCAGAGCAGCAGACCGGGTACGAAGCTGCCGAAGACTTTGCCGTTGAGGACGGACATGAGCCCGAGTGCGGCCACACCGACGGGGAGCACCACGCCGAGTGCGATACGCAGCGGGCCCTGCAGCGCGGTGTGCCGGGCCGACCGTGCTGTGTACTTCGCCAACAGCACCGCGAGGCCGACGGTCAGCGTCGACCAGAGCGGCAACTGCGCCGCGGTCGACCAGCTCACCCGCATCGACAGCAAGGTGTAGACCTGACTCATGGCCAGGGCGCTGACGACCACGATGCCGGCGCAGGCGAGCGGGGCCAGTAGCAGGGCGGCGGCGGTACGCCGGGCCCGCCGACGCATCATGTTGCGGTCGACGAGCGGGGCGCCGGCCCGGCTGACGGCCAGGCTCACCGCGAAGCCGACCATCGCCGTCCTGCGGCCGCTCTCGGCGAGCACGTGCAGCTCGGCGGTCCATTCGCGGCGCAGGTCGTCGCGGACGTCGGTCGGCCAACGGCGGGCAGCCAGCCCCAGCAACAGCTCGGCGATCCGGCGGGTCACCATGCCGGCGCTCCGCTTGCTCCCGTTGTCCTCACCCGTTCGCCGCTCGGGGACCCCGGTGGGGCTTTCCGCTCGCCTTGTATGCCCAGCCCGTGGCGCTGCTCGTCTGTGCCAGAGCCACCGGCGCGGTGGGCGCGGACCGGGCCGCCCGGATGGCGTACGCGAGCGCGTACGGCGTGCAGGCCAGGTAGAACATCGGTTCCACCAACAGCCGTTCGCTGATCAGGATGATCTCCCACTGGACCGGCCGGGGAAGGCCGAAGTTCCACTCCGTCCAGGAGACGAAGAGCCACAGCGGCGCGGAGATCCCGTCGACGGTGTCCGGTGACAGCGGGGGGCCGCTGAAACCGCCTGGCACCGTGCCGGCGATGGCGAGGATCACCGCGAGGTCGGCCGCGACAAGGGCGCCGACGACGCCCACCCACCAGGCCGCGCGGAGTCGACCCCGGGCGGCGAGGCTCGCCGCAGCCCAGACCGCCAGCGTCAGGCCCAGCAGCCACAGCAGGAGACCGGGTACGGCAGCCAAAGGCCGGTCCGGATAGATGACGTAGACGAACGGAACCGCTGCCACCCCGACGGGGAGCACCACGCCGACCGCGATGCGCAGCGGACCATCGAGTGCGGTGTGCCGGGCCCAACGCGCGGCGAACACCGCCAGCAGCAGCGCCATCCCGAGGGTGAGCGCCGTCCAGAGAGGCTTCTGCGTACGGTCGGACAAGGTCTCGGACATCAACCAACGCTGAATCGGGTACAGGGTGTACGCGCTGACGAGCACAATCCCGACGCAGGCGATCGGGGACAGCAGTAGTGCGGCGACGGTGCGGCCGGCCCGACCACGCATCAGGGTGCGGTCGACGATCGGGGCGCCGGCGCGGCTGACGGCCAGACTGACCGCGAAGCCCACCATCGTCGTCCAGCGACCGCTCGCGGCGAGCACGTGCAGCTCGGCGGCCCACTCGCGGCGCAGGTCGTCGCGGACATCGGCCGGCCAGCGACGCGCGGCCAACTCCAACAGCAGCTCGGCGACCCGGCGGGTCACCACGCCGGTGCTCCGGTGGGCTCGGTGCCGCCCCACGAGCGGCGACCGTCGGGGATCGCGGCCCGCAGGTCGGCGAGTGCCTGGCGGGCTTGCGTCACCCCTTCGGCGGTGAGCCGGTAGTAGCGGCGGGCCGGCCGGCCGGCCGCGACCGGGTCGATCGCCTCCCAGTCGGCGGCCAGCCAGCCGGCCCCCTGCAGCCGGTGCAGCACCGGGTAGAGGGTGCCACTGGGCAGGCCGGTCAGTCGCATCAGGTCGAGCCCGTAGCGCTGCTCGTCGGGCTCGGCGAGCAGCGCCGCGAGCACCTTCGCGACCGGAATCGTCATCCGCATCCGACCACTGTATCGGAACTCTACATAGGGGTGGGCACCCGTTCGACGGGAATCCACAGCTCGGCGTCCGCCTGGGTGCCGTCCGCGGACACCCGGACCCGGGAGATCTCCGGTCCGGGTCGGCTGCGGTACGGGTTGGACGGGAACCACTGGGTGAACACGTCACGCCACAGGAACTGCACCGCCTGCGGGAACGCACCGGACGTGGTGAACACCGCCCACGACCCGGCCTGCACCGGCAGCGCGTCCAGGTCCTCCGGCGGCGCGGCGCTGGTCACCACACCGTGCCAGTAGTCCAGCTCGGTGCCCTCCTGCCGGCTGTCGGCGAGGTTGTCGCTGACGTTGACGATCCCCTTCGGCTCCTGATCGGAGAGCGCCTCGATCCGCCCGGTCGTCTCCGTGTCGATGCTCCGGATGAACGCGACGATCGCCGGGTTTATCCCCTCGTGCACCAGCGGGACCCGGGCCTTTCGCCCCACCAGCGCGAACGCGTCCTTGTCGACGATTCGGTACTCCATGCTGCCGCTCCCTTCGACGGTGAGTCGGAAGGACATCCGGGGCTGGGCCTGCAACGCTGCCCCCGTACGCCGAGCTTCTCCGGGCCCCACGCCGTGCACGGCGTGGAACGCACGGGCGAACGCCTCTGTGGAGCCGTAGCCGTAGCGCACCGCGACGTCGAGCAACGTCCGCTCCCCCGCCAGTACGTCCGCGCCGGCGACGGTGAGCCGACGCCGACGGATGTACTCCGACAGCGGCATGCCGGCCAGTGCGGAGAACAGCCGCCGGAAGTGGTACTCCGACGTCAGCGCGATCCGCGCCAGCTCGGCCACCTCGATCTTCTGGTCGAGGTGCCGCTCGATGTACGCCAGGGCCTCGTTGAGCCGATCCAACACCCGGGCCTCCTTTCCTTTCGAGCACCGACGCTAGGCGGCGGGAGTCGTGGCCCACCCGACATCCGATGCCCGCATCGGTCGGGTACGGCCGCACCGGTCGTCGTGTCGTAGCCTGGCGGACTTTGCTTCCCGAGGAGGTTGACGTGGCCGAGTATCCGCAAGACGTGGTGCAGCGCTTTCACGGCACCCCCGAACAGGTCGACGCCGGCCTGGTGGGCGAGCCGCCACGGACGTGGGAGTCCGTCGTCGCCGAAGGTCACGTAGATCTTGGACAGTTTCCGTTAGCTGCTAACGGAAACTGTCCAAGATCTGCGGTGGGCGTGGATGCAAGCCACCGGAACCGGGCCGTGCGTCACCACCGACCGTGACTTCTCAGCGGGCCGGCTGCTGCATGATCCAGGTGGGCACGGGCTCCGACAGGGAGCCCACCACCTCCCAGCCGGCGCGACGGTACAGATCCACGTTGCCCGGGTTGCTGGTCTCCAGGATCGCCGGCAGGCCGTCGGCGGCGGCGCGACGCAGCCCGGCCCGCATGACGGCACGACCCCAACCGCGTCCGGCGCTGTCGGGGTGGGTGCCCAGGACACCGAGGTACCAGAACGGGTACGTCGGCAGGGCGGCGTGTACGACGTCGTCGTAGTGCTGAACCCGGGCCAGCACGTCGGCGGGGTATCGCGCTTCCTCCGGCGACCCGGGGTCGACGTGCGGCGCAACGGCCGGGGCGTCAACCGGGGCGTCAACCGGCGGCTCCCAGATGGCGACGGACGCGCCGCCACCGATCGTCCAGATCGACGACCGGTGCACCCGCTTGTCGAAGAGGTGACCGAAGAAGGCGGCGGCGTACCGGGGATAGGTTTCCTCGTCGGGGAACAGGCACCGCAGGACGGGGTCCTTGACGAACGCGGCGACCAGCGAACCGACCACCGCCTCACGATCTGCTGGGGTGGCGATGGTGATCTCGGGCGTCATCACAGCAGTCGACACTATCCGCTGCCGCGCGCCGGGGTGGGCGCGCGTCAGCCGAAGGTGAAGGCGTACGCCTCGGCGCCGGGCTCGCCGAACGTGATCTCCAGGGTCCGCTCACCGACCGCGCCGTCCTGGCGGACGAGCTGGTAGAGGCGGCCGTCCTGGAGTACGCCGTTGCCGGCTTCGTCGACGTCGACGCCGTGGGACGGGCCGGGAGCCGCGCCGTCGAGCAGCACCCGGAACGGGATCGACCGACCGGCCCCGGGGGCCAGCACGAGATGCGCGTCGCGGGCGTGGAACCGGAACGCGATGCCGCCGCCGGCCTCGTCGAGCACGACGTTCTCCGACCCGATCGTCCACTCCCCCGCCAGCGCCCACTGGTTGAGGCCGAGGCTCGCCGGCACCTGGTAGCCGCGGCGTTCGTCGAGCGCCGGGCCGTTGGGCGACGCGAAGTGTTCGCCGCGACTGAAACCGAGGTACGTCTCGGGCGTGCGCAGGTTGGTCCAGTCGGCCTCCGCCTCCGGGCCGAGCCCCTTGACCGGTACGGGTGCGCGCTCGATGCCGAGCAGTTGCTGGAGCACCCGCTCGGACTGCTCGTAGCGTCCCTCACCGAAGTGCTCGTCGCGGATGACGCCGTCGGCGTCGACGAAGTAGAGCGCCGGCCAGTACTGGTTGGCGAAGGCGCGCCAGATCGTGTAGTCGTTGTCGACCGCCACCGGGTAGTCGATCGATCGGGCCGCGACCGCCCGCCGCACCCAGTCGACGTCGTGCTCGAATGCGAACTCCGGGGTGTGCACCCCGATGACGACCAGCCCGTCGTCGCGGTAGGCCTGCGACCAGGCACGCACGTACGGCTCCTGGCGCAGCCAGTTGATGCAGGTCAGCGTCCAGAAGTTGACCAGGACGACGCGCCCACCCAGGTCGGCGGGGCCGAGTGGCTCGGAGTTGAGCCACTCGACCGCCCCGCTGAGCGGGGGCAGGTGCACGGCCATCTAGCGAAGCGACCGGAAGGCGGTGCGAAGCTCTTCGGAAAAGATCTTCGGCTGCTCCCAGGCCGCGAAGTGCCCGCCCACGTCGAGCTTGTTGTAGTAGATGAGGTTCGAGTACGCCTGCTCGGCCCAGCTCTGCGGGGCCTCGTACAGCTCGTCGGGGAAGACGCTCACGGCGACCGGGATTTTCACGCCCTTGGCGGCGAAGAACGACAGCTTGTTCTCCGCGTAGAGACGGGCCGCGGAGATCGCGGTGTTCGTCAACCAGTAGAGCGAGATGTTGTCCAGGATGTCGTCGCGGGTGAGGCCCGCTTTGGCGCCGTCGAAGACCTGCGCGATCAGGGCCAGACTCTTCGCGTCGTGGTCGAGCAGGAAGGAGGCCAGGCCGACCGGAGAATCCGCCAGCCCGGTCAGGGTCTGCGGACGTGTCGCCATCATGAGGGCGTACGCGACGTGCTTCCAGACGTAGTTGGCTTCCTCGGCGGCACGCACTTCGTCGTCGGAGAGGCCGGACGGCAGCGAGCCCATGGCGTTGTTCGCGCCGGTGGTGTCGCCCTGGAACAACAGGTCGATCTCGGGTGGGATCGCACCGGGCATGTTGGTGTGGATGCCGAGCAGTTCCGGAGGCGCCTGGATGCCCATCTGGTCGACGATGACCGCGCCCCAGTCGCCGCCCTGCGCGACGAACCGGTTGTAGCCGAGACGCTTCATCAGCTCGGTCCAGGCGGTTGCGATCTTTTGAGGGTTCCACCCCGGCTCGGTCGGCTTACCGGAGAAACCGTGGCCGGGTAGCGACGGGATCACCAGGTGGAAGGCGTCCGACGCGCTCCCGCCGTGTGCCGTCGGATCGGTGAGCGGCTCAATGATCTTCACCTGCTCGATCACCGACCCGGGCCACCCGTGGGTGACGATGAGCGGCAGCGCGTCCTCGTGCTTCGAGCGCACGTGGATGAAGTGGATGTCCACGCCGTCGATGGTGGTCATGAACTGCGGTACGGCGTTCAGCCGCGCCTCGACCTTGCGCCAGTCGTACTCATTTTCCCAATAGCGGGCGACGGCCTGAATCGTCGCGAGTGGCACGCCCTGCGACTGGTCGTCCACCGTTTCCTTGTCCGGCCAGCGAGTGGCCTTGATGCGCCTCTTCAGGTCATCGAGGTCGGCCTGGGGAATGTCGACCGAGAACGGCCGAATCTCCGTGGTGCCCGGACGAGTCTTGGTTTTGACGGCCATGCGTGTTTCCTCTCCGTCTAGGTTTGCGCCTCGCGAGGAGAAAGCATCGGTGAAGGCTGCCCGGACCTATGTGCCAACGATTCGGCACGCCGCCGCCATATCTCGGAGCCTAGTGTCGGCCGACCGCGATGGTTGGCGAAGTTGCCACTTACTTGGCGCCCTCCCGAACATCGTTCGACACACCGACCATCAGGGTGTCCCCGACGCCCGTCCACATGAGAAGGTCGGTCGATGTTGCGGGGACGACTACTGACCGAAAGCCTCCGTGTCGGCGTCGATGTGCGCATACCGTCGCTACACGTCGTTCGTGTAGGCAGACACGACGTATCTGACTCAACGTCGGCTGAGCAGCCGAGCGTCTGGACTTTCCTGGATTTCGAGGCACCCGACGAAGCAGCCGACGAGGTGGCGGCCGCGCTGGCTGGGGCCCTGGTGAGCGATCAAGGTTGGTACGCGGACTTCGAGGTCGGAGATGACCACGTGGTCGTCTTCCCTGGGCGCGTCTTCCGCTACACCAAGGGTGACCGCGCGGGAAGAGAGGCCGCCGTGGAGCACGGCCGGACTGTCGGCGTACCCGATCATCAGCTCGACTGGGGCGAGTGAGCGCGGGCGTGTGCCGGTCGTGGCCCGCCCCGGGTGGGCCAGCTACGAGCTGGCGGGGGCCGCGACGGCGCGCTCGGCGGCGCGGCTGACCTGCTCCCAGCCCGCCCAGGTGTCCATCCGCCGCCGGGCGATGTCGAACGCCAGGTCGTACACCATGCTGCCGAGCAGGAGCCGCAGCGGCGGGTCGTCGCTGTCGACCAGTTGCAGTAGCGCCTCGGCGGCCAGCCGGGGCTCGCTGTCGATCGAGCCTTCCGCCCACTGCCGTTCCAGCTCGGCGCGCAGTGGCGCGTAGGCGTCCGTCGGGGTGGTGGCGCGGACGCTGGTGTAGAGGTCGGTCCAGTATCCGCCCGGCTGCAGGATGCTGACCTTGATGTCGAAGGCTGCGGCCTCCATCGCCAGGGCCTCACTCATGCCCTCCAGGGCGAACTTGCTCGCGCTGTACAGGCCGGTGCTCGGGAACCCGCCGAGCGCAGCGATGCTGGAGACCTGCACGATGTGGCCGGACCGTTGGGCGCGTAGGTGCGGCAGCACGGCCTGGCTGACCCAGAGCGCGCCGAAGAGGTTGACCTCGAACTGGGCACGCGCCTCGGCCTCGGTGAACTCTTCGATCATGCCCATGGACAGAGTGCCGGCGTTGTTGACGACGATGTCGAGCCGCCCGAAGTGCTCGACGGCGGTGTTCACGGCGGCGACGACCGCCGCCCGGTCGGTCACGTCGAGGGTCAGGGTCAGCAACCGGTCGGCGTACCTCTCGTCGAAGTCGGCCTGGGCGATGGTCCGGGCGGCGGCGACCACCCGGTCGCCGCGGTCGAGCGCGGCGTCGGCGAAGGCGCGGCCCAGGCCGCGGCTGGCACCGGTGATGAACCAGGTACGCATGTGCGTCTCCCCACCATTTCAAGACGAGACGGTCCGTCTCGCGATGCCAGAAGACTAGGCCCGCCCCGCCACCACCGTCAAGACGAGACGGTTCGTCTCGTTGCTGGTATGGTTCTGCCTCATGACGCCGAACACGGCCCGCCGGAGAGAGACCTCCCGACGCGCCATCCTCACTGCGGCCTTCGACCTGCTTCAGGAGATGGGGTACGCGAAGCTCAGCATCGAGGGCATCGCCGCGCGGGCCGGCGTCGGCAAACAGACCATCTACCGCTGGTGGCCCTCGAAGGGCGCGGTCATCTTCGACGCCTTCCTCATGCTCAGCGAGGCCACCGAGGGCGGGCCGCCGACCCTGCCGGACACCGGCGACCTGGCGGCGGACCTGACAGTGGTGCTGCACGCCACGGTCGAGGAGATGAACGACCCACGGTACGAGCAACCGATGCGCGCGTTGGCCACCGAGATGGCGCTCGACCCCGAGCTGGCGGCGGCGTACGCCGAACGGTTGGACGGGCCGTTGAAGGAGGCCAAGCGGCAACGCCTGCGCAGCGCCCAGGAGGCGGGCCAGATCGCCGACGACGTCGACCTCGGTGTGGCGGTGGACATGATCTGGGGGCCGGTGCTCAACCGCTGGCTGCAACGCAGCGGGCCGCTCACCGCCGAGTACGTCGACCTCGTCGTCGCCACCGCCCTCAACGGATTGCGCCCCCGCCGATCCGGCGAGTGACGATCGGTGGGACGACTTTGCGCTGCCACAGCACGGTGCGGCAACATCAGGCGCCGTGACGGCACCAGGCACGGCCCCCGACGACGACACCCCGGCCAGCAACAACGGCACACCTCGGTTGAGTCGGCGGGTCAGACACTGGTTGGCCGGCGCCGGGGTCACCGCCCTGGCCGCCGTCCTCGGCATCACCCTCGCCGTACGCGGCGGCGCCACCCCGGCCTGCGCCGCGCCGCCGACGGGCAACGCCGTCCACAAGGGAAAGGCCAGCTTCTACGACGCGGGCCGCTCGGGCGGCAACTGTTCCTTCCCGGGCCCGCCGGCGGACCGGCTCTACGTGGCCCTCGGCGCGTCCCAGTACTCCGGATCGGCGGCCTGCGGCAGCTACCTGGAGGTGAGCGGCCCGAAGGGCAAGGTCCGGGTCATGGTGATGGACCAGTGCGGCGGCTGCGGGCCCAGCAAGATCGACCTCTCGACCGAGGCGTTCACCCGGATCGCCGACCGGTCGCAGGGCATCGCATCCGTGACGTACCGGGCGGTGGTGAACCCGCCGCTCGACGGAGGCCTCACCTTCCGGATGAAGGGCGGTGCCTCGAAATACTGGTTCGCGGTGCAGGTCGGCAACCACGGCAACCCACTCCGCTCGGTCGAGGCGAAGGGCCCGGGTGGCGGCTTCCGCAAGGCCGCCCGGCAGAGCGACAACCACTGGACCATCGACGGCGGGATCGGCCCCGGGCCCTACAGCATCAGGGTCACCGACGTGTACGGACGCCAGGCGACCGCCACCGGCATTCGGCTGGTCACCAAGCAGGTGCAACGCAGCACGGCCACCCTCGCCAGCGCCTCCCCCACGCCCAGCAGCTCACCCGTGGCCCCGCCGAGCCCCACCACCGCGCCCACACCGACACCGGCGGAGTCGGCCGCACCGACGACGACAGTCGAAGCGCTCGCGGGTGCCGCCGCACCACTCGACCGCCCCCGCTGCTGACCGAGCCCCGGCGGCGGCGGGCGGCAACCACCGCCGCGCCTCGGTCCTCCGCACCCGCCGTACCTTCCGACGGTGATCCCGGGAACCTTCAAGGCGCGTCTCGCCACCTGACGTGTCGGCTGACCCAAGGTCAACATCTCCGGATGGAGTACTAGGCTCGGGGGGTGTCCGAGCACCGCAGCCTTCCGCTGTGGGCGGGACGCACTGCCGCGCTGCTGGGCATCGTGCTCGTCGCATTCACCCTGCGCCAGGCGGTGGCGACGATATCGCCGATCCTCGGCGACATCAGGGTGGACATCCCGATATCGAACATCGGCGTCGGGCTGCTCGGCACCTTGCCACCGATCCTGTTGGCGGCATCCGGGTTCATCGCGCCGCGCGTCGCCCGTGGCTTCGGCCTCGACGGCGGCATCGTGCTCGCGCTGCTGCTCATGACCCTCGGCCATCTCGTGCGCGCGTTTGCCCCGGGCTTCGTGGTGCTGCTCGTCGGCAGTGTCGTCGCGCTCGCCGGTACGGGCATCGGCAATGTGCTGCTGCCGCCGATCGTGCGGCGCTACTTCCCCGACCGGGTAGCGCTGCTGACCGCCGTCTACGTCTGCGTCGTGGGCGTGGGCACGGCCGTGCCCGCCGCGGTCGCCGCTCCGGTCGCCGAGCAGATCGGCTGGCGGTTCCTGCTCGGCATCTGGTCGGTGACCTCGGTGGTCGCGCTCGTTCCGTGGCTCGTCATCATCGCGCGGGAGCGCCGCCAGCGACGCTCGGATGCCGTCGCCGTCGAGTCCGCGCCTTCCGCCCTCGTCACGCGACTGTGGCGGTCACGCGTGGCCCTGTCGATCACCGTCGTGTTCTCGACCAGCACGATCTGCACCTACGCGGCTTTCGCCTGGCTGCCCGAGATCCTCGGCGACATCGCCGGTTCGACGCCGACCGAGGCCGGTGTGCTGCTCGCCGTCACCGGCATCATCAGCGTGCCCGGCGCATTCATCGCGCCCCTACTCGTCGCGCGGCTGCGCGATGTCGGCTGGCTGATCGCCGCCGGTGTCGCGAGCTTCGTGTTCGGCTACCTCGGCCTGCTGCTCGCGCCCGCCACACTCACACTGCTCTGGGTGCTGCTCATCGGCTCGGGGTCGATCCTGTTCCCGGTCTGCCTCGTGCTCATCAACGTTCGCACCCGAACCCACGGCGGCACCGTCGCGCTGAGCGGCTTCGCCCAGGGGGTCGCGTACGCGCTCGGCGCGCTCGGTCCGCTGCTCGTCGGGCTGCTGCACGACGTGAGCGGCGGGTGGACCCTGCCGCTGCTGTTCCTGCTCGCTGTCGCCCTCGTGGCGGCCATCCCGGCGATCACGCTCGCAAGGCCCGCGTTCGTCGAGGACGAACTCGCCCGCTGACGCACCGCTGGATCACCCTGGCGATCCGCGCCCACGCCCTCCTCGCCGCTGACGAAAGAGAGAAGGGACACCCTTCGAGGTCCGTTGACATGCGTTTCGGGTGGGTGACAGCGTTGTCATCGACTCATTTCCTCCATATGAGACGAGGAGCGCATCTTGCTCTATCGGAACTCACCCCGTCGCAGCGCGACAGCAGCCGCCGCCATCGGCATCCTCATCACGGGGCTGGCGCTCGCGCCGTCCGCGCCGGCCCAGGCCAACCACCGCCGGGCGCAGGACGAAGCCGTACGGTCGGGCAACGCACGTTTCGAGGTGCTGTCCCCGACCCTTATCCGCACCGAGTACCAGAAGGACGGCAGGTTCACCGACGCCGCCACCTTCAACGCCATCGGGCGCGACGACTTCCCCCGTACGCGTTTCACCAAGCACGTCGACCACGGCTGGCTCACCATCGACACCGGCGCGATGACGTTGCGTTACCGGGTCGGTTCGGGCGCGTTCACCGCCGACAACCTCACCGTGCAGCTCAAGGCCGGCAAGCAGACCGTGCAGGGCCAGCCCTGGGCCGGCCACACCGCCCCGGCCTGCGCGTTCGGCGCGCTCTGCGAGGCCGAGGCGCTGCAGTTGAACGGCCCCGGCGTGGCCACCGACCACCAGGGATTCACCGGACGCGGCTTCGCGGCCGGTTTCGCCTCGTCCGGCGACTCGGTCACGTTCGCGCTCGACGCTCCGGACGGCGGCACGAAGCAACTCTCCGTCCGCTACGCCAACAGCACCGGCGGCGACGGCCAGAACGTGGCCCGGACCCTGACGGTCCAGGTCGACGGCGACGCCGGCCGCACGCTGACGCTGCCGCCCACCGCGAACTGGGACACCTGGGGCCTGGCCAGCGTTCCGGTCGACCTCACCGCAGGCCGGCACGAGATCAGCGTCGTGCGGGGTGCCAACGACTCCGGCAACGTGAACGTCGACAGCCTCGCGGTGGTCAACCCGGGTGACGCGTTCCCGGCGCCGACCCCGCCCGAGCCGCAGCCGCTGCGGTTCGGCACGCTGGGCGAGGCCGAGACCGGCGCGCTGACCGGCGGCGCGAGGCCCGCGAACGACCACAACGGCGCTTCCGGTACGGGATTCCTGGCCGGGCTGGAGAGCACCACGTCCGCCGACGCGCTCACCGTGACGGATGTTCCCTCGGCGGGTGACTACCAGGTGCAGATCCGGTACGCCAACGGCCAGGCCGGCGCCCAGCCGAGCCAGGCGCGCACCATGTCGGTCACGGCGGGAACGGCGGCGCCGGTCACGGCGACCCTTCCACCGACCAGCGGGTGGGACTACTGGAACACCGTTTCCGTCCCGGTCCACCTCGACCGCGGCACCAACACCGTGGCGCTGGGCTGCCCCACCGACGCCAGTTGCAACGTCAACGTGGACACGGTCGCCGTCACCAGCAAGGGTTCCCCGCTGCTCGCCCCGCACGCGCCGCTCGGCGGCTACCGCCGGGGCCTGGACGGCGTCACCGGTTCCGCACTCACCGCACCGGGCCTGCTCTACCAGGACGGCTGGTACCTGCTCGACGACTCGGCCTCGGCCCTGAGCGACACCAAGCCCCGGCCCGCCGCCGAGCAGGACGGCTACGTCTTCGCGTACGGGCAGGACTTCACCCGCGCTCTGTTGGACCTGTCGACCCTGACCGGGCCCACGAAGCTGCTGCCGAAGTGGGCGTACGGGGTGTGGTACTCCGAGTACTACGACCGCACCGCCACCGAGTTCCAGAACCTGGTGACCCGGGCCAAGGCCGAGGGCGTGCCACTGGACGTGCTCGTCCTCGACACCGACGTCAAGGCGCCGGACAAGTGGAACGGCTGGAGCATCGACCCCACCCGGATCCCCGACCCGAAGGCGTTCTTCGACTGGGCCAGGAAGCAGGGCCTACACACCGGCATCAACATCCACCCGAGCATCCTCGGCTCGGACCCGAAGTTCGCGCAGGCGCAGGCCACCGCGAAGGGCAAGCTCCAGCGCGTCGGCTGCAACGGCGGTCCCGACTGCTACGCGTTCGACTTCGGCGACCCGGACCAGCTCAAGGCGTACATGCAGCTCCACGACGGGATGCTGCCGAAGGGCACCAAGGGCCCGGACCTCTGGTGGCTGGACTGGTGCTGCGACAACACGAAGTCCTCGCTCGCCGGGGTGACCGCGGACGCATGGATCAACCAGCAGTACGCCGACAAGACCGGCTTCGCCTTCTCCCGGGCGTACGGCTCGTTGCAGGCCGGCGGCTACAGCAGCCCGACCCCGGTGTCGACCGGCCCGTGGGCCGACAAGCGCACCACGCTGCACTTCACCGGCGACACCACCTCCGACTGGTCGACCCTGCAGATGGAGGTCGGCTACACGCCGGGCGAGTCGGCCTCGACCGGGCTGGCCGCGGTCAGCCACGACATCGGCGGGCACACCGGCGGCCTGCGGGAGCCGGGCACCGAACCGGGCAGCACCAAGCTGCCCGACGACCTCTACGCCCGGTGGGTCCAGTTCGGCACGTTCCAGCCGATCGACCGGCTGCACTCCAACCACAGCGACCGGCTGCCCTGGCAGTACGGCCCGGAGGCGAACGCATCGGCGAAGAAGTTCCTGAACCTGCGGGAGAAGCTGCTGCCGTACACCTACGCCGCCGCCAAGGAGGCCACCCGCACGGGTACGCCCATCGTCCGCTCGATGTACCTGGCGTACCCGAATGAGCAGGCCGCGTACGCCACCGCCGGTTCCGAGTACCTCTACGGCCCGGACTACCTGGTGGCACCCGTGACGACGCCCGGCACCACCGCCACGACGTCGGTGTGGTTCCCGCCGGGCAACAGCTGGACCGACATCTTCACCAGGAAGACGTACCGGGGCGGCACCACGCAGAACATCACCACCACGCTGGACACCATGCCGGTGTTCAAGAAGCACTGACGTTTTAGGGATCCGGTTGCCGGCCGGGTGGGAGCGACCCACCCGGCCGGTTCTTTTCCCGGCTACCGGTGTGGCCGGCGGACCAGCGACAGCCAGCCGAGGAACCTGGCGTGCATCGACGGCAGGTCCGGGCGCAGGCCCAGGCCGTACACGTCGTCGATCGCCTCCTGCATCGAGGCGGCCAGGTAGAACGCCAGCGCGATCGAATGGCCGTAGAACTCGGTTATGAGGGCGAGCTGCGCCGGGCTGCACGGCCAGGGCGCGGCGCAGTTGCGGCACAACCACGCCGGGCGCATCGGCAGGTGCGGGCGAGGGCGGGCGGTCATCCGACCCGCACCGGAGTTCGGCGGCGTTTGGCTGGCCTGGTCGGTGTGACGGGCAGGGCCTGCAACCGCACGCCCGCGCGCATCACGTACAGCTCGCGCCGCGCCATCGCGTCGCCGACCGCGTTCAGCTCATAGCCTTCAATCCAGACCCATCCGTCGTACGTTTGCCGCTCGGGCAGCTCGCGGATGACGCGTACGAAGATCGGGCGCAGGAACTGCACGCTCGCCGCGGTGGTCAGGTAGACCACGTCACCGGCCTGCATCTTCCCGATCTTCTCGGGTTTGTCGTCGGACACGGTCTCCCCTTGGTGCCGTTGGGAAGGGGCCGCTCCCGTGAGTGCTCGCCCGTCAGGAGCGGCCCCGTTACGAACGCGGCCACCGGATCTCGTGGGCCTGCCAGCCGCGCCGCCTGGTGACACTCTGCTGTGGAGGCCACTACGCTCGGAAGGCGTTCCAGGTGTCCGGGCCGGAGCTGGCAGAACAGCTCCAGACGTGTGGCACCTCGGGTAGTCGATCTCCAATTTGAGGAGAGTTGTATGGCTGACGTGCCGAGCCCTCTCGCGGACTTCATCGTGAGCGAGATCCGCCGTGCTCGTGGAGCGTCCGGGATGACGCAAGAGTCGTTCGGCCGGGCAGCGGGCTTCAGCGCCTCACACGTCAGCGCCGTGGAGAGCGGCACCCGAGCGCTGACGATGGATTTCATCCGGGGAGCGGACCGCGCCTTCAGCAACGACGGGTTGTTCGGACGCCTGGTGGTGAAACTCGGCGCACCGTCATGGTTCCTGCCGTGGCTGGACGCCGAGCGTGGCGCACGACAGCTTCGTCTCTTCGAGCCACTACTGATTCCGGGCCTACTCCAGACCGAGAACTACGCCCGCGTCGTGATGCGCCTGAACGACCTCATGTCCGCCACCGAGGTCGACCAGCAGGTAAGCGCCCGCATGAGCCGACACAAGATCCTCACCGGTGACACGCCGCCGCAGGTGGTGGCCGTGCTGGATGAGTCCACGCTCCGCCGCGCGGGCGACGAGTACGCCGGCATCATGGCCGAGCAGGTCGCCCACCTCATCACCGTCGCCGAGCTGCCCCACGTTCACGTCCACGTGATCCCAGCGGGTGCCGGCCTCCACATCGGGTTGTCCGGGCCGTTCGCGCTGGCGCGGGCCGGTGACGGGACCTGGGTCGGGCACCTCGAAAATCAGCTAGGCGGGATCGTGGTCGACAACGAAGATGGGCTCCATACTCTTCAGACGAGGTGGGAGAACGTGAGGAACGAAGCACTCCCACGTCGCCAGTCCAACGAGCTGATGAAGGAAGTGCACAGCCATCATGGACCTCACTAACGCCATCTGGCGCAAGTCCCGACGCAGCGGATCGTCCGGGGGCAACTGCGTCGAGGTCGCCGACAACCTGCCCGGCGTCGTCGGCGTCCGGGACAGCAAGGACCCCGCCGGCCCGGCACTCATCTTCGGTCCGGCGGCCTGGCGGGCGTTCGTCGCTCAGGTTCTGGAGCAGCCCTAACGGCTCCAGCCGGGCGGAAGCGCCCAGTACCCGATGCGCGGTGCGAGGGTTGAGGTGGCGTGCCCCGCGAGCGCAGCGCTAGCTGCGCTCGAGTGAGCCTCAGCGTGTCGCTACTCCACACGAGGAGAACAAAGCCAGCTACCGGTTGTCCGTCTCAAGACTTGCCTGACCGGAAGGTTTCGGGGCCGAGCCCGGCCAGCTCGGTGGACTTCACCCGCCCGCATGCTCACGGACTTCGGCAATGTCAGTGTCAGACAAAGTAGGCCTGGGGTGTGAGGCAACGGAAGCCCTGGCGGGACTTGTCGGGTGTCCGACCGTTGGTGAACTAGTCGGGGGTTCCACTAACGGCGCAGATCGTATATCCCTAACGGCACGGGTTGCTGACCAATTTGGAGGTCGTTGTGCTGGCGGAGGCGTTGGGGGCGTTGGCAGGCGCTGGTGGCGCGGCATTGGTCGGCGCGGTAGCTACAGACGGCTGGCAGTTGGCCAAGCGTGGATTCGCTCAGTTGTTCGGGCGAGGCGATCAGAGTCAGGCCGCTGCTATCGAAGAGCGGTTGGAGCGCACTCGTGCCGTGCTGGAAGCTGCCAGCTCCCAGGATGAGCGGGTGCGGCTAGAACAGCAAGCGGTATGGACGGCGCGCTTGGAGGACTTGTTGAGCGATCATCCAGAGGCTGCCGAGGACCTGCATGCTCTGGTTGAGCAGATTGCTGCGGCTAAGGGGACAAATTCAGCGGGCCATGTGGTTCAGCACGCAATCGCCTTTGACCAGAGTCAGCAGGTCGTGCAAGGCCACGGTCAACAGACGAACGTGTTCGGCAACCGCGGCGGCCAAGCGTGACGGCGACCGGCGCTGAGGCGGGCGCGGACGTCGCGGGAGCACTGGTGACGCCGGCATCTGCTGTGACGCAGGCGGTATGGACCACAGACCAGGGCAACACTGGAGCACAGGGCTCGGGCAATCAACTGAACGTCTTCTTGCATGCCCCGCCCGCTCAGAGGACACCGGTTGGAGAGGACCCACCAGTAGCGTCGCCGGGCGAGCGTGCTGCTGGAGCTCTACCCGCTGTGTGGAACATGGGTCCTCGTAACCCTGGTTTCGCCGGGCGACAACGTGAACTCACGCGCTTGCGTGAGCAACTGAGTTCGGGTGGCCCGGCGGTGGTGCAGGCCCTCCATGGCATGGGGGGAATTGGTAAGACTCAGCTCGCCATTGAGTATGCCTATCGCCACGCGGCGGACTACGACGTGGTGTGGTGGATATCGGCTGAACAGGCCGGGCTGATCGGTGAGCAGTACACCGCGCTTGGTGTAAGCCTCGGCATGGTGGCCTCAGATGCGGACAGTGTGACCGCAGCTCGCAAGGTCAAAAGCTACCTCCGCAGCCGTGACCGATGGCTGCTGATATTCGACAATGCCGAGTCACCAGACGACATTAGTCAATGGCTGCCCGGGGGGCCAGGGCATGCCATTATTACCTCTCGGCACCAGCGCTGGAACCAGCTGGCTGTGGCGGTTGAGGTCGACGTGTTAACAAGAGCAGAGTCGATTCTTCTATTGACCGCCCACCACCCGATGCTGAACCGAGCTGAAGCCGATGAGTTGGCCGATGCCCTGGGCGACCTTCCACTAGCACTGGTGCAGGCCGCCAGTTTCTTGGCTGAAACCGGCATGTCGACGCATGAGTACCGACAAGCCCTGACCGGTCAGGCAGGCGAGGTGCTCGGTGAGGGTCGCCCCGTCAGCTATCCTCGCTCCCTGGCTGCCACGATTGCGGTGAGCACCGCCCGGCTCGCCGACATCGACCCCGCGTCTTTGGCGATGCTCCGGCTGTGTGCGTTCCTGGCCCCGGAGCCGGTGCCCGTGGAGTTGCTGGCCGCGATTGTGCAGTTTGAGGCAGTAACCGAGGATGACTCGTGGGGTTTGGTTCCGTTGGCGGCGGTCATCGGCAAACCCTTGGCGCGACGCCGCAGCATCGCCCGCATTGGTGACTACGGGTTGGCCAAGGTTTCCGTGGAGGGCATCACGGTGCACCGACTGGTGCAGGCCGTCCTGCGCGACCAGTTGGCCCCTGTCGCAGTCGATCAGCTCCGGACACGAATCCAGACCGTGCTCAGCATGGCCGAGCCCGGTAACCCACGTGATCCAGCCGCTTGGCCAAGCTGGGCTCGCCTGCTGCCCCACCTTCTAGCAGCCGATCCGGCTTCGTCGAACAGTTCTGCTCTTCGCGGCCTGGCATGCAGGGCAATCGTCTTCCTAATCGTTCGCGGCGACGCCCTACCAGCGCAGCGACTGGCCGACCATCTCTACCAACGGTGGCGTCAAGCGCTCGGACCAGACCACCCTCACACCTTGAAAGCTGCCACGGAACTGGTCTGGGCATACAGGGATCTAGGCAAACTCCACCAACTACGACAGCTGATCGAGGACACCCTGGCCCGCCAACGACCGACGCTGGGCGAGGACCACCCCGACACCCTTCGATCAACTAGCGACCTCGCCGTCGTCCTACATGCTCGGGGCGAGCATGAGCAGGCGCGGCAGATGCATCAGGAGGTGCTGGAGCGGCGGCAGCGCGTGCTGGGCAAGGACCACCCTGACACCCTCAGGTCCGCCGCCAACCTGGCCGGAACGCTGTCCAGCCTCGGGGAATTTGAGCAGGCGCGGCGCATGGAAGAGGACGTGCTGGAGCGGCAGCGGCGCGTGCTGGGCGAAGACCATCCCGACACCGTGAGCGCCGTCAGCGGCCTGGCCTCCACGCTCCACAGCCTCGGCGAGTTTGAGCGGGCGCGGCGCATGGAAGAGGACGTGCTGGAGCGGCGGCGGCGCGTGCTGGGCGAAGACCATCCCGAGACCGTGAGCGCCGTCAGCGGCCTGGCCTCCACGCTCCACAGCCTTGGCGAGTTTGAGCGGGCGCGGCGCATGAAGAAGGACGTGCTGGAGCGGCGGCGGCGCGTGCTGGGCGAAGACCATCCCGACACCGTGAGCGCCGTCAGCAACCTGGCCTCCACGCTCCACAGCCTCGGCGAGTTTGAGCGGGCGCGGCGCATGGAAGAGGACGTGCTCGAGCGGCGGCGGCGCGTGCTGGGCGAAGACCATCCCGACACCCTGAGCGCCGTCAGCAACCTGGCCTCCACGCTCCACAGCCTCGGCGAGTTTGAGCGGGCGCAGCGCATGAAGAAGGACGTGCTCGAGCGGCGGCGGCACGTGCTAGGCGAAGACCATCCCGACACCCTGAGCGCCGTCAGCAACCTGGCCTTCACCCTCTACAGCCTCGGCGAGTTTGAGCGGGCGCAGCGCATGGAAGAGGACGTGCTCGAGCGGCGGCGGCACGTGCTGGGCGAAGACCATCCCGACACCGTGAGCGCCGTCAGCAGCCTGGCCTCCACGCTCGGGCGGCTGAACGAGTTGGAGCGGGCGCGGCAGATGCATCACGAGGTGCTGGAGTGGCGACGGCGCGTGCTGGGCGAAGACCATCCCGACACCGTGAGCGCCGTCAGCAACCTAGCCTCCACGCTCTACAGCCTCGGCGAGTTGGAGCGGGCGCGGCGCATGGAAGAGGACGTGCTCGAGCGGCGGCAGCGCGTGCTGGGCGAAGACCATCCCGACACCCTGAGCGCCGTCAGCAACCTGGCCTCCACGCTCGGGCGGCTGAACGAGTTGGAGCGGGCGCGGCAGATGCATCACGAGGTGCTGGAGCGGCGGCAGCGCGTGCTGGGCGAAGACCATCCCGACACCGTGAGCGCCGTCAGCAACCTGGCCTCCGCCCTCGGCCGGCTGGGAAAGTTGGAGCGGGCGCGGCAGATGCATCACGAGGTGCTGGAGTGGCGACGGCGCGTGCTGGGCGAAGACCATCCCGACACCGTGAACGCCGTCAGCAACCTGGCCTTCACCCTCTACAGCCTTGGCGAGTTTGAGCGGGCGCGGCGCATGGAAGAGGACGTGCTCGAGCGGCGGCAGCGCGTGCTAGGCGAAGACCATCCCGACACGCTGGTCTCGGCAGTAAATCTTGCAATGTCCCTTGCGGCCCTGAAGCAAAAGATGCCTGCACGTCGTATGGCCGAACACGGTTTTCGAGGGCTCCGGGCTACACTTGGGAACCAGCACGATTTGACCCAATGGGCTCGGCACCGACTCAACGAAATTGCGGCTTCTATGGGCGGGATAGGCCGAACGAAGAGCAGCCGTCGCAGGTAATCCTGCTTCTGCCACTACCCGGTTCGCTGTTGTCATAGACAACCAAGCGGCAGAATTCAGCCAGGGCAGGAGGTGGAAGTCATGTCATCCCTGGAGCAGTTCCAGCCACGCGAGTGATCACCCATGGCAGCTTGAAAGTGCAGTCCAACACCAACACCAGGGCTGACTTGCCGCCGGATCGCTGGGGCACTAGCTCCACCGCCGGGGCGCGAGGGGCGTCCAGCCGTCGGCCATCGACTCACGCCCGAGGCACCGGCCCGGAAAGGGCCCGCAGACGGCAAAGGCGCGCGACGTCGAGGCGAGGCCCAATTGAGCAAGCGCTCAGGCCGTCACCCGCCACCCAACGATGACCAACGTCAACCAATGGGCATTCAACAAACGGCCAGCCAAAGCCATGGTCAGCCCTCTGAGCTGGTGGGCGACGGACGAGTCGACCTGTACGCCGGATTCTGTGCGCGGCGCGTACCCCGAGGGGTTTGCGCCGGCGGCGGCCATCCATCTCGGCCTGCCGTTGCCGGCAGGCTCCAGCGGCCTACCCGCAGACATCGGGCGGGCAGCCCTCAAGCGTCTGCGCCGGGTCGTCATCTTGCGGTGACGGCCCTTGCTTGGCCTTGCTCCGGGTGGGGTTTACCGAGCCACCCCGGTCACCCGGGGTGCTGGTGGGCTCTTACCCCACCGTTTCACCCTTACCGTCCCCGTTGGGGTCGGCGGTCTGTTTTCTGTGGCACTTTCCCGCGGGTCGCCCCGGGTTGCCGTTAACAACCACCCTGCCCTGTGGAGTCCGGACGTTCCTCGGCGGCGGGCCGAAGCCCGCCGACGCGGCCGCCCGGTCGACTCGTCCGTCGCGCTCTCATCCTAACGACGAGGGTGCTGCCGGTATTGCCACCCCGCCTAGGCAAGATCGCGCAGCTCAAGAACGGTCCGGCGAATGCGTGCCGTAGGGCGGCGGCTAGCCTCGTGGGGCTATGGATCTCTCCCACGCCGCGCTGCTGCTCGCCGCCGGTCTCGCCGCTGGCACGGTCAACGCGGTGGCCGGTGGCGGCTCGCTGATCACCTTTCCGGCGATGATCGCGATCGGGTTGCCCCCGGTGCCGGCGAACGTCAGCAACTCCGTCGCCGTCTTCCCCGGCTACCTGGCCAGCGTGGCGGGCAGCCGACAGGATCTGCCGCGCCCCCGCGCGCTGGCCACGCTCGTGCCCACCACCATCGTGGGCACGATCCTCGGGGCGCTGCTGTTGCTGGCCACTCCGGCCCGCGCGTTCGAGTTGGTCGTACCCTTCCTGGTCCTCGGCGCGACAGCGGTCCTGGCCTTCCAGGACCCGCTGCGCCGGCTAGTCGGTCACCCCCGGGACCTGTCGCCACGCCGGCGGACGATCGCGGTGCAGACCATGGTCGCGCTCGGTGCGGTGTACGGCGGTTACTTCGGTGCGGCGCTCGGGGTGATGCTGGTGGCCGGGCTGGCCCTCGTGCTCGACGCGACCCTGGCCCGGGTGAGCGCGATCAAGAACCTGCTGTCGGCGGTGGTGGGGGTCACGACGCTCGTGGTGTTCGCCCTGTTCGGCCCCTTGAACTGGGCGGCCGTCGCGGTGGTCGCGCCCGCCACCCTGATTGGGGGGTACGCGGGCGCCCGGCTCGTCCGCCGGCTGCCGCCGGTGGTGCTCAAGACGGTGATCGTGGTGTTCGGTACGACGATCGGCCTCTACCTGCTCTGGCGCGCCCTGAACTGACGGGCGCCCGAGGCCAAGATCCGCGCAACTTCAGGGAAAGTGCTGCCTCCATCAGCGTTGAGGCAGCAGTTTCCCCGAAAGTGCGCGGATCTTGGAGACGAGCCTCAGTCAGTAGGCCTCGCCTACCGGCTCCTCGGCGGTGTGCTCGGTGTCGGCGGCGGCGCGGTTCCAGCGGGACCAGAGGACCCGCTCGCCGTAGCCGGCGGCCATCAGGTGCGCGAAGGCCAGGTAGACGAGCACGCCGACGGCGAGCACCCCGAAGCCGACCCAGAACGGCAGCGCCAGCGACTGCTCGGCGAGCTTGCCGGAGATGATCGGTGCCGGCGCGGCGGCGCCCCAGCGGACCAGGTTGAACGCGCCGGTGGCGACGCGCCGGTCGCTGGAGCCGAGGCCGAGCGCCAGGTCGGTGAGGTTGGCGTTGGCCAGCCCCATGCAGAGCCCGGCGAGCACCAGCACCACGAGCGCCTCGGCGGTGCTGGTGGAGGTGGCGAAGAGGACCATGCAGACCAGCAGCCCGGCGATGGCCACGCCGACGGTCTGTACCGCGCCGATGCGGTGGGCCAGCCGGTGACCGATGACCATGATGCCGGCGGCCAGGCCGAGCCCCCAGCCGGTGAAGGCGAGCCCCAGCGGGATGACGTCCAGGCCGAGGAAGAGCGGCGTGTAGCCGAGCACCACGAAGAACACGAAGTTGTACGCGGCGGTGACCACGCAGAGGGCGATGAACGCCGGCCGGCGGAAGGTGGCGAAGATCTGGCCGACGCGTACCGGGACCTGCCGATTGGAGGGTTCGCGGAGCTTGCGGGAGGCCACGCCGAGGGCGAGGACCATGAAGACGCCGCAGACGAAGAACGGCAGCCGCCAGCTGACCTCGCCGAGCAGGCCACCGATCAGCGGTCCGACGGCGAAGCCGAGACCCAGGGCGGTCTCGAAGAGGCCCACCACCCATTCCCGGTCGATGGCCAGGTTGACCAGCACCACCATGGCGGTGGCGAAGAACATCGCGTTGCCCAGCCCCCAGACGCCGCGCAGCACGGACAGCTGCACGATGTTGTCGCTGAACGAGGCGAGGATCGCCGCGAGGCCAACCACGGAGACGCCGGTGATGAGCACCGGCTTGAAGCCGAACCGGCCGCTGGCCAGCGTCGCCGGGATCATGCCAAGGGCCATGACCGCGATGTACGCGGTGAACAGCAGCTCGACCTGCCAGGCGGTGACCCCGATCGCCTCGCCGATGGCGGGCAGGATCGGGTCGACGACGGCGATGCCGGCGATGGCGAGGAAGGCCACCAGCGTGGTGGCGTAGATGGCACTGCGGTTCGGTTCGGAACGCCGATCCACTCCGACTCCTCAGATAGCTGTATCGTACAGGTACTTATTCTGTATCATACAGCTATGAGCGACGACCATGACGAGAGCAGCACCCTCGGCCGGATCGAGACCGAGGTGGCCCTGCTGATGCGCTTCGGCGAGGCCACCCGGCGGGCCACCGGCACCGCCGAGCACCGGGTGCTGGACCGCGCGGCGTACGTCATCCTGCGCCACCTGGCCGACGCCGGCCCGCAGAACGTCTCCGCGCTCGCCGCCCGGCTCAACCTGGACGGCTCGACAGTCACCCGGCAGGTGTCCGCGCTTCAGCGCGACGGCCTGATCACCCGTACCCCGGACCCGTCCGACGGCCGCGGCACGGTCATCTCCCCCACCCCGGCCGGTCTCCAGCGGATGGCCGTCGTCCAGGCCGCCCGTACCCGGCTCTACGGCGACATGCTGGCCGACTGGAGCCCCGAGGACCGCTCCACGCTGGCAGCACTACTGGGCCGCCTCAACCAGGCCCTGATAAACCGCAACCGCCCCCGCTAACCCACACACCCGCCCGGCCCGGCCGGGCCTGGCCTGGCCTGGCCTGGCCTGGCCTGGCCCGGTCGATCATGGAGTCGTGGTGGGGAAGGGAAGGCTGCAAATCGTCATCATCCGGGCACCACTACTTCATGATCGACGCGGAAGGTCGATGCGCGGTTCCTCCAACCGCCAAGATCGCGCAACATCCTGGATGTAGTGGCCTCCCCGCCGCCCTAGACCACTACAACAGGGATCGAGCACGACGTTGGGGGTCAATGACTCGCAGCGGGGCCCCTGGGCTCCCCGGGCGCCGGCCTCGCGGCGGGCGCTCGGGGAGCGGGAACAGAAGACCTGAACAGGAAACGGGGTCAGGCGACCGGCTCGCGGGCCGAGTCGGCGTCGCGGTCGGCGCCCGGGGTGACCCGGGGGTCGCCCTCGTCGGCGAAGTAGTCGTCCGGCTCGGTGCCGTCGACACCCTCGTCGACCTTTGCGGCCCGCAGCGCGAGCGTCACCAGCGCCGCCACGGCCAGGTTGACCGCCACCGCGACGATGCCGACGTAGATCGTCCGGGTGGTGTCGAACCCGAACTCCGACAGCGGGAACGCCGAGCCGCCGAAGTGCTTCCGGGTCGGGCTCGCCACCTGGTAGAGCATCCACATGCCCAACCCCATGCCGACCGCCCAGCCGGCGATCAGGCCGGTGCGGTGGAACCAGCGGGTGTAGAGGCCCAGCGCCACCGCCGGCAGCGTCTGCAGGATGATGACGCCACCGATGAGCTGGAGGTCGATGGAGAACTGCGGGTCGAGGAAGACGATGCAGGCCACCGCGCCGACCTTCACCACCAGCGAGGTGATCTTCGAGACGTTCGCCTCCTGGGCCGGGGAGGCGTCCCGCTTCAGGTACTCCTTGTAGATGTTGCGGGTGAACAGGTTCGCCGCCGCGATCGACATGATCGCCGCGGGCACCAGCGCGCCGATGCCGATCGCCGCGTAGGCGACACCGGCGAACCAGTCCGGGAACTGCTGGTCGAAGAGCAGCGGGACGATGGTGTTGTTGTCCACACTGCCGGCCGAGTTGCCGGGCAGCGGCTTCACGCCGGCCGCGATGGCCATGTACCCCAGCAGCGCGATCAACCCGAGCAGCAGGCTGTACGCGGGCAGCGCCGACATGTTCCGCTTGATCACGTCACGGTTCCTGCTGGCCAGCACACCGGTGATGCTGTGCGGGTAGAGGAACAGCGCCAACGCCGAGCCGAGCGCCAGCGTCACGTACTGAAGCTGGTTGTTGCCGTTGAGCAGGATGCCGTCGTTCGGGTTGGGCGAGGCGTCGAACTTCGCGTCCGCGGCCGCGAAGATGTCACCCCAGCCGCCCAGCTTGTACGGCAGGTAGACGATCGCCACCAGGATGACGATGTAGATCAGGCTGTCCTTGACGAACGCGATAAGCGCGGGCGCGCGCAACCCCGACTGGTAGGTGTACGCGGCCAGGATGGCGAACGCGATGATGATCGGCAGGTGCCGGGCCAGCGCGTTGTCGCCGGTGACGCCCATCGTCTTGAGCACCGCCTCGATGCCGACCAGCTGCAACGCGATGTACGGCATCGTGGCGACGATGCCGGTGATCGCGATCAGCAGCGCCAGCACCGGCGAGTCGAACCGGTTGCGGACGAAGTCGGCCGGCGTGACGAACCCGTGCCGGTGCGACACCGACCAGAGCCGCACCAGCACCAGGAAGACCAGCGGGTAGATGACGATGGTGTACGGCACGGCGAAGAACCCGGCCGCGCCGGCACCGAACATCAACGCCGGCACCGCCACGAAGGTGTACGCGGTGTAGAGGTCACCGCCGACCAGGAACCAGGTGATCCAGCCACCGAAGCTGCGCCCGCCCAGCCCCCACTCGTCCAGGTGCGCCATGTCCTTCGGTGCCCGCCACCGGGCGGCCACGAAGCCCATCACGCTGACCAGGAGGAACAGCACTGAGAAGACGATGATCTCGGTCAAATGGTCACGCCACATCACCGACCACCCCGCTTCTTCGTCATCTGGTAGACCAACGTGGTGGTGCCGACGCCGAGCAGGATGAAGGCCAGTTGCAGCCAGTAGAAGCGCGGGAAGCCGAAGACCCGGGGCGAGTCGCCATTGAAGAACGCCGGGATCAGCGGCACCACGATGGGGATGAAGAGCAACCAGTTCCAGGGGCTGTGGTCCTTCGCCCTGGTTGGCGCCGTGGTCGGCGCCTCCGGTTCGGGTGCAGCCATCTGACACACCTCCGGGGAGTCGTGGCTTCCGATGTAACGGCCGGAGGCTACGACTCTGTGATGGCGGTCACCTTGCCCGTCCGGAGGGTGCTGCGCCGAACGGCCGGCCGCCTGCGCCGAACGGCGTGCCCGGATCGCTTGATGGATGAGCAGGTGCGGCGGCCGTTGACGGCGTAAGGCCCGGGTGCGGTTCGCACCCGGGCCCCACGTCGGCTGGTCGCTGGCTCACCCAGCCGGGGTCAGCGCTGCGCCGCCCAGAGCAGAGCCCGCCCGAGCTGCGGCTGCAGGCCCTTCGGGTGCAGGCGGAACGTCGGGGCGGTGCCGAACAGCACCACGCCGTTTCCGGCGGCGGAGACGCTCCGGACGATGCTGGCCTGGTTGGCCGCCGCGGCCTGCCCGTTGGCGCCGTCGGTGGCCCACCAGCCGGAGAGCAGCGGGTCGGCGGCGTACGACTGCTCAACCTCGACGCCCGCGCCCAGACCGGTGAACCAGACGGGCTGGCTGATGAACGCGTGCGGAATGGCGGAGGTGGTGACCGGTCCCCCGTTGTTGACGATGTTGGCCACCCCGCTGGCCAGGCTCGGCCCGGCGGTGGCGGTCACGGTCAGCAGCGTCGCGGCGTTGCTGAAGGACGCCCCGGCGGTGCCCAGGCCGACCACACCGCCGCCCCGGGCGAGGAAGCGATCCAGCGCCGCCCGGTTCTCGGCGGTCAGGTTCGCCAGGTTGACGTTGTCGGCGACCAGCAGGACGTCCACGTCCTCGGTCAACGTGCTGCTCAGCGTCGCGGCGGTCAGCGCCCGCGCCTCGAAGCCGAGGTCGGCGAGGGTGTCGCGCTCCTCGACCGAACCGAGATAGCCGACCACGATCCGGTCCAGTCGGGTGCCCCGCCAACCGGCCGGCGCGCGCTCGAACTTGACCGCGTGGGCTCGGACCTCGGCACCGGCCAGCTTGCGGTTGGCCGGGGTGCCGGGGACGACCACCGACCCGTCCGCGAGTCGGTGGACCTCGACGCCCTTGGCGAGCAGCGAGTTCACCGCGAGCAGGTCGGCGGCGTCACGTAGATCCAGGCGCAGGTCGGACCGACCGGCGGGCAGCGTGCCCTCGGCCCGACCGTCGTAGGTCCGCTCCAGGCGTACCCGGGGCAGGGTGTCCCACACGGTGTCCACTGTGGCGCCCCAGGTGAGCCCTTGACTCCAGGCGGCCGGCCCGGCGTAGAGGTCGTTGACCCGGTCGGTGATGTCCGCGCCCGGTTCGAGCAGCGAGTTGACCAGGCCGCGCTTGGGTTGGTGCAGGTCGACGACGTACGAGCCGGCCTGGTAGCGGTTTCCGCCGGCGGTGAACGCCTGCTTCGCCCGCCACACCCGGCCACCGCTGCTGATCAGCAGATCGACCAGGCGGGCCGCGGCCGGCTCGGAGCGCTGCCCGGTGCCGCTCGGGATGACGTACGCCCGGGGGAAGGTGGTGTGGTAGTTGTCCTCCTGCCCCCAGCCCGGCACGTAGCCGTCGGGGATGTCGCGCAACGGCTCACCGGCCAGGCCCCGGCGGTAGACCTCGGCCTGGTCGTGCAGCACCTCGGCCCGGTGCTCCTGGATGTAGCGCAGCGAGGTGCGGATCGCCACCTCGTGCACGTCGGTGTTGATACCGGAGCGGCGTACCCGCTCGGCCGGGGTGAGCGTGCTGCCGCGCGGGTTGAGCGGCGCCTCGATGGTGTACGGGATGCTGCTCTGCAACATGGCGAAGGACGGCACGTAGATCGGCGGGAAGTCGTCCCACACGCCCGGTTCGTCGTCGCGGAACGGGATCCTGGCCCGCTGGGTCTCGGGGTATCCGAGGCCGCGCAGGTCCTCCTCGATCGCCAACGCGTTGGGCAGGCCGTGCTTGATGTACAGGTCGTACTCGTTGTTGACGTTGTGCGGCGGGGTGCTGGGGTGCAGCAGGGTCGGGTTGACGTAACCGTGCAGGTCCAACGTGATGATCGGCTTGGTGTCGATGATCAGGTCACGGATGAGGTTGGTCTCCGGCTGCGCGACGATGGTCAGGTCGCGGTTGAGGTCGTAGCCGGCCGAGTTGGCCCGGGTGCCGGCGACTCGACCGTCCGGGTTCGAGGTGATGTTGAAGACCAACCGGTTGCGTCGCAGCAGTTCGGCGACCTCCGGGCTGCGGTCGGTGGCGAACTCCTCGATGACCCGCAGCGCCGCGTCGGTGCCCTCCCACTCGTTGCCGTGGATGTTGGCGTTGACGAACAGCGGGGTCTTGTAGCCGGCGAGCAACCTGCGGTCCCGCTGCGCTTGGGCGGGCTCGTCCTCGATGCGCCGCTTCCAGGTCCCCTGCTGCCGCGCCTCGGCGCGACTCTCCGGCGCGGTCACGGTGACGGCGTACAGGTCGTAGCCGCCGGCGGACTTCCCGGCGACCCGGGCGGAGACCCGGTCGCTCGCCCGCTGGAGCGCGTTCAGCTTCGGCGCGATCTCGTCGTACGGGGTCACACCGATCGGGATGGACGCGTCGGCCGGGTTGTCCGGCCAGACCGGGAGGGTGCTCTGCCGGGGGTAGCCCCGCACGTCGGAGAGGTCGACGGGGGTCGGCGGCACCGTGGGCAGCGAGGTGGCGGACGCCGGTCCGGTCAGGACCACGGTCCCGAGCAGGACGCTGCTCACCGCGGTCGCGGTGAGCCGGCGTAAACGTCGTGCGGACAGCATGAACGGATCTCCTGTCGGAGGGGTACGCGCAGGCGGACGCGCCGCGGGGCCGGAGACCAGCGGGGATGGGAAACGCCTGCAGCGTGCGAGAGGGAGGGAGGAACCCGGCGTCAGATGGAGCGTCGACAGGCGGCGCTGGCGACGCGCAGGAGGTCGATGTGACCCCGCTTCGTCAGGTGAACGCTTCGCACGAACCGATCTTGGTTCGGGGTCCGACCACTGTCAACAGGTTCCCCACAGGTTCAGGCCCGCACGCCAAAACCCTCCCGACAGATGGGAATTAGTCGATCTTGGAGAGGTGGGCGGTGTCGTTGACCGTACGCACGGCCACGCCGCCGTCGGGCCACATGTCGAGCACCGAGATGCCGGCCGCGTCCAGGAAGAGCCGGTGCAGGAAGCCGTCACCGGCCGCGAGGGCGTCGCGCAGCACCAGCTTGATCGGCGAGACGTGCGAGACGACAACCACGGTCTCACCGGGGTACGCGGTGAGCAGCCCGCTGATGACGCGGTGCGCACGTTCGGCGACGTGGGTGAACGACTCCCCGCCCGGCGGCGCGATCCGGGGTGAGGCGAGCCAGGCGTCCATCTCCCCCGGCCACTGCTGGCGCACCTCGGCGAAGGTGCGCCCCTCCCACTGGCCGAAGTCGCACTCGATCAGGTCGTCGTCCGTGCGGACCGGCACGTCGCCGCCGAGCGCCCCGGCGATCGACGCCGCGGTGGCCGTACACCGGGACAGCGGTGAGCTGAGCACGGCCCCGACGGACGGGGCCAGCTCGGCCACCCGGGCGCCGGTGGCGCGGGCCTGGGCCCGGCCACGCTCGGAGAGCGGCACGTCGCCGCGCCCGGAGTAGCGCCGCTGCTCGGTGTACGGGGTCTCGCCGTGCCGGACCAGGATCAGCCGGGTGGCGGTGAAGCTCGGCCGCGGCTCCCAGGAGGCCGGCGCGGTGGCCGGGTCACTGCCGACGATCGGAACGGCCGGCGTCGTCGAGGGCTGGCCGGCGGCCGCAGTCGTCGCAGGGCGGGCGGGGGCCGCGGTCGCCGGGGGACGGCCTGCGGCGGCGTCCATGGCGGCGTTGGCGAGGGCGTCGGCGTGCCGGTTCTGTTCGCGCGGGATCCAGCTGAACCGGACCGCGGTGAACCGGCCCACCAGCGCGGCGGCCTGGGCGGCGAGGGGCCGCAGGCCGGGGTGCTTGATCTGCCACCGGCCGCACATCTGCTCGACCACCAGCTTGGAGTCCATCCGGACGTCCACCTCGGCGGCGCCCAGCTCGGCGGCGGCGGTCAACCCGGCGATCAGGCCCTGGTACTCGGCGACGTTGTTGGTGGCTGTGCCGAGCGACTCGGAGCGCTCGGCGAGCACCTCGCCGGTCTCCGGGTCGCGCACCACGGCGCCGTAGCCGGCCGGGCCGGGGTTGCCCCGGGACCCACCGTCGGCCTCGATGGAGACGACGCGCGGCGCCACGACCTACAGGCCCGACTCGTTGGTGCGGACCATGATCCGTCGGCAGTCCTCGCAGCGGACCACGTCGTCGGGGGCGGCCTTGCGGATCCGGGCCAGGTCGGCACCGGACAGCTCCAGGCGGCACCCGCCGCAGCGGCCCGCGGTGAGCAGGGCGGCACCCAGCCCGGTGTCCGCGCGGATCTTGTCGTAGAGGGTGACCAGCTCGCTCGGGAGGTCGGCGGCGAGCGGCTGCCGGGCTCCCCGCTTGAACTCCTCCTCCTTGGCGATCTCGGCCAGCGCCTCGTCGCGGCGCTGCTCGGTCGCGGCCCGCTTGTCCCGGGTCTCGGCCAGCCGCTGCTCCACGCCGTCCAGTACGCCCTGCGCGGTCTCCCGCTGCTCCATCAGCTCCAGCTCGGCGTCCTCCAGGTCGCCCTGGCGACGCTTCAGCGAGACCAGCTCGTGCTGGAGCGCCTCCAGCTCGCGGGCCGGGCCGGTGCCGGCGGCCAGCCGGTTCTCGTCCTTCTCCTTGCGGGCCCGGACCTGCTCGACGTCCTTCTCCAGCCGGGCGATGTCCCGGTCCAGGTCGTCGACCGCCACCTGGGCGCGGACCCGCTCGTCCTCCATCGACGACAGCTCCCGGGCCAGCGACTCCAGCTCGGCCCGCTCGGGCAGCGAACGCCGGCGGTGGGCGAGCTGGGCGAGGTTGGTGTCGATCGCCTGGAGGTCGAGCAGGCGGCGCTGCACCTGAGGGTCAGCCTTCACGGTCGGGCTCCTTGTCGTCCACAACGGGTGCGGCGGCGTGCACGGTCCACGGGTCGGTGTCCAGGTCGGACACCAGCGTCTCGACGTCCAGCGCCTCCCGGAGGAAGGCGGCCAGGTCGTCCAGCCACGGTCGTTCGGTCGCCCAGTGGGCGGCGTCGATCAGGGCGGGACCATCGGCGGCGAGGTGCTCGCCGGCCGGGTGGTGCCGCAGGTCGGCGGTGAGGAACGCGTCCACCCCGGCGGCGGTCGCGGCGCCGAGGAAGCTGTCCCCCGACCCGCCGCTGACGGCGAGGGTACGAACCATACGCCCGGGATCCCCCGCCGCGCGAACTCCCCAGGACGTGACGGGGAGCACCGCGGCGGCGTGCCGGGTCAGTTCGGCGAGGGTCATCGGCTCGGGCAGCTCGCCGATCCGGCCGAAACCCCTGTCGTCGCCGTGGGCGGGCGAGCCGGGCGCGGGCCGCTGTAGCGGGCGCAGACCGGTGAGCCCGAACCGGGCGGCGAGGGCGTCGGAGACGCCCGGGGAGGCCACGTCGGCGTTGGTGTGCGCCGCGTAGAGCGCCACCCCGGCCCGGATCAACCGGTGGATGATCCGCCCCTTGAAGGTCGTCGCGGCGACCGACGACACCCCGCGCAGCAGCAGCGGGTGATGCGCGACGATCATGTCCGCTTCGGCGGCGAGGGCTTCGTCGACCGTCTCGGGCACCACGTCGACCACGCAGAGCACCCGGCGGACCGGGGCGGCCGGCTCGCCGAGCACCAGGCCGACCCGGTCCCACTCTTCCGCCCAGACCGGCGGAAAGCGCCGTTCCAGCTCGGCCACCACGTCGCTGACCGTGGGGGCGGATCCGCTTGTGCTCACGGCGGGCCAGCTTACCGGCGTGGAGGCCACCGAGCGGTGACACCCGGCTCTCGGCCGCGTCGGGCGGAGGATCCGCCGGACGCGCTAGGCGGCGCTCCAGGAGACGGTCTGCAGCGCCGCCAGCGGCATCGCCCAGGGGAAGGCGTGGGTGTGCTGTTCCCCCGTTCCGGGCGGGTGCAGAGCGATCACATCGTCGCCGAAGAGCACCGTGACACCCCACTCGGCCAACCGGGCCACCCCGGCCCGAAACGCCGGGTGGCAGGCCATCGCCGCGTTGGTGTACGGCACCGCCACGATGGGGACGCCCTTGCCCTGGGCCTCGACCAACAGCCCGAGCGCCAGGGTGTCGGTGATCCCGGCCGCCCATTTGTTCACCGTGTTGACGGTGGCCGGGCAGACGATCATGGCGTCGGCGGGCGGCAGGACGTCCGGGTCACCGGGATTCTTGTAGTGCGTCCGCACCGGGTGGCCGGTCTGCCGGATCAGGGCCGCCTGGTCGACGAACTTCGCACCGTCCGGCGTGGTGACCACGCAGACGTCCCAACCGTCCTGTTGGGCGAGGTCGACCAGACGACCGACGTGCCGGGCCAGCGGCGAACCGCAGGCGATGACGTAGAGCACCTCGCGGTGCCCGCTGTTGCGCGCTGCACCGGCCATCAGACCGGCTCCGCGCTCATACCCCTACTCCCATGTGCTCAGCCAACTCCGCTACCGGAGAAGGCGGCGCACCACGTGTGCGACGGAGGATGTCGGACATCACCTCGTGCGCGATCGGCCGGCAGCGGATCTCCGACGGGGCGAGCCGATCACCGAGCAGCAGCATCTCCCCGGCGTTCGCCACGTCACCTATCTGGGCGTACCCGCGGGCGATGTCGAGCAGGTGGTGGGCGCGCCGCTCGGGCAGCAGGGCGTTGAAGGAGGGCTCCGCGATGCGCAGTTGGTGCACCTCCACGGCCCGCCCGCCGTCGCCCAGCTCCACCGCGGCGGCGGCCCGGTGCAGTTCGACGTTTGTCGGGCCGAACGACGTCCAGTAGTGGTTGTGGTCGCCGCCGAGCAGGTTGGCGGCCTCCTGCGCGCAGTTGATCAGATCGTCGACGCTGGCCGAGTCACCGATGCGGGACGCGGCCATCGCGCCCTGGAGCAGCAGCATCCCGTAGACGGAGAGGCGGGCCGGGGAGACCTCGTTGCTCCCACCCGGTGCCAGCCGGTTGGCGATCTGGACGTTCAGCTCCAGTGCGGGGCGGGCCCGCCCCATCGCGACCAGCGCGTTGCACACCCGGGTGGTGGCGATCCCGGCCAGCAGCGGGTCGTCGGCCCGCTGGGCCACCGCCATCGACCGGTCGGCGGCCAACCAGGCGAGCTCGCACTCGCCGAGCTTGCGCAGCACCGAGGAGGCGATCTGGTAGACCTGCCCGAGCAGGTGGGCCGCCTCGGCGGCCTGGTCACCGCCGTACGCGGCGTCGGCCGCCTGGGCGTCGCGCAGCAGCTTGGGCAGGGCCCGGATGAGCATTCCGTAGCGGCCGTACTGGTAGGTGAGCCAGGCGTGGTTGACGGCCTTGCGCATGTCGTCCATCGGCGGCGGGTACGGCGCCGCGTCGAAGTACGCGCTCATCGAGTCGTAGCGTTCCAGCGCCGCCCGGATCTCCTGCACCTCGACCTGGTCGATGCAGTTGAGGGCGTCTGCGCGCCGCTCCGGATCCTTGCCCATCAGCAGCTGCACGTCCATCTGCAGGATGTCGGCGATCTCGTAGAGGACGGAGAACTTGTCCAACCGGCGGACGCCGCGTTCGACCTTGTCCACCCAGCTCTTGGACTTGCCCAGCCGGTCCGCGAAGACCTGCTGCGACATCTTGCGTCGCCCCCGCCAGTAGGCCACTCGCCGTCCTATGGGTAGCTCGTCCATCTCCCCATCCTCCCCTGCCACCGACGACCAATCGAGTCGGAGCGATGTCCGCGGGTACGGCGACTGCCGTTCATCTTCAGGTTTTCGCTGGTCGCACAGGATGTACGTCAGCCGTACAGCTAGTCCTCGTACTTTTCGTGCAAGTTGCACGAGCCGTTCGTCAACCTCAACGATCGTGGGTTACGGCAGTGACGGTGCTCGACATGCGACCTGGCGAACGCCGGGCCCGACGAGAGGAGTTGGCACACATGTGGGGGAATGTCGGACCGCGCGTTGCCGAACTGTCGCCGCTGGAACGGGTCCGGCTGCGGCGGGTCGCCATCCGCTACGCCGTTCACGGCTGGGAGGTCACCCCGGGTGCCTGTCTGGCCCGCAGCCGCTTCGTCTGCGGCCGGGCCGGCTGTCCCACAGTGGGCTGCCATCCCGCCCTGGAGAACTGGGAACTGGCCGCCAGCGCCGACCCGGCCCGGGTGGCGACCTGGTGGCGGAGCCGACCGCACGGGGTGCTGCTGCCCACCGGCCGGGCCTTCGACGTTCTGGAGGTGCCCGCCCACCTCGGCCGGCACGTGCTCGACGCGGTCCAGATCCACCCGGCCGGCACCGGCGTACGCGGACCGGTGCTGGTCACGCCCACCGGGCGGTGGATGTTCCTGGTCCGCCCCGGCGACCCGCTCCGGCCGGAGTTGGAGCACTGCTTCCACGTGGTCCGGCACGGGCCGGGCTCGTGGATCCCCGCGCCACCCACCCGGCTGCCGGAGGGCACGGTCCGCTGGGCGGTCGCCCCGGAGCAGGCGCGCTGGCAGCTTCCGGACTCGTACCTCGTGCAGAACACATTGATCGGGGCGCTGCGCGCCGCCGGAGTGACGCTCGCCCCCGACCTGCTCCCCGGTCACCTGCCGCTGCCCCGACGAGGCATGTGAGACCGGCCCGGTCGACGATTCGATCCGGTGCCCGACAGCGTCGCCGGGACGCCGGTCCTCGTTGACAGGGGGACGGTGCGAACGCGCGCCACGAACGGGGGAACGATGTCCACCAACGACAGAGCGTCTCATCCCGGCGGCACCGAGCCGCCCCGACGCAGCCACCCACGGCACCGCTGGGCCGGCACCCGACCGTCCGGCTCCCGGCCCGGCCGCCCACGCCCCACCGGCTCCCGCCCGGCCGGCACCCACCGCCCCCTGCGCTAGGGGCGGGCCTGCGGCAGGGGGCTAGTCGGTCAGCGGGAGGTCGACGGAGTGGTACTGGCGGGCGTTGTCGGTTATCGCCGCGTGGGTGTGGTCGTCCAGGCGGGCCAGCCAGTTGAGGCCGGGGGTGCCCATGGCGAGGGCGGCGGTGGCGTACGCGTCGGCCACCCCGAGGTCGGTGCCGACCACGGTCACCGAACGCAGGCCACTGGCCGGGGCGCCCCGGCGCGGGTCCAGCACGTGCCGTCCCCGCTCGTACACGCCGGACGTGGCCACGGCCAGGTTGGTACCGCTGAGCACCAGGCAGGCCGCCATCGCGTCCCACGGGTGCCGGATGCCGATACGCCACGGCTCCCCCGACGGCGACAGGCCCCGCACCCGTACGTCGCCGCCGGCGTTCACGCAGTGGTTGACGGCACCGGCGGCGACGAGGCGGTCCGAGGCGACCTGAGCCGCCCAGCCCTTGACGAAGCCGGACGGGTCGAGCCGACCGGTGGCGTACGCGTCGAAGAACCCGTCGGTGGCGCCCCACAGGTCGGCGCAGGTCTCCAGCACGTACCGCAGGTCCGCGGACGCCTCGGAGAGCAGCACCTCACCCCGGTCGAAGCGGCACACCTCGCTGTCCGGCTGGTAGGTGCTGAACCGCGCGTCCACCTCGCGCATCCAGGCGAAGACCTCGTCCGCCAGCTCGCGCAGGGTCGCCGGGGGCAGATCGTCGGCGAGGTCCAGGGTGATGGCCGTACCCATGATCTGTTCGACCCGGCACAGCCCGGGTCGGGTCAGCGTGGCCCGCACGTCAGAAAGCCTGCTCGATGGCGGACCGCAGCGACTGCTTGTAGGAGTTGCTGGTCTCGGTGGCCCCGGAGACCGTGTTGAGGCTGGCGTTCTGCTTCTGCACCACCTCGCCGCCGCCGCCGTCGTAGCGGTTGCGGACGTCGCCGCTGTGGATGTCGGATTCACCCCCGCTGGGCAACGACAACGCGACCGCCTCGACGATCCGGTTACCCGAGACGACGATCTGCACCTGCACGTACCCGTACTCGTTCTCGAAGCCGTTGCCGGTGACCCGGCGGGTGGTCGACTGGGGTGCCTTGGTCGTGGTTCGAGGTGCGCTGGGGGCCTTCGTCGTCCTGGTGTTCGACGGGCGGGCGGTGGTCTTGCCGGGCTTGGGCGAGGTCGACGGCTTGGTGCTACCGGACGGCGTCGGCGCTCCCCCCGCCGGATCGGTGCCCGGCGCATCCGGGGCGGCGCTGGGATCGGTGCCCGGCCCGGAGGGGTTGACCGGCTGGGCGGTCGGCAGGTTCTGGGCGACCTGGGTGGTGCCCGGCGAGCCCTTGAACACCACCAACGCGGTGGTGCTGGCGGCCAGGCCGGTGATCGCGAGGAGCGCGCGACGCATGGGGATGCCCTTCCTACAGCTCGAACGTGGCCAGGTGGATCTGCCGTCGGGGCACGCCGGCCCGCCGCAGCGCACGCACCGACTGTTCCACCAACCCGGGCGGCCCGCACAGGTAGACGTCGCGCCGGGCCACGTCGGGCACCAGTTGCCGCAGCCCGTCCGGGCTCATCAGCTGGCGGGGGCCGGGGTCGTCGCGGGAGCCGATGACGTACCAGACGGAGGTGTCGCGCTCCTGGGCCAGCCAGTCCAACTCGCGGCTGAGGAGCACGTCGGCCGGGGTGCGGGCCCGGTAGATCAGCGCGGCGCCCGGAGGCAACTCCTCCAGCATGGCCCGGATCGGCGTGATGCCGCTGCCACCGGCGATCAGCAGCGCCCGCTCGCGGAGCCGGTGTGCGGCGGTGAAGGTGCCCGACGGTCCCTCGGCCCAGACCCGGGTGCCCGGTTCCAGGTCGCGTAGGTCGGCGGTGTGGGTGCCGACCACCTTGACGGTCACCCGCAGCCAGCGGCCATTGGCGGCGGCGGAGACGGAGAACGGGTGCGACTGCCACCAGCAGCCCCGGGTGAGGAACCGCCACCGGAAGTGTTGGCCACCGAGCATCGCCAGCCGGCCGAGCCGCTCACCGGTGAGGTAGATGGAGATGGTGTCCGGGCTCTCGGCGACCACGTCGGCGACCCGCAGCTTGTAGCGCAGGTTGAACGCCAGCGGCGCGATCACGCGGCCCCAGAGCAGGGCGGCGACCACCAGCAGGTACAGCGCGATCCAGCCGGTGCGCACCGGACCGGGCTTGTACAGCTGCGCGCCGTGGGTGAACTGGTGACCGTAGCCGAGCAGCAGGATCAGGTAGCTGGACAGGTGCAGCAGGTGCCACAGCTCGTAGGGCAACGCCCGTCGGATCGCCCGGACGCTGCTGAACCCGACAAGCATCATGATGCCGGTGGCGACGAACGCCGAGAGCATGTCCTCGTAGTCGCCGAGCAACGTGCCGACCTCGGCGAGGATCGACTGGTTACGCAGGTCGGCGTAGCCGACGAGGATCAACGACATGTGCGCCAGCACGGTGACCAGCAGGGTGGCACCGATGTCCCGGTGCCAGCGGGCCATGTGCTCGCCGCCGATCCACCGTTCCAGCACCGGCAGTCGGCTCATCATCAGCACCTGCACCAGCAGCAGGTAGCCGGCGACCAGGCCGGTGATCCGGCCGGCCGAGGTGACGGTGGCCGCGGTGCTGCGCAGCGACCCGGCGGGGGTGCCCAGCCACCACGGCAGCACGCTGGCGAGCAGGCCGACCAGCAGCAGCGCGCCCAGCAACCGTCGGCCGCCGGGTCCGCGCCGGGCCGGGATCTGCGGGGGTACGGGCGCAGCCGACCGGCCGCCGTGCCGGGACGAGGTCCCGGTACGACGGCCGGCGGCGTGGGTGTGCGAATGCGTCACGCGTACAGCTTCATCGGGGCGTACTTCTGGCGGGGGAAGACCTTGTCGACCTCCGCGTTGGTGAGCCCGAACCGGCCCTGCGCCACCGCGCCGTAGACGTTGAACATGTTGTTGTACTCCGGCACGTCACCGGAGTCCAGCTTGTCCAGGCCGTTCCAGGTGCCCAGCAGCGAGCCGGCCAGCTTCTTGCCGGAGAGCAGGGTGACCACGCCGCCGTGCCCGTGGTCGGTGCCGCCGGTGTTGGAGCCGACCCGGCGCCCGAACTCGCTGGACACCATGATCGTCACGTCGGCGGCCTTCGGGCCGAGGTCGGTGAAGAAGGCGGCCATGGCGCTGGCCAGCTCGTTCAGCCGGCGGTACAGCTGGCCGCCCTCGCGGGTGCCCTGGTTCTCGTGGGTGTCGTAGCCACCCATGCCGACGGTGGCGACCCGCACGTTGGCGCCGCCCTTGATCAGCTGGGCGAGTTGCTGGAACGCGCCGCCGACGCCCTCGTACTTGACGCCCTCGGCGGGCTGGTACGGCTTGGCGGCGAGCCGCTGGGCGGTGGCCAGCGCGCCCATGCCCTCCTGCACGGCCTCCTCGACCGGGTGGTTGATCCCGGTGAAGAGCCCCTTGATGGCCTTCTCGGTGGCGGCCCGGAACCGGTCGTCACCGTTGAGCCGCAGGGAGCCGACGCTGTTCAGCGAGATCGCGCCGTTGTTGCCGACCAGCGAGCGGGGCAGGGTGCTGCCGACGCCGACACTGCGGAACGCGGTGCCCTTGCCCAGGTTGTCGACCAGACCGTCGAGCCAACCCCGGCCGCCGGTCTCGTTGGGCAGCCCGCCCAGGTTGCAGGCGTCCGCGGCCTGGAAGTGGCTGCGGGACAGCCGCTCGTCCGAGACCGCCGGGATGAAGCCCAGCTGACCGGCGCTGAGCCACTTCTCCAACGGCTTGAACGCGCTGGTCAGCTTGAAGCCGCGGCCCAGGGCCAGCGAGTCGTTGCCGAGCAGCAGGTCGGGACGGGCCTTGTTGAGCACCGGGTCGTTGTCCGGTGCCACGAGGCTCAGCCCGTCCAGCCCGCCGTAGAGGAAGACGTGGATCAGGGTGCCGGTCTTGGTCGCCGCGAACGACGCCGAGGTGGTGACGAACTGGGCGGTGGCCAGCGCGGTGGCGGTGGCCGCGGCACCGGCGACGAAGGTCCGCCGGGTGACGCCGCGACCGTCCTGCTGGGCCTCCTCCAGGTTCTCCAGGGTGCGGTACCTGTCGAACTCGGCGGCGTTCTCGGCGGCGACGATGTCCGCCTCGGCGCGCAGCAACGCCTCGGCCGGGTTGTCGGCCAGCCGTCGCACGTCGGGGCATTCGGGGTGCAGGGGGAAAGAGTTGTACACAGTCTTCTCCATCGGGTGCCTCACCGGAGGTGGTGCTGGGGGGAAGCGAGGATCGCCCGCGCGACGGCGGTGATGGCCCCGTTGAACGTGGCGTCGACCTTGGCGGTCGCCGTCACACCGGCCACGCCGAGGATGAGGTTCTTCTCCCGCGTGCTCAACTTCTGGCCCACGAGCCGCAGGGAGAGCGCGTCCACGTACGCCCCGGCGGTCGCCGGCGCCTTGGCGACCAGCTTCTCCGGCGCCGTGTACGTGAAGGTGGTGCGGTAGCCGGCGAGGATCTCGCCCGCCTCGTTCCAGCCGTTGACCATGGTGCCAGCCGAGGTCCAGGCGACGTAGACGTCCGGGTAGCCGTCCGGGGTCGGGTGACCCATCGGGGACTGGCCCAGCTCGCGCATCTTGTCGTGGATCTGGCGCAGCCCCCGGGCGTACGCGGTGCGCTTGCTGTCGCCGTTGTTGTGCTTCGGCGACGCCTCGGGCGAGACGCCCAGGGTGCGGTACGTGGCGACCAGGTACTCCATCGGCCGGCGCACCTTCTGGCCCACACCGGCCCAGAACTCCGAGGAGCAGAACAGCGTCATCAGGACCGGCTTGATCATGCCCTTGTTGGTGGTGTACGTCTTGGCCAGCCGGTCCACCAGGGACTTCGGCGGGGTGTCCGAGACGAACCGGGTGGCCAGGCTCTGCGCCACGTACTTCGCGGTCGACGGGTGCGTCGCGATGTAGGTGATGTACGCGTCGATCGCTGCTTCGGCCTTCTTCGGGTCGGCCGAGTTGTTCGCGTGGGTGAAGCCGAGGATCTTCACCTTGCCGACGTAGTGCTGCTCGGGGCGGAAGACGTACTTGCCCTTGTCGTCGACGCCGCGGCCGGTCTGCAACATGGCGGCCTGCCGGACGTCCGGCTCCTTGTAGCCGCCGTCGACGCCGACCGAGTAGAGCTCGAGGTTCTCCCGGGCGAGGTTCTCGTTGATCGCGTCCTTGCGGGAGTCCTTCTGGTTCAGGTAGATCAGCAGCGCCGGGTGCTTGTTCGCGGCGACCAGCATCTCCGGGTAGCTGCCCAGCGCGTGCTTGCGCACGACGTCCTGGTCGAACGAGTTGCGGTACACCTCGCCGCCGTCGAAGTCCGCGGCGACGTGCAGGAAGTCGTTCCAGAAGTCGACCATCACCTCGAACAGCTGGCGCTTGGACCAGATCTGCCGGGCGATGGTGGCGTCGACCATCTCCCGCTCCGGCTGGGCGTCCTGCTCGTTGAGCTTGTCCCGCTGGTCGCGCAGCTGCTGCACGGAGAGCTTCTGGGTCGGCAGCTCGGCGAGCTTCAGCTCGCCCTTGGTCGGCTCCAGCTTGTCCGGGTCCAACTGCGCGCGGATCCAGGCGTCCATGCCCTCGCGCTTGATGTCGGCGATCACCGCGGGCGTCGGGCCGAAGGTGGCGCGCCGGGCCAGGTGCAGGATCGGGTCCTTGGACAGCACCGTCTTCACGGTCACCTTGGTCGCCGCCGCGGCCGCGGCCGGGCCGGAGAAGGTCCGGCCACCGGCCGGCGCGTTCTTCTTCAGCGCCTCACCGGCCCGGGAGCCCATGTAGCTCTCGTTCTGCTCGGTGTAGGTACGCACCGTGCTGGGCTGCTGGCCGCTGGGCCGCGCCGCGGTGCCGTCGGTCACCGTGCTGCCGGTCGCGTCGCCGGCCGCCGCCTCGTCGCCGAAGAGGCCACGGAACTGCGGGGTCATGGCGAGCGCCGCGCCACCGGCGACGACGGCGGCGGTGCCACCGAGGGCCACCATCGCCTTACGTCGGCCGACCTTGCGACCCGGCTCGTCGTCATCGTCGATGGTGGGCAGTCCGGTGCCGGCCGGGCGTGCCGGGGCCGGACGGCCAAGGCCCTCCGGGCCGACCCACTGCGGGCCGCGCGGGGCGGGTGCCGGCTGTCCGGCGTGTGCGTACCCGTCGGTGTACTGCTGACGCGGGTCGGCCGGCGCGGCGTAGCCGTCCTGGTGGGGGTGGGGCGAGTCGTAGCCGTAGGGCGCCGGCGTGTTGGGGTCGCCGTAGCCGTCAGCGCTGTGGTGCTGGCGTCCGTCCCAACCGCGGTCGTCCCGCGGTCGACGTGGTGGCACATTCTGGTCGGCCATGTACCAATCCCGATTTCTGATGAGCGCCGGAAGCTGCTACCGGGCAGGTGCGGCAGGTGCGGCGACTGTTGCCTGAGGGGGTTGCTACGGCAAGGTAACCAAGGCCCCAGGGCCCTTCAAGGTGGCCGGAACACACCCGAGAGGGCACTTAAGACAGCGCTCAGCGCGACCTCGGCGGCGGGCGGTGGGGCGGACCGGCCGGCAGACCTTCCCAGCAGGGCGTACGTGCGGCAGCCGAGCACGGATCGGACCACGGCGCCGTACGCGACAGTTTCGGCGTCGTTCACCACCAAAGGCAAACTTAAGGTTCAGGTAAGCCGGACATGAGACGCCCTCGCGTGGAGGAAAAGTAGCGACAGCGGGTGAGCGTGAGCCGTCACCGCAGCGGGTATGCCGCCGAACCGCTGAACGCGTGAGGGGAAGGCAGCGCCATGCTCAGCAAAGAGGATCAGCGCAGATTCGACCAGATCACCCGTCAGCTCCGGGAAAGTGACCCGGCCTTCTTCAACCGGCTGGACCACCGGGCCCGGGCCCGCAGGGGCCGCTACCTGATGTTGTTGACCATCGTGCTGTGGGCGTCGCTACCGGCGATAGCCGTGTTCGCCGGTCGACTGACCGGCGCGATCTGCGCGGTGGTGCTGGTGGCCAACGCGGCGATCATGTGGCGGTTCCGCCGCCGCTGGACGTGACTGCTCAACCGCTCGACGAGGCTGCTCAACCGGTGGGCGTGACAGCTCACCGGTCGGCCGGGCCGAACGCCCGGTACGCGCGGCGCAACCGTTCGAGCAGTCCCGGCCCACCGATGGCCGGGGCCGGCGCACCGAGCTGGCGCAGCAGCAGGTCGGTGCCGGTCACCAGTCGGGGCGGTCGATCCGGCAGCGGCACCGGCGCTGACCAGAACCGGTCCGCCGTCTCCGCCAGCGGCGTCGCCGACAGCCCGGCGAGCGCGCGGGCGGCGCCGACCGGCGCCACGACGTCCACTGTCGACACGACATCGTCCGGTTCGGACGGTGGGTCGATCGGCACGGTGGCACCGGTGGCCGCGGCGCGCCGGGCGCGGAGTTCGTCGAGCAACTCCGCGCGGGACCGACCGCGCCAGTGCAGCAGCTCGAACGGGTCCGCGTCGAACGCCTCGGCCAGCAGGTAGAACGTCGCCGCGAGGTGCTTGCACGGCACCGCGAAGTCGGGGCAGTTGCAGCGCTGGGTCAACTCGTCCACGGCGGCCGGGAAGAGCGGCGCGCCGGCGGCGGCGAACAGCTCCTCCAGCTCGTCGGGAAGGTCCCCGGCGAGCAGCCGGGCGCTGAAGAACGCCTGCCCGGCCAGCTCGGTCTCGATCCGGGACCAGAGCGCGGCCGGGAACGGCTTCAGCCCGATCGACACCTGGTAGGGCTGCGGCCGGGAGCCCTGCACCACCGCGCTCACCCGCCCGGGTGTGATGTCGAGGGTGAGCACCTGACCGGCCCGCGCGTACGACCGGCCCCGGGTCAACCGGGTGCCGAGCGCGAACGACTCCAGCACCTCCAGGAAACGCCGCGACCACCAGGACCGGCCGATGGCGCCCCGGGCGCTGCGCGCCCGCAGACCGCCGTCGACCTTACGGGGGCGCCCGTAGTCGGCGAACCGGTCGGTGCTCTGCTCGCTCACTCCACCACCGCCCCGGCCTCCAGGGCGAACAGGTCCCGCAACTGGCCGGTGGACAACTCGGTGATCCACTGCTCGCCGGTGCCGACGACCCGCTCGGCGAGGCTGCGCTTGTCGGCGATCAACGCGGCCACCTTCTCCTCGACCGTGCCGGCGCAGACGAACTTGCGCACCTGCACCCGTCGGCGCTGCCCGATCCGGAACGCCCGGTCGGTGGCCTGGTCCTCGACCGCCGGGTTCCACCACCGGTCCACATGCACCACGTGGTTCGCGGCGGTCAGGGTGAGCCCGGTGCCGCCGGCCTTGAGGGACAGGACGAACAGCGGCGGACCCTCGGCCGACTGGAAGCGCTGCACCAGGGCGTCCCGTTCGGCCTTGCCGAGGCCACCATGCAGGAACAGCACCTCCCGGCCGAACCGCGCCGACAGGTGACCACGCAACATCGCGCCGAACTCGGCGTACTGGGTGAAGAGCAGCGCCCGCTCCCCCGCCGCCAGCACCTCCTCCAGGATCTCGGTGAGCCTGGCCAGCTTGCCGGAGCGGCCCTCCAGCGGTGAGCCGTCGCGCAGCAGTTGGGCGGGGTGGTTGCAGACCTGCTTGAGCCGGGTCATGGTGGCCAGCACCAGGCCCCGTCGCTCGATGCCGTCGCTGGTCTCGATCCGGGCGAGCATGTCGTCGACCACCACCCGGTACAGCGCGGCCTGCTCGGCGGTGAGGTTGCAGAGCACCTCCATCTCCAGCTTCTCGGGCAGGTCGGAGATGATCGACGAGTCGGTCTTGAGCCGGCGCAGCACGAACGGGCCGGTGATCCGGCGCAGCCGCTCGGCGGCCTCGGCGTCGCCGTGCCGCTCGATCGGCTCGGCGAACCGCTTGCGGAACGTCGCGGCCGGCCCGAGCAGACCCGGGTTGGCGAACTGCATGATCGACCAGAGGTCGGCGAGGCGGTTCTCCACAGGCGTACCGGTCACCGCCACCCGCTGCCGGGCGGGCAGCGCGCGAACCGCCTCGGCCTGCCGGGTCGACGCGTTCTTGATCGCCTGCGCCTCGTCCACCACCACCCGGTGCCAGTCGATGCCGGCCAGGTCGGCGGCGTCGCGGGCGGCCACCGAGTAGGTGGTGAGGACCAGGTCCGCGCCGTGCGCGGCAGCGGTGAACTCCGCCCCCCGCGCCCGCTCAGCACCATGGTGTACGTGCACCCGCAGCTCGGGGGTGAACCGCGCCGCCTCCCGTTGCCAGTTGCCGACCAGCGACATCGGACAGACCAGCAGGGTCGGCCCGGCCTCCGGCGGGTCCCCCGCCAACAGCGCGAGCAGTTGCACCGTCTTGCCCAGCCCCATGTCGTCGGCGAGCACGCCGCCCAGGCCGAGTGAGCGCAGGAACGCCAGCCAGGCCAGTCCCCGCTGCTGGTACGGCCGCAGCGTCCCCTGGAAGCCCGGTGGCGGGTCCAGCGGGGTGAGCCGCCGCTCGACCGCGCCGGCGAGCAGGTCGCCCAGCGCCCCGTCGGCGGTCACCTCCAGCACCGGCAGCGCGCCGGTGGCCTCGCCGTCGGCCAGGCCGAGGCGGAGCAGATCGGCGACGGTCAACTCGCCCGCGGAACGGAGCAGGCGCAGACCGGCGGCGAGTCGCCCCGGGTCCAACTCCACCCACCGGCCGCGGAGCCGGACCAGCGGGGTCTTCATCTCGGCCAGTGCCGCCAACTCCTCGGCGGACAGCGGCTGGTCACCGAGCGCGATCTCCCAGCGGTAGTCGACCAGGGCGTCCAGACCGACACCGGCATCGGCGCCACCCACCGTGCCCGGGGCGGTGCGGCTGCGAGCCCGCAACCGGGCGCCCAGGCGCGCCGACGGACGCTGCCACCAGGACGGCAGCAGCACCCCGAAACCAGCCGCGTGCAGCACCGGGGCGCCCGCACTGAGGAACCGGTGGGCCCCCTCGACGTCGAGTTCCATCGCCTCGGGGGTGGCAGTACGCAGTGCGGCGTCCAGGTCCGGCCAGAGCCGGCTGGCCCGGCCCAACTCGGCGAGCAGCGTCTCCTGTGGACTGGTCGTACGGCCCGCCAGGCCGCCGAGCGCCCCCGGCGCCCGCCAGACCTCCCCGGCGTCGACGTGCAGGCCGGGCTCGTCCGCGGCCTGCAACCCGAACTCCAGCCGCCAACGCCCGCCACCGGCCGCCTCGACCGGCGCGCTGTCGGCGGGTGCCGGCGCACTGTCGGCGGGTGCCGCCCGGGTGGCCAGGATCGGTTCGGTGACCTCGTCGGGGGCCGGTTCCACCAGGCGGAAGCTGGCCCGCACCGGGCCGCCGGCGGCGTCGCGCTGCCACGCGTCCAGTTCGGCGGAGAGGGTGGCCAGCCCGGCCGGGTCGATGGTGAAGTCCCGCTGCGGGCCGGCGAGCGCGGCCAACCAGGCCGGTGCCGGACCGCCCGGGCGCAGTCCCCGGGCCAGCGTGGTGGTCGCCAGGGCGGCCCGCGCGGCGGCGTCGGTCAACGCGTCGAGCGCATCCGCGACCAGCGCGGCGGCGCTCACCTCACGCCCGTCCGAGGCGACGGTCGCCGCAGCGGAGGTGGCGGCGCTCCCGGTGGGCACCTGAGCAGCGGCGGCGGTGGCGGGCGGCACGACGGCGGCTCGGGCGGCGGGTGGCAGGGCCAGCGCCAGCGACCGCGCCCAGGCCGCGTCGGTGCCGGTCAGCAGCGGACGCCACACCGCCTGCGCGGCAGCGCCGGACGCCACCGGCACGTCGGCCCCGGGTGTGTGGTCGGCCGTCGTCGTGCGTACGCCTGGGAGGACGCGGCCACGGGTCACCAGGTCGGCGGCGAAGTCGGCCAGCTCGGCGAGATGCCGCAGGGTGGCCCCGGACACCGCCGGGACGTCGTCCAGGGCTTGCAGCAGCGACAGGGCGTCGTCCGGGGCGTACACCAGGATGGGGACCCGCCACCCGGCCAGGGTGAGCCGGCCGCGGGGCGCGGGTGCGACGGTGGTCCGGATCAGCTCGGGTGAGTCGGTCGGCGCGCCCGCCAGGGTGGGCAGGGTGAGCAGCGCGGTGTCCGGACGGGTCGGCTCGGCGGCGTCGGCGAGGACGGCGGCCAGGTCGGTGTGCCCGGCGGCAAAGGGGTGCGGGCGTTCCCGGGCGGGTCGGCCCGACCGCGGCGCGGGAGCCGGTGCGGTGCTGTCCTCGGCCCAGACGGCGAGGCCGCCGGTCGAGCTGTCGCCGGGCAACCACAGCCCGTGGATGACCAGCACCTGCTCCCCCTCGTCGCCGCCCGCGCCCAGGATAGGCGGCACCGCTGACCGGACCGACGCCCCCCACCTGTGCGATCTCACAGTTCGTGTCGGCGTTCTGCGAGTGGTGCCCGGTTGTTCCCCACCGAACGTGCACGATCGCGTGGCGCTGGAGAGGCTTGAGCGGCAACGGTAGCGTCGGCGTCGTGGTCGATCTGCTGGTCCTTGGCGGGCTCGGGGTGGATGTGCGGGTTCGGGTGCCCGCGCTGCCGCTACCGGCTGCCGATTCCCACACCGTCGAGCCGATCGAGCTGCGGATCGGCAACACCGGTGCGGGGGTGGCGTTGGCCGCCCGGGCGCTCGGCCTGCGGGTGCTGGTGGTCGACACCCTCGGTGCGGATCCGGCCGGTGAGCTGGTCCGGGCGGCGCTGGCCCGGGCCGACGTGCCGGCGCTGCTGGCCGAGCACCGGGGCGGCACCCGCCGATCGGTGAACCTGGTGGACCCGGGTGGGCGGCGCACGTCGCTGTACGACCCGCGCCCATGGCAGGGTGCTCCGCCGTTTCCCGCCACCGAGGTGGCCGCGCTGGTCCGCGACGCCCGGCACGTACACCTTTCGATCATGGATTGGGCGGTGCCGTTGCTGCCCGCCGTGCGGGCTGCCATTCCGGCGGGCGTGGCGCTCTCCACCGACCTGCACGACTGGGACGGCGAGAACGCCTACCATCAGCCGTTCGTCGAGGTCGCCGACGTGGTTCTGCTGAGCGGGGTGCGGTTGGGCGACCGGGCCGCGTCGCTCGCCGGCACGCTGGCGCCCCGGACGGTGGTGGTGACCCGCGGCGCGGACGGCGCCGAGCTGTACCCGGGCGACGGCACCGCGGTGCCGGTGCCACCCGCCGCACCGGGAAAGCCGGTGGTGGACAGCAACGGGGCGGGCGACGCCTTCGCGGCCGGCCTGATCGCCGGCCGGTTGCGCGGCGAGCCACTGGAGCGTGCCGCCCGGTACGCCGCGCGGGTTGCCGCTGCGGCCTGTACGCATGACGGGATGGAGTATCCGCCGGGCCTGCTGCCCACCAATTGACGGTCTGCGCCGACCCGGGGTTCAGAACGCGCCGGACTCGCCGTCGGTCAACTCGCGCAGGATGTCGGCGTGGCCCGCGTGCCGGGCCGTCTCCTCGATCATGTGCACCAGGACCCAGCGCACCGACACCTCACCGAGCTGCGGGTGTGGCACCACGTGGTCGAGGTCCGCGCTCGCGGCGACCTCCCGGGAACGGGCACAGGCCCGCTCGTACGCCTCGGTGAGCCCGGCGACGGTCTCCTGGTCGCCGAGCGTGAAACTGGCGACGGCGTCCTCCGCCGAGGTCAGGTAGACGTCGCCGGGCTCGGGGGCCAGCAGGGTCGGAAACCAGTTCCGTTCGACCAGGGTCAGGTGCTTGACCAGGCCGACGAGCGTGGTCGCCGAGGGCACCAGCCGTCGGCGGGCGTCGGCGTCGGAGAGACCGCGTAGTTTGCGCAGCAGCACGGCCCGGTGGAAGTCGAGGAACGCGGTCAGGACGGCGCGCTCGTCGCCGGTGCGGGCGAGCACCGGACCGAGCGTGGGATCGATCGTCTGCTCCATCCGCCGACCCTAGTCACCGGCTGGGTCCCCCGCTGCCCCGCTATCCGCTGCGGGCGGGCGCTACGCCGGGCAGGATGGGCGCATGGCTTCATCCGTGCAGATCCCTCTCGTCGGCGGCACGGCGGACGGGCAGACCATCACCGTCGAACTGGACAGCAACGGCCGGCCGCCGCTGACCCACCATCACCTCGGCTCCGGTGGGCTGGCCGACGCGCAGATCTACGAGTTGGAGACGGCCCGCGAGGAGGCCCGCGAGTGGCGCTACCGGTGGACCGGGCCGGCGGTGTGACCGCCCACTCAGACCCGGGTGAGGGCCTGACTGCGCAGGCTCTCCAAGACGCCACGGGTGACCTCCGAGGTGCCCCGCGCCTGATCGCACACCTCCGCCACCCGCCGTGCGGTGGCCTCGGCGCGTTGTTCCCGCTCGTCCCAGAGTCGGTCGACCTCGGCCAGCAGCGGCCCCTCGACCTCCCGCTCCACGCCACGTAGCGCCGGCACACCGAGCCGTTGGGCCAGGTCGAAGACCTTGCCGGCGTACGGCAGGGGCAGGAACGGCGTACCGACCATCGCCGCGAAGATCAGGAAGTGCAGGCGCATGCCGACGGCCAGGTCGAAGTGGCGCATCAGCCCCAGCACCTGCTGCGGGGTGTAGGTGCCGTGCAGGATTCGGCCCCGCTCGGCGGCGACCATGTGCGACAGCACCCCGTGGGAGTGCCGGATGTCGTCGCGTTCCATCGGCACGAACAGCACGTACGCGTCGATCCGGTGCACCAGGAAGTCACCGATCTGGGCCAGCAGCCGGTGGTAACCATCCACGTCGAGGCGTTCGGCGGCCCGGCCCGGCTCCCGCACGCTGATCCCGACCAACCGTTTGCCGACCGGCACACCCTCCTCGGCCAGCAGGTGGGCCGGGAACTCCTCCGGTTGCAGGAGGAACGCCGGGTCCGCGGTCACCGTGATGGGGTTGAGTAGACCGGCCTCCTCCAGCACCATCCGGGACTCCTGGTCCCGGACGGTCACCTGGGTCGCGCTGGAGAGGGTTTCCCGGACCATGCCGGTGTCCACCCCGTCGCTGAGCGGCCCGACCCCCACCGCGTACGTGATCAGTGGCAGGCCTCGCTCCTGGGCGACCCGGACCACCCGCAGGTAGCGGCGGGCCTCCCGGTCGTAGAGGATGCCGCCGCCGCCGAGGATGAGCAGGTCGAGCTGGGCCAGGACCAGGGCGGAGTCGGTACGGCTCACGCCCTCCCAGGGAACCGCTTCGACGTCCGGGTGCGCGGCCCGGGTGTGCTCCGGGTTCCGCGAGAAGACGATGATCCGGGCGTTCGGTTCCTGCGTGCGAAGATCGGTGAGCAGGCCGGTGAGGATCGCCTCGTCGCCGAGGTTTCGTCCACCGTACGAGCCGAGCACACCGATGGTCAGTCCGGCGCCATGCGTCATCCGTCGCTCCTCCCCAGGTGCGGTCCGCGCCGGTTTCCCGCTGGGCAGGTGAACAGTCCTGCCGAGGGGACCCGTCCCTGGGGGTCGCCGGCGGGTCAGCTCGCCGGGGTGAGGCGCTTCGCCATCTGCTGCGAGGTGACCTCGAAGCCCAGACTGCGGTAGAGGCCGATCGCCACGGTGTTCGTACCGAAGACGTTCAGCCCCAACTCGGGCACGCCGAGGTGGGCGAGTTCGGCCTCGATGAGCTGAATAATCCGGCGCGCGTACCCGCGTCCCCGGTGCTCCTCGTGCACCTCGATGTTGTGGATCCAGGCCTGGTCCGGGGCGGAGGCCGTGGGCAGGGTCACCCAGATCCAGCCGACCTCGGTGTCGCCGACCCGGCCCATGCGCAGCAGCGCCCCCTCGGTGTCCACCCCCGCCGGCAGCGACTCCCGGATCTGGGTGACCGACCGCTCGAGGGCCGCCTCCGGGGTCATCCGCCGGTGCGCCACCAGGTCCTCGGCGTACCCCTGCTCCAGTGACCCCAGCAGGCGGTCCAGCTCCGGTGCGGTCATCGGCTTCAGCGTCAACTCCACCGCGTCTCCCCCTTCGTCGTCGGCAGCGGGTAGTGCAGCAGAACCGGCCCGGACACGCCAATGGTTTCCACGCCGGGGCGGACGGCTCGGCTACCCGCTGCCCGTGGCTGACGGTGACCCTGATCAGGGCACCGTGGGTGCCGACTCCAGTTGGTGCGCCAATTGGGCCAGATCGGGCAGGCGCAGGTCGCCGTCGAGCCCTTTGAGCGCGGCGGTCATCGCCCCGGCCGCCCGCCCGGCCCGCAGACCGACCTCGGCGTCCTCGACGACCAGGCAACGCCCCACGGGTACGCCCAGCAGCGCCGCGCCCCGCAGATATCCCTCCGGGTCCGGCTTGCCGACGCTGACGTCCTCCACCGTGACCAGCACCGGTGCCTTGATGCCGGCGGCGTCGAGCCGGGCCTCGGCGAGCCGCCTGTCGGCGCTGGTCACCACCGCCCAGGGCAACCCCAACCGGCCCAGCGCGTTCAGCAGCTCGTGCGCCCCCGGGGTGGCCGTCACGTCGGACAGGTCGTCGTACTGCAACGCCAACTGCCGGGCCGCGGCAGCGGCGACCGCCGCCTCGTCCAGCTCGGGCAGCAGCCGGCGGATGGTCCGGTCGGCCGGGCTGCCGTGCGCGATCGCCAACGCCGACGCCGGGTCGACGGCGTACTCGGCGGCCCACCGCTCCCAGGCCCGCTCGACGGCGGCGTCGGAGTCGACAAGGGTGCCGTCCATGTCGAACAGCACCGCGCCAATGCCTGCCAGTTCCATGACCACGCTCCCCGAGTCGCCGCCCCACCCTCCCCCACCTCGCAAGGTCCGCGCAACTTCGGTGATCCTGCTGTCTCGTCGCCTGGTGAGGCAGCAGGATCAGTGAAGTTGCGCGGATCATGGCGGCCCGCCGGGTCGGCAGGCCGTTGAGGATCGCGGGGATCGGACCTGGCGGTCGGAGCGAGGCGTCCGATGACCGCCAGACAGGACGTCGGCACGGCCACATGATCGTTCGCATGACGACGACACTCAACGACAAGGTCGCCCTGGTGACCGGGGGCTCCCGGGGCATCGGAGCCGGCATCGCCCTGCGCCTGGCACAGGACGGGGCCGACGTGGCGCTGACCTACCGGCAGGACGCCGAGCGGGCTGCGATGGTGGTGAAGCAGATCGAGGCGCTGGGCCGGAGGGCGCTGGCGATCCAGGCGGATGGCGCCGACCCGGCCGCCGTGCAGGGCGCGGTCGACCGGGCGGCCGCCGAACTTGGTCGGCTGGACATTCTGGTGAACAACGCCGCGGTGTTCCTGGTCGGCGCCGTGGACGAACTCGGCCCGGCGGAGCTGGAGCAGACCATCGCGGTCAACGTCCGGGCACCGTACGTCGCCGCGCGGGCGGCCCTGCGGCACCTGGGCGACGGCGGACGGATCATCAGCATCGGCAGCAACGTCGGTGAACGGGCGGTCTTTCCCGGGCTGACGCTCTACGCGATGAGCAAGACCGCCCTGGTCGGGCTGACCCGGGGCCTGGCCCGTGAGCTGGGCCCACGGGCCATCACCGTCAACCTGGTCAACCCCGGGCCGACGGACACCGACGCCAACCCGGCGGACGGACCGAACGCGGCGGCGATCAGCGGATTCACCGCCGTCGGCCGGTACGCTCGCCCCGCCGACATCGCGGCCACCGTCGCGCACCTGGCCAGCCCCGAGGCCGGCTACGTGACCGGCGCGGTGGTCAACGTGGACGGCGGCTTCACCAGCTGAGGAGCCCGGGCGGCGTCGCCGCGCCATCCGGTGCCGCCCGGCCCCTCAACCATCTCACGGGCGGGAGGCGTTTCTCCTGTGCGAGGGGGTGGGCATGGTCGAGTCGTTCCACGAGTTCGTGGTGCATCGTTCGCCGGCGCTGTGCCGGACCGCGTACCTGCTCACCGGTGATCACCAGCTTGCCGAGGATCTGGTGCAGACCGCCCTCGCCCGGACCTATCGGCACTGGCGGCGCGTCCGCGACGGCAACCCGGAGGCGTACGTTCGGCGGGTCATGTACCACCAGCAGATCTCCTGGTGGCGGCGCCGTCGGCTGGTCGAGCGGCTGGAGCCGGCGCCCACCGAACGGGCCGACGTGGATCACAGCGAGGCCACCACGCTGCGGTTGACCCTGAACGCGGCGCTGCGCGAGCTCAGCCCCCGTCAGCGAGCGGTGATCGTGCTGCGCTACTACGAGGACCTGACCGAGGCCCAGGTCGCCGAGGCGCTGGGCTGCTCGATCGGCACCGTGAAGCGACACGGCCACGACGGGCTGCGCCGGTTGCGAGCCGTCGCTCCGGAGTTGGTGCAGGACACCCCGGAGAGGAGCACCCGATGACCGTCCGACTCCGCGACGCGCTGCGGTCCACTGCCGAGGACGTGCGCACCTACCCCGTGTACGAGCGCGCTCTCGCCACCGCCCGTCGTTCCCGCCGCCGCCGGTTGGCCGCCGCTGCCGGGGCGGTGGTGCTGCTCGCGCTGGCCGGGGTGGCGGTGCCGCTGACCCGTACCCCTGCCCTCGACCCCGCCGCCGCGGACGCCGCGCTGCCCGACCGGCTCGGCCTGCCACCGATCGGCGCACTGCACGTCACCGACCGTCCCCGGCTCGGGTCCGCCTCGGTCATCTTCAGCGGCCCCGCGCCACGCCTGCGCGGCTGGTTCGACACGAGCATCGTCGGGCTGGTCGGCGGGGACTCCGACCGCTATCGGATCGTGCGCGCGGGTGGGGACGCGGCGGCCGGCGAGTCAATCCACCTCTCCCCCGACGGCCGGCACCTCGCCCGACCCGACGGCGACCAGGGCGAACCCGGCGTCGACGTCGTCGACCTGGTCACGGGCCGGACCCGGCACCTGACGTCGAGCGTCACCAACACCGTGGCGAGCACGCCGGTCGGCTGGTTCGCCGACAGCGCGTCGCTGGTCGTCCGGGACGAGGTGCCGGTCGCCTTCGACGGAGCCACCTACACGTCGGTGCTGAGCATCGCCCCGCTGGAGGGTGGGCGCTGGACCACGTTGGCGTCCGGCGCGCAGGAGGCGCGCTTCGGATCGACCGTCGCCGCCGCCCCCGGCCGACTCGCCTACCAGTACGGCCACACCGTCGCGGTGGTCGACGTGCAGGGTCGGGAACTCTCGTCGTTCCTCCTGCCCGACGAATCCTGGCTGGCCGGCAAGGGTGCCTGGAGCCCCGACGGCACCACGCTGACGCTGGCCACCCGACGGCCGGCCACCGGCGACTGGACACTGCGCCAGGTCGACCCCCGTACCGGGCGCGACGGTGAGCCACTACGCCTGCCCGCCGTGACGGGGATGGTCTCCGTCCGGCTGCTCGGCTGGACACCGGACGGCTCGGCGCTGGTGGCCGCCCATCAGCAGGACGGTGACGCGCCCGAGCGTCCGCTGGAGGAGCAGACCGGGCCGCCCGCGACCGCAGAGCAGGCGAGCAGCGTACGGGTGCTGTCGCTCACGCCCGGTGCCACCGCGCCACGGACCGTGCTGACCGCGCCCGCCCAGGTAAACGCGGTCGACGTCGCCGATCAGGTGATCCGCGGCGGACGGGTCCGCGACGCGCAGCCACCGGGCGGGGTGGGCGGGCGGTTCTGGCTCTGGACGGCACTGGTGACGGTGCTCGTCGCCGGGGCGGTCCTCTACGGCACCCGCGGACGGACCCGGCGGTGGCTCGACGATCGGCGGGCGTCCGCCACCGACTACTGAGCGGCGTCCGGATCCAACACCGGGCGTACCGCGTCAACGAACAAGATCCGGCGATTCGTCCGTACCTCGATCGCCGCGAGCCAGCGCTCCCGGTGCCGGTCCCGCAGCGGCGCGCTCCCGTCGCCCGGCTCGTCACCGAACCGGCGCTGGTCGGCGTACTCCGCGGTGAGGCTGGTCAACACGGCCCGGCCGGCCGCCGCGACCTCCGTCGGGCCCTCCAGCAACACCAGGTTGTACGCCTCGTCCACGGCGCGCATCGCCGCGTACGCCTCGTCGTAGCCGGGCACCGGCTCACTCCCGCCGACGTCCAGCCACCGTCGGTCCAACTGCCGGTACGCCTGGTCGCAGGCGCTCAGGAACCGGACGTACGCGTCCCGCCGCAGCTCGTGCCGACGAGTGGCCCGGCGCTCGACGCTCTCCTGCCGGGCGACGGTGAGCTGGTGGGCCAGTTGCCGACGGGTGCTGAGCGCGCCGACCAGCCCGGTCAGGGCGGCGGCGGCCAGAGTGGACAGAGAGGTGATGAGCGCGACGGCGACGGTGTCCTGCACCCGCCCATCATGGCGTTACCGGTTCGGTCCCGCCCACTGGGCGCTGACGCCTCCCCTGGTTCACATGATCAAGTGATGAGAAATAGGCACCGGGCGCCTTGCTGACCTACTTTTCATCACCTGATCACGTCAGACTCCGCAGGCTCGCAACCGGCTGATCAGGACGGTCGGTCCCGGCCCCTATCTCGCGGCAGTTGGGCGTGACACACTTCGAAAATGAGCGAGCCACCGACGCCTGACTCTGTTATTGAATGGTTTTTGGGGCTATTGTTCGGCTCCCCTTCCTTGGTGGTCTCAACATTTCTGGTAGTGAGCACCCTGTGGGCCTGGTGGAGTTTCGGGCGAGATGCGGTAGGTGTGACCTCAGTCTTGCTGGACCGGTCGCACGACCAGTTCAGGCTCGGGTCGTTCAAGGTGCAGGCCACGCTGCGGATGGCGGTGGCCTGGAGCATTCTTTACCTGGTGGCCTCGTTCGTTACCCAGATTTGGGCCGGCTCTCAGTTCTCGCCGGACCAGGGAGGCGGGCTCAGGGAACTCCTGCAGTGGTCGGGCATTTTCGGACTCATTGCGGTCGCCGGCTGCCTGTACCTTGTTCCGTCGCGAGCGCCGAAGCATGGGGATCAACACTGGGCACCGCTACTCGGTGTTTTCGGTGGATATCTCCTCGGCCTCGTGTGGGCCGTGCTGGCCTTTACTCAGAAGGGCGGGCCAGACCCGGGGGACTGGTGGGTCTGCCCCGCGCTGAGCTGCGTGGGCGTCCTCGGGTCCGCTCTGCGGATGAGGAAGAAGTCGGTTCAGTCGTGGAGGGATCACCAACCGGCCTGAGCGAGCTGGTGTTTCAGGCCAACTCCGGCGTGAAGCTGGGCTTCCCATTCCACCGGCTGGTGGCCACGGTGACCACGAGATGGCGGCCGGCCGGAACGTCGACCTCCTGTTCTCCTGCCTGGAGGTGGCCCTGCTGCAACTGACAACGGATGCGATGAAGGCCCGGCGTGACCAGGCGAGTGACGCTCTCGCCGCCGCCGAGATCTCCCACGTGGTCGGAGTCGATCCACACCGCCAATGGCACCCATTTCCCTTGCACCCGTGCCACTCTCCGGACCTCAAGCCGCGCTTGACCGCCGGGCGACACCACACCGCAGTTGGGGCATTTTGGCGCGCTATCCGCCACTCTGTGGCTACATTCACGACACGACACCAGCGCCATTTCTGGAACCCTCTCTCCATGCCGGTCCGCTCGGGTATCGCTAGGTTCGGTCCCACCAGAGCCTGTCTTTCTACCGTACGGGCCTCACCGAGGATTCTTCGTGTCAGATTGCCGCCAAGGCTCTGGCCATAGTCGGATCTGGCAGCGCGGGCCACACCCGAGCCCGCTACCGATTCGCGGGTGTCCCGCCGGGCCAGACAGACCTCGCCGGCTCGCTGTGCAAGGCCGACTGAGACGACAAAAAGGGCCGCCGGCATCCGGCGGCCCTCGTCACTTGCTGGTCAACGTGTGGGCGCGGCAGGTTTCGAACCTGCGACCCCTCGCTTGTAAGGCGAGTGCTCTCCCACTGAGCTACGCGCCCGGATCGCCCTGTGGCGGGCCGGTGGCTGGCAAGCTTACCTGCCCGCCACCGACCCGGGCGCACGGCGTACCCCGGTCAGGTGGTCGCTTCGGCGATGGCCTTGCGCCAGCCCTGCTGGTCGCGGGCCTCGCCCGGGCCGTTCATCTCGGCGAACCGGACCACGCCGGTCCTGTCGATGACGAAGGTGCCCCGGTTGGCGAAGCCGGCCACGTCGTTGAAGACGCCGTACGCCTGGGCGACGGCGCCGTGCGGCCAGAAGTCGGCCAGCATGGGGAACTGGTAGCCCTCACGGTCGGCCCAGATCTTGTGGCTGTAGGCCGAGTCGACGCTGATGGTCAGCACCTGGACGTCGTCGTTCACGTAGTCGCCGAGGTTGTCGCGCACCTCGCCCAACTCGCCCTGGCAGGTGCCGGTGAAGGCGAGCGGGTAGAAGACCAGCAGCACGGTGCGCCTGCCCCGGAAGTCCGAGAGTCGGACCTCCTGGTTGTTCTGGTCCTTGAGTACGAAGTCCGGCGCTTCGGTACCAACCTCGATGGGCATGCGAACTCTCCTCGCGTCGAGCCGGGTGAACGGCGCAGCCTGCAACCCGGCGGTGGGCGGACCGTCGGGCGAGCGGAGCGGCGCTGGCTACTTCTTGGCCTTGGCCCCTCGACGCAGCACCAGACGTGCGCCGCTCCAGTCCCGGCCGGCGTTGACGGTCGAGGTCTGCTGAAGGCCGGCGGTGGGCGCGGACTCCGCGACCTCGCTCGGCTCGACGTGCCCCTCGCGCCCCGCCTTCGGGGTGAGCAGCCACACGACGCCGTTGTCGGCCAGCGGGCCGAGGGCATCGACGAGCAGCTCGAAGAGGTCACCGTCGCCGTCGCGGTACCACACCAGCACGGCGTCGACCACCTCGTCGGTGTCCTCGTCGACCAGATCTCCACAGCGGTCGGTCAGGGCGTCTCGGAGATCCTGGTCGACGTCGTCGTCGTACCCCATCTCCATGACGACCATCCCCGGTTCGATCCCGAACCGGTCCGCCAGGCTGCGTACCCCGTCGGCGGCCTGACCAGCGGTCGCGCTCACTGTCGCGTGCCTCCTCATCTCGTCCCTGCTCGCGGCGTCGGCGACGCCGTCAGGCAAAGTCCACACAGTTGTGCGTCTGCGCGCAAGTGGCGCACCGGGTGGAACGGAATTTACCGTGCCAGCAGCGTACGGGCACCGTCGGTAATGGCTTCCGCGGAGACCAGTACGTGAAGTGCTGCCGGACCTAATGGTACAAACGAGTCAACTCCCGCCACTCGACGTGCGGCTCCGACATATCCGGCGTCGACCAGCGCGGCGATCACGCCCTCGCCGACCCCGCCGGAGCGGCGCGTCTCGTCCACGACCAGCACCCGACCGGTCGCCGAGGACTCCCGGATGATGTCCGCCACCGGCAGTGGGGCCAGCCACCGCAGATCCACCACGCGGGTGCCCACCCCCTCCTCGGCGAGGACGGCCGCGGCCCGCAGCGACATCCGCACCCCGTTACCGAAGGTGATGATGGTGAGGTCGTCCGCCGAGCCGACCCGGTAGACCCGGGCCCGTCCGATCGGCACGTGCCCGGCCACCCACCCGCCCGGCTCCGGATAGCCGGCCAGCCACTCACCGTCACCCTCCGCGTACAGATCGCGGGTGTGGTAGAGCGCGATCGGCTCCAGGAACACGCAGACACTGCCGTCCACCGCCGCGCTCGCCAGACAGGTTCGCAGCATGGGCGCGGCGTCGTCCGGCCGCGCCGGCACCGCGACCACCAGACCGGGCACATCCCGGAGTACGGCCACCGAGTTGTCGTTGTGGAAGTGCCCGCCGAACCCCTCCTGGTACGCCAGGCCCGCCACCCGCACCACCATCGGGTTGCGGAACGCCCCCTGCGAGAAGAACCGCATCGTGGCCGCCTCACCGCGCAGCTGGTCCTCGGCGTTGTGCAGGTACGCCAGGTACTGGATCTCCGGCACCGGCAGCATCCCGGCCAGCCCGGCACCGAGGCCCAGCCCGAGCACCGACGTCTCGTCGAGCAGGGTGTCGAAGACCCGGGCCGCCCCGAAACGGTCACGCAGCCCCTTTGTCACCCCGTACACACCGCCCTTGGCGGCCACGTCCTCACCGAAGACCGCCATCTGCGGGTGGTCGAGCATCCCGTCGGCGAGTGCGGCGTTGATGCTCTGCGCCAACGTCATCGGCCCGGCCAGCTCCGGCGGCTTGCCACCGAACGCCTCTTCCCGCGCGCCCGCGCCGGGCCCACTGGCCCGCGCCGCGGCGTCGGCCACCGCCCGCGCCACCCGCACCGGGCGCCGGGGCGCCAACGCCGAGACCACGTCGGCCGCGGACGCCAGCTTCGGCTCGCCCAGCACCTCCTCGGCCAGCCGACGTACCTGCCAGCCGGTCTCGTCGTACCGGGCCAACAGCTCCTCGCCGGTCGCCACCCCGGCGTCGACAAGCAGCCGCGCGGTGGCGGCCACCGGGTCCCGGTCCAGGTCCTCGGCCAGCTCGGCCGGGCTCCGGTACGCCGACTCCGCGTCCGCCCCGGCATGCCCCATCAGCCGTACGGTGCGCAGGTGCAGCACCGCCGGCCGCCGGTTGCGGCGTACCCAGGCCGCGGCCTCCGCCGCCACCGCGTACGTCCCCACCGGGTCGGCCCCGTCCGCGCTGAAGTAGCGGATGCCCGGCTTGGCCCGCAGGGTCGCCTCGACCCAACCCTCCGGCGAGCGGACGCTGATGCCCAACCCGTTGTCCTCGCAGACGAAGAGCACCGGGATCCGCAGCCCGGCGTGGTCGTACCACCCGGCGGTGTTGAAGGCGGCGGTGGCGCTGGCGTGGTTGACCGAGGCGTCGCCAAAGGAGCAGACCACGATCGCGTCCGGTGGCCAGGGGGCGTGCGCGGCGCCCGCGCCGCTACCCACCCGCACCCCGGCCCCGGTACGCCGCCCGACGCTGTCCAACCGGCGTAGCCGCTCCACGGCCAGTCCCATCCCGACCGCGCGGGGCAGGTGCGAGGCGATGGTGGAGGTGGTCGGCACGATGGCCAGATCCGCCCGGCCGAACACCTTGTGCCGGCCCCCGGCGATCGGCTCCAGGCTGGACGCGACCATCCCCCGCAGCACGTCCCGCGCCGCGTCGGCGTACGCCTCGAACCCGGTGGCAGCCCCGGTCGCCGAGGTCGGCTCGGTCCCGGACGGCTCTGACGCCCGCGGACCCGCGGTCGACTCGGGTTCGTGGGCCGATGCGCCGTGGACGGTCGGCTCGGAGTCGGCGGTCCGGGCCGCGTCGGCGATCTGCACCGGGTCGGGGGTCAGCGCCGGGTCGGCGGCGGCCTGGGCGGCGCGGAGGCAGTAGAAGGCGCCCGAGCGGTAGTGCAGCAACGCCGGATCGGTGGGACGCAGCGCGGCGGCGACCGCGGCGTTGCCCTCGTGCCCCGCCGAGCCGATCGTGTAGAAACCCTCCCCGAAACTGCGCAACCAGCGCCCGGCCAGGTCGAGCTGCCGGCTGGTCACCTGCGCGTCGAACAGGTCCAGCACCTGCGCGCCGGTCAGTGGAGCGTCGTCGGTGACCGGGTCGGCGGGGTCACGCCGCCGCTCGGCGGCGGGCAGCGCCGCCAGCGTCTCCCGGAACCGGTCGTCGAGATCTTGCGGGGTGGTCACGTCGGACAGCATTACCGACGGAAGCCCTGCTCGCCCAGTGGGACACGGCCGTCGGGGTTGCGCTCACTCCGGCCCGCAGGACTCCGGACAACCGCCGTCGGACACCTTCCAGACCAGCTCACGAAGGGTGTTCAGCTCCCCGTCACTCAGCCCGGACAGGAGTCGGGAGTCGGACATCACCTCGATCACCCGGGCCCGCACGACCCGACCCTCCCCGGTCACCAGCAGCGTCTTCTGCCGCCGGTCCGTCGGGTCGGTGCGGCGCTCGACCAGCCCGGCCTGCTCCAGCTTGTCGACCAGCACCGTCACGTTCGACCGGTCGCAACCCAGCTGACCGGCGAGATCCCGGGCCGGCAGCGGGTGGTCCGGGTCCAACTCCTGCAGCGCCCGGGCCGCCGCCGGGGTGAGCCCCAACTCGGCGAACGCGGAGCCCTGCCGATGCCGCAGCGCGTCGGTGACGTGCGCCATCCGCCGCACCACATCGACGGCGAGACCGGCCCGATCCACCGGCTTGCCCACGGAACCCACCTGCCGCGTCACGACCACATCGTACGCAGCACGCCCGTGCGGCCAGCTCAGCGATCAGGGCCGGGCACACCGTCCGGACGGGCATGGGCGGACCACACCGGTCCGCAGCCCGGCCCGCTCAGCCCGCCCGGCCCGCCACTTTGCAGCCCCGCCCTACCGCAGCCCCGCCACCCCGCAGCCTCGCCACCCCGCAGCCCGCCTCGCCGAGCCCCGCCCCGCCGCAGCCCGGTCACCCCGCAGCCCGCCTCGCCGCAGCCCCGCCGCAGCCCGCCTCGCCGAATCCACGTAAGCCGCTGCCCACGCGACATCAGGGAAACTGCTGTCTCAGCACGGGTTGAGGCAGCAGGTTCCCTGATGTTGCGTGGATCTTGACAAGGCGACGGACTGCGCGAGGTGGCGATCAGCCGGCAGACGGGGGCGGCGGCCCTGCGCCGCGCGCAAAATCCTGGATGTAGTGGCCTCCCGCGCCCCCAACCCCACTACATCCAGGATCGAGCACGATCTTGCAGGCGCGGCGCCTGGTGCGCAGGGCGTTCGCGGGGCGCGGGGCGCAGGGCGGAGGGTGGGCGCGGCCCGCCGGCGGGCGGTTAGGCGGGGAGGAAGGAGAAGCGGACCTGGCGGGTCGGGTTGTCGCCGTTGGTGTCGACGAGACAGATCGACTGCCAGGTGCCGAGCGCGAGCTGGCCGCCGAGCACCGGCAGGGTGGCGTACGGCGGGATGAACGCCGGCAGCACGTGGTCGCGGCCGTGGCCGGGCGAGCCGTGTCGGTGCCGCCAGCGGTCCTCGGCGGGGAGCAGGTCGCCCAGCGCGCTGAGCAGGTCGTCGTCGGAGCCCGACCCGGTCTCGATGATCGCCAGGCCGGCGGTGGCGTGCGGCACGAAGACGTGCAGCAGGCCGTCGCTTTCGCCGGAGACGAACTGCTGGGCCTCCGCGGTGATGTCCCGGACGGTCGGCCGGGACCCGGTCTGGACGGTGATCACGTCGCTGCGCATACGTCGCATTCTGCCGCAGGGTGCGGTCAGGAGCTGCCGCCACCGCCACCAGAGTCGCCGCCGCCGGACCAGCCCCCACCGGAGTCACCGCCGGACCAGCCCCCACCGGACGAGCCTCCGCCGGAGTCACCGCTGGACCAGCCCCAGCCGGACCAGCCGCCGCCCGAGTCGGTGCTGCCGCCGACCGGTTCCGTACCGTCGGAGCGGTCGTGGTCGCCGTCCCGCTGGCGGTCGACGTGCCAACCGCTACCGACGTCCCCGGTCGGCCCGGCGTAGAGGCCGTACCCGGCGCCGTCTGTCTCTGAATGGCGCCGGCGGCCGGTCCGACGGGCCGCGCGGTTCGTCTGCCGCAGCAGGGCCGCGCCGAGCACGACCAGCAGTACGCCGAGGGCGACCAGTCCCACCATCGGCCAGTTGGTGCCGGAGACGAGGGCGACCGCGCCGATGACCAGGCCGGCTGTCCCGACAACGATCATGCTCGCGGCGACCGCGACAGGGCGTCCGTTCATGGTGGTGACGGTAGGAGTGGCGGTCAAACCGCTCAGGTTCGGTCCGGTCGTCGCGCTAAGTTACCGGCGAGTACCTGTGTTCAGCATCGCGTCGGGGGGACCTAGACGTGACGACGGGTGCCACCAGGGGGCAGGATGGCGCTAGAGACCTATCCCACACACAACCGAGGGAACGCCTGTGGCTACGGAACGCAAGCGCCCGGTGATCAGCGACGGCCTACCGAGCCAGCTTCCGGACATCGACCCTGAAGAGACCAGCGAATGGGTCGAGTCGCTTGACGGTGTCATCGACGAACGCGGCGCCAAACGCGCCCGCTACGTCATGCTGCGCCTGCTGGAGCGGGCCCGTGAGCGCCAGGTCGGGGTTCCGCCCCTGACCACCACCGATTACATCAACACCATCCCGTCGGAGCGCGAGCCCTGGTTCCCGGGTGACGAGCACGTCGAGCGGCGTATCCGGGCGTACGTCCGGTGGAACGCCGCCATGCTGGTGCACCGGGCGCAGCGCCCGGAGATCGGCGTCGGCGGGCACATCTCCACCTTCGCCAGCTCGGCGTCGCTCTACGAGGTGGGCTTCAACCACTTCTTCCGGGGCAAGAACCACCCGGGCGGCGGCGACCAGATCTTCTACCAGGGCCACGCCTCCCCCGGCATGTACGCGCGGGCGTTCCTGGAGGGGCGGCTCAGCGAGCACCAGCTCGACGGGTTCCGCCAGGAGCTGTCGCACCCCGGTGGTGGGCTGCCCTCGTACCCGCACCCTCGGCTGATGCCGGACTTCTGGGAGTTCCCCACCGTCTCGATGGGCCTCGGCGGTCTGAACGCGATCTACCAGGCCCGGTTCAACCGGTACCTGCAGCACCGCGGCATCAAGGACACCTCCCAGCAGCACGTCTGGGCGTTCCTCGGCGACGGCGAGATGGACGAGCCGGAGACGCTGGGCGCCATCGGCGTGGCCGCCCGCGAGGAGCTGGACAACCTCACCTTCGTGATCAACTGCAACCTCCAGCGGCTGGACGGGCCGGTTCGGGGCAACGGCAAGGTCATGCAGGAGCTGGAGGCGTTCTTCCGGGGCGCCGGCTGGAACGTGATCAAGGTTGTCTGGGGCCGTGAGTGGGACCCGCTGCTCGCCGCGGACACCGACGGCGCGTTGGTCAACCTGATGAACACCACGACCGACGGCGACTACCAGACCTACAAGGCGGAGTCCGGCGCGTACGTGCGGGAGCACTTCTTCGGCCGTGACGCACGGACCCGCAAGATGGTCGAGCCGCTCAGCGACGACGAGATCTGGAACCTCAAGCGGGGTGGGCACGACTACCGCAAGCTCTACGCGGCCTACAAGGCGGCCACCGAGCACACCGGTCAGCCCACAGTCATCCTGGCGAAGACGATCAAGGGCTGGACGCTCGGCTCGCACTTCGAGGGCCGCAACGCGACCCACCAGATGAAGAAGCTCACGCTGGAGGACCTGAAGACCTTCCGCGACCGGCTCTACCTGGACATCCCGGACAAGGCGCTGGAGGACAACCCCTACCTGCCGCCGTACTTCCACCCGGGCGAGAAGTCCGAGGAGCTGGCGTACCTCAAGGAGCGGCGCGAGCAGCTCGGCGGGTACCTGCCGTCCCGGCGGACCAGCACGAAGCGACTGGCCATCCCCGGCCCGGAGCGGTTCGCCGACATCAAGCGCGGCTCGGGCAAGCAGAAGGTGGCCACCACGCAGGCCTTCGTCCGTCTGCTCAAGGACGTGATGAAGGACAAGGAGTTCGGCAAGCGTTGGGTGCCGATCATCCCGGACGAGGCCCGCACCTTCGGTCTCGACTCGATCTTCCCGACCGCGAAGATCTACTCGCCGCACGGCCAGCGCTACACCTCGGTCGACCGGGAGCTGTTCCTGTCGTACAAGGAGTCGACCACCGGGCAGATCCTGCACGAGGGGATCAACGAGGCCGGTTCGGTGGCCTCGTTCACCGCGGCCGGCTCGGCGTACGCCACGCACGACGAGCCGATGATCCCGATGTACATCTTCTACTCGATGTTCGGGTTCCAGCGGACCGCCGACGGGCTGTGGGCCGCGGCCGACCAGATGGCCCGGGGCTTCCTGCTCGGCGCCACCGCGGGTCGGACCACGCTCAACGGTGAGGGCCTCCAGCACGAGGACGGGCACTCGCTGCTGATCGCCGCCACCAACCCGGCGGTGGTCGCGTACGACCCGGCGTTCGCGTACGAGATCGCGCACATCCTGGAGCAGGGTCTGCACCGGATGTACGGGGACGCGCAGGAGAACGTCTTCTACTACCTGACGGTCTACAACGAGCCGACGCTGCAGCCGGCCGAGCCGGCCGACGTGGACGTGGAGGGCCTGCTCAAGGGCATCTACCGCTACTCGCCGGCACCGCAGGTCGACGGCCCGAAGGCCAACCTGCTCGCCTCGGGCACCGGGATGCAGTGGGCGCTCAAGGCCCAGCAGCTGCTCGCCCAGGACTGGGGGGTGGGCGCCGACGTCTGGTCGGTGACCTCCTGGACCGAGCTGCGCCGCGACGCGGTGGAGACCGAGGAGTACAACCTGCTCAACCCGGGTGCCGAGGCGAAGGTTCCGTACATCCAGCAGAAGCTGGCCGACGCGGACGGGCCGAAGGTCGCGGTCAGCGACTTCATGCGCGCGGTACCGGACCTGATCGCCCGCTGGGTACCCGGCGACTACACGTCGCTCGGCACCGACGGTTTCGGCATGTCGGACACCCGGCACGCGCTGCGCCGGCACTTCCACGTCGACGCGGAGTCGATCGTGGTGGCCACGCTGCGGCAGCTCGCCCGCAGCGGCGCGGTGGCGACCACGGTGCCGGCCGAGGCCGCCAAGAAGTACGCGATCGACGACGTCAACGCCGCCCCGGTCGGCGAGACCGGCGGCGACAGCTAATTCCAGCACGATCGGAAGGGCCCGGCGCTTGCGCGCCGGGCCCTTCTGTTCGCTACGACCCACCCCCCGCTCGGGTCGATCATGGAGTTGTGGTGGGGGACGAAGCGGTCGAGTCACCTCGCGCCGGGCACCACAACTCCATGATCGGCCGCAACGGAGGGCGGGGGCAGCGGAGAAGCGGCGGTGGTCCGGGGGCCCTGGCGGGGATCCGGACCACCGCCGTCGCGGGTGACGCCGGGAGGATGCGCTCGTCAGCCGACGGCGGCCAGGTCGGTGAGCCGGGCCAGCGAGTCCTCCAGGTCGGCGCCGACCCGACGCAGTCCGAGGCGCAGCAGGGCCGCCTTGACCGGGCCGGCCGGCCAGCGGACCACGATGAGGCGCACGATGGTCCCGCCCTCCTCATCGTCTCCGGTGAGCTGGACGTAGATCTCGGTGCGCGCCTCCGCCCGAGCACCGGCGCCCTTGGCCCGTTCCCGCCAGCCGATCAGCGTCGGCTCCTGGTAGGCGATCACCTCGGCCTCATGCGCCGAGCCGCGCCCCGCCTGGACCAGTTGTCGCCGTCCGAAGCCCTCTCCCGAGAGCACTTCGGCCGCGCGGACCCCGGCCAGCCAGGCCGGCAACTGCTCGGCCCGCTGCACGACATCCCAGACCACTTCAATTGGCGCCGCCACGTGCGCACTGCGTTCCACGAGGATCATTTCCGTCTTTCCTCCGGTGAGGACATCCCACGATATCGGCACTCTATGCGCTAAATCGGACTTACCTGGACGGGTTCGGAAAAAGACACGCCGATCAACCATTGCGGAATGCGCCAGGCCGGCCTATGGCGCATTCATCGAGAGCGCCCTAAAGTCCCGAACACGTTTCACGTTGACCGGGAGGGCGCATGTCGACCGCACCGATGCCCCAGTTCCCCACCGGCTTCCGCTGGGGCGTCTCCACATCGGCCCACCAGATCGAGGGCGCCACCACGGCCGACGGCCGAGCTCCGTCCATCTGGGACACCTTCGCCCAGTCCCCCGGCGTGATCAGCGACGGCAGCAGCGGTGCGGTGGCCTGCGACCACTACCACCGGTACACGGAGGACGTGGCGCTGCTGGCCGGCCTGGGCGTCTCCGCGTACCGGTTCTCCGTCGCCTGGCCTCGGGTCCAGCCCACCGGCGCCGGTCCGGCCAACGTGGCCGGACTCGACTTCTACGACCGCCTGGTGGACGAGTTGCTGGCCGCCGGGGTCGACCCGGTGGCCACCCTCTACCACTGGGACCTGCCACAACCCCTCGAGGACGCCGGCGGCTGGCTGCACCGCGACACCGCCGCCCGGTTCGCCGAGTACGCCGAGAAGACCGCCGCCCGCCTCGGCGACCGGGTCCGGCTCTGGATCACCCTGAACGAGCCGTTCATCCACATGAGCCTCGGCTACGGCATGGGCGTGCACGCCCCCGGCCGGATGCTCCTGTTCGACGCCTTCCCGGTCGCCCACCACCAACTGCTCGGGCACGGGCTTGCGGTCGCCGCGCTGCGGGCACACACCGCCAGCCCGGTGGCGATCGCCAACAACTACTCGCCGGTGCGGGTGCTCGGCGATCGTGACGCCGACCGGGCCGCCGGTGCGGCGTACGAGGCTCTGCACAACCGACTCTTCACCGACCCGCTGCTCGGCCGCGGCTACCCGGAGCTGCCCGGCTTCGACCCGAGCGTCATCCACCCCGGCGACCTGGACACGATCGCCGCGCCGATCGACGTGCTCGGGGTCAACTACTACAACCCCACCGGGGTACGGGCGGCCGAGGAGGGTTCACCCCTGCCATTCGACCTCGTGCCGCTGGACGGCTACCCGCGTACCGCCTTCGACTGGCCGGTGGCCCCCGACGGGCTGCGCGAACTGCTCGGCTGGCTGCGCGACACGTACGGCGACGCGCTACCGCCCATCGAGATCACCGAGAGCGGCTGCGCGTACGACGACGCACCCGACGCCGACGGGCGGGTGGCCGACCCGGAGCGGATCGCGTACCTCGACGGGCACCTGCGGGCGGTTCGGGCCGCCATCGACGACGGGGTGGACGTCCGCGGGTACTTCGTCTGGTCGCTGCTGGACAACTGGGAGTGGGCCGAGGGGTTCACCAAACGCTTCGGTCTGGTGCACGTCGACTACGCCACCCAGACCCGTACGCCGAAGTCGTCGTACACCTGGTTGCGCGACGTGATCGCGGCCAGCCGCCCGGGGTCGGCGCGGTGACCACCCTCGACCCGACGCCGGCGTCGCTGCCGGCGGCGCTCGCCGAGCCGACGGTGCCGGTGCGGCGCGGCTGGATCGGTTTGATCTTCGCGGCCAACCTCGGCGTGTGGATGGCGTTCTTCACGCCCATCCAGGTGCTGCTGCCCCAGCAGATCGAGCAGATCGCGCCCGGCGGCAAGGAGAACATGCTGGCCGTGGTCACCGGTCTCGGCGCGCTGGCGGCGGTGCTGGCCAACCCCCTCGCGGGCGCCCTCTCCGACCGAACCTGCCTGCGGATCGCCGGCCGCGAGTTCGGTCGTCGGCACGTCTGGACGGCGGGCGGGGCCGTGCTCGGCGCGGCGGCCCTGGTGCTGCTGGCCCAGCAGCGGACCATCCTCGGGGTCGCCCTCGCCTGGGTCGCCGCGCAGGTCTGCTTCAACGCGATGCTGGCCAGCCTCAGTGCCGCCATTCCGGACCGGGTTCCGGTGACGCAGCGCGGCGGGGTCTCGGGTTGGGTGGGCATCCCACAGGCGCTCGGGCTGGTGCTCGGCGCGGTGCTGGTCACCGCCGTGGTCACCGGCAACGCCGCCGGCTACCTGGCCATCGCCGTGGCCGTCCTGCTGCTGTCACTCCCGTTCGCCTTGCTCACCCCCGACGAACCGCTGCCGCGTACCCATCGGCCCGCGATCCGGACGCGGGCGCTGCTGGCCTCGATGTGGATCAGCCCCCGCCAGCACCCGGACTTCGCCTGGGCCTGGATCACCCGGTTCCTGGTCCAGCTCGGCAACGCCCTGGGCACTCTCTACCTGCTGTACTTCCTCACCGACGGGGTGCGCCACCCCGACCCCGAGGGCGGCCTGCTGGTGCTGATCCTGCTCTACACGCTCGGGATGATGCTGACCGCGGTGGTCGCCGGCCGGCTGTCCGACCGGTCCGGCCGCCGCAAGATCTACGTGATCGTCTCCGGGCTGATCATGGCGGTGGCGGCGCTGCTGCTCGCGGTCGCGCCGGTCTGGCCGATGGCCATCGTCGCGGCGCTGCTGCTCGGCGCCGGCTACGGCGTCTACCTCTCGGTGGACGCCGCGTTGATCACGCAGGTGCTGCCCCGGGCCACCGACCGGGCCAAGGACCTGGGCGTCATCAACATCGCCAACTCGGCGCCGCAGGTGCTCGGCCCGGCGCTCTCCGCCCCGCTCGTGGTGTACCTGGGCGGCTATCCCACGCTCTACGCGGTCACCGCCGTGGTCACCCTGCTCGGCAGCGCCCTGGTCGTCAAGATCCGCTCGGTGCCGTGAGCCAGGGCGGGGGCGGTGGCGGAAAGCAGTCGCGTACCGCCGTAGGCTGGGGGACGTGACAGTACGTGTGCGCTTCGCCCCTTCCCCGACCGGTATGTTCCACGTCGGCGGCGCCCGCTCGGCGCTGCAGAACTGGATCTACGCCAAGCAGCAGGGCGGCGTGTTCGTGCTGCGCATCGAGGACACCGACGCGGCGCGCAACAAGCCCGAATGGACCGAGGGCATCCTCTCCGCGCTGGACTGGATCGGGATCTCCCGGGGCAGCTACGAGGGCCCGTACTTCCAGTCGGCGAACGCCGGCGAGCACCGGGCCGCCGCCGCCCGCCTGTACGACTCGGGCCGCGCCTACTACTGCGACTGCACCCGCGAGGACGTGCAGGCCCGCACCGGCTCGCAGTACCAGGGCTACGACGGCTACCACCGCGACCGTGGCCTCGGCCCGGGCCCGGGGCACGCGCTGCGCTTCCGTACGCCGGACGAGGGCACGACGGTGGTGGTCGACCTGATCCGCGGTGAGCCGACCTTCGAGAACAAGCTCATCGAGGACTTCGTCATCGCCCGGGGCGACGGCTCGCCGGTCTTCCTGCTGGCCAACGTCGTCGACGACATGACCATGGGGATCACCCACGTGATCCGGGCCGAGGAGCACCTGCCCAACACGCCCAAGCAGCAGCTGCTGTGGGAAGCCCTCGGGGTCAAGCCGCCGATCTGGGCGCACGTGCCGGTGGTGGTCAACGAGAAGCGGCAGAAGCTCTCCAAGCGCCGGGACAAGGTCGCCCTGGAGGCGTACCGCGACGAGGGTTACCTCGCCGGGGCGATGCGCAACTACCTCATGCTGCTCGGCTGGGCGCCCTCCGGCGACCGGGAGATCGTTCCCTGGTCGGTCATCGAGGACGAGTTCCGGCTGGACGAGGTCAACCTCTCCTCGGCGTTCTTCGACGAGAAGAAGCTGCGCGCGTTCAACGGTGAGTACATTCGCGCGCTGCCGGTGGCCGAGTTCATCGACGCCTGCCAGCCGTGGCTGACCGGCACCGGGACCATCGCGCCGCCGCCGTGGCAGCCGGAGGAGTTCGACGCCGAGGCGTTCGCCGCCGTGGCGCCGCTGGCCCAGACGCGGATCGCGGTGCTCAGCGAGATCGTGCCGAACGTCGACTTCCTCTTCCTGGCCTCGCCGCTGATCGACGAGGCCGCCTGGACCAAGACGATGAAGGACGGCTCCGCCGAGCTACTGGACGACGCGGTCACGGCGTTCGAGGCGCTGGAGTCCTGGGACGCCGAGTCGCTGAAGTCGACGCTGGAGGCGGTCGGTGCCGAGCGAGGCCTCAAGCTCGGCAAGACGCAGGCGCCGGTGCGGGTCGCGGTCACCGGCCGCACCGTGGGTCTGCCGCTGTTCGAGTCGCTGGAGGTGCTCGGTCGCGAGCGCACCCTGACCCGGATCCGCGCCGCCCGCCTGCGCCTGGTCTGACGAAGGACAACCGCGCCGATCTTGCAGTTTCGGTTGTCGACATGAGTGGGATGGCCCCTTGTGTCGGGACAGCAAGTGCAAGATCGCGGAGCGGAGCGCAGTGCGCTCCGCTCCGTTGATCACTGGGCTCCGCGTCGGCGGCGCAACACGAGGCCGGCTCCTAGCGCGGCGAGCAGGACCAGGGCGCCGAGCGCCCAGAGCCACCAGCGACCGCCGGAGTCGGACTGCTCCGACGCCGCCGGCACCGGGGAGGCCGTCGAGCTACCGGGTGTCGCCGAAGCGGGCCCGGCGGAGGGTACGCCGACGGCCGGCGCGTCAGCCGAGGGCGACGCTGCCGGGCTGGCGCCGACGGCCGCCGACGGCGAGGCGGACGGGTCTGCGGCGGTGCCGGTGGTGAGGGTGAACCGCACCTCGCCCTTCACCGGATGCCCGTCGGACGACGCGAGCTGGTAGCCGACGATGTAGAGCCCCGCGGCGGCCGGCTTGAACGGCACCCGCACGCGACTGCCGTCGAAGGCGGGAGTCCCGCCAGCGACCACATTGTCCGGTCCGGTTATTGTGATCTTCGTCGTGGTCGGCGACGGCTTGGCGAGGAACCGTAGCTCGACCCGGGCCGGTGCCGCCGCCACGCGGGCGCCGTCGCGCGGGTTGCTGCCGGTCAGTTCGTTGTGGGCGGCGGCCGGTGTCGCCGGCACCAGAAACGACACACCGAACGCCACGCCGAGCACCACTGGCACGACCCGGGCCGTACGTGTAACCCTGCCCCCCATGAACCCCTCCGTAAGGGTACGATCCGCCCGCTGATCAAACGGCTCCTCATTAGTCGAGCAGAGATCGCAGATAGTTCCAAATACTGTTCCAAAAGCTGCAACTCATCGACGTTCTGCGGAGTCTGTAGGAGTGGGCGCGACCATCTGGTCGATGTCACACCGGCAGGTCGGTCCGGACGTCACGACGAAGCCATCCATCGAACGGGGCGAGGAGGCGGGATGGTCCGACACATGAGGCGGTTAGTCGCCGTGTTGGCGGGCACGCTGGCGGCGGCGCTGCTGTCGCTTGGCACCGCCGGCTCGGCCTCGGCGGCGCCGAAGCCGGCACCCGCCGGAGTGGACATCACCGGCACGGGGCTGTCCGCGCCGCTGCGGATGCACGCGGACAAGGAGCCCGCCCTCGTGGGCGCGGTCATCGACCAGGTCAACTTCCTCGCTCGCACCGGCATGCCGACCGGTCCGAAGGCGGCCAACCTCGGTCCGAAGTACACGGTCGTGGTGCTCGCCGGCGAGACGCCGAAGCAGACGTACGACCTCTATCCCAAGGCGATCGGCGGCCCCCGCGTCTACCGGCCGGCGAAGCAGCCCGACGGCCGCAAGACCAGCGCCGGCTGGTTCCTGGGTCGGCTCAGCATGTCCGAGACCCTGCGCACCGCCGGTGTGCCGCTGGAGCGGCAGTTCGACACGGTCAGCGGTGGCGCGGGCGGCGGCGAGCGGGTGCTCCCGGAGGACACGCTCGACCCGGCGAAAGACCTCGACGAGGCGCTCGGCGACCTGCAACGCCTGCTGCTGCTCAACGTCGGCGTGATGCTGACCATCACGGTCGGCCTCGCCGGGATCGCCCTGCTGATCCGCCGCCGCACGCGCTGAACTGGCGCACGCGCTGACCCGACGCACTCGCTGATCGGCGGGTGCGTCGCGGCGATCAGCACCAGCGGCGCGGTGGGCGCTCCCGTCGGGTGGCCCGCGGCCGAGGTCGGACCGCGCCGTGCCGGTGCGCCCCGGCCCAGCCGGGAAGTTCGCTGAGGCAACCAGCGGGCACGTCCGAGTCGGGCTCGGCGAGGTCGGTGGGATCGGTGGAGCGCTGACGCGGAAGCGGGATGTCATCATCGGCTCGGCCGGCGAGCGGCTCCGCCGGGTGCGATGGTGAGCCGCCGACCGCCCGGCGGTGCTTGCCAGCCGCCTGCGGGTCGTGGTGCCCCGGCCGGCAGGGCTCGCCCTGGGCGCAGCCGTGCTCGGCCTCCCCGTGCGCCATCCCCGGTCTCCTCACGCTCGTCCCACCCTCGGGTGCTCTCCCCGAGGTGCCCTGTCACCGTACTGGCCGGGACCGACGGGCCGCGCGCAGCGTACCCGGGGTCCGGGCCAGCCGGTCCACCACGACGACGGGGAGCGCGGGACCCGGTTGCGCAGTTCACAGCTTCTTCCCGGACCGTTCACCCGCCGCTCCGACGGCCGAGGGCGCACCCGCGGCCGGAGCGGTCGGCGTACCCCTTTCGGCGCATGACCGTGCCGTCGGCGTCCTCCCCCGGTCGGAGTTCGGCGGGCGACGGCTGTGGTGGGATCGGGGCATGCGTCCGCCACCGTGGCTCGACTCCGGCACTCTCGGCCGTGACGTGGTGCTGGCCGGCGCGTCGCTGGCCGGTGGTCTGGTGCTGTACACGCTGGGTTGGCAACCGCAGGTCCGCTCGAACGCGGACGTGCCGTCGGCGCTGTTCCTGCCGCCGTTGGTGGCGGTGTGCGTCGCCGTCGGCCTGCGCCGGGTCGCGCCGCGCGCCAGCCTGGCCGTGGGAACGGGCGCGCTGGTGGTCGACACGGTGCTGGGCAGTTCGCTGGGCACGCTCCTGGTCTACACGCAGGTGCTCTACGACGCCTGCGTGTACGGCCCGCCCCGGCTGTGGCGGTGGTTGCTGCGGATCGCCGTGGCGCTGAGCCTGGTCGGGGCGGTCGTCGGCGTGCTCGGGTACGGCCAGTGGAGCGGGGCGGCGCTCGGGGTGCTGGTGGTGCTCGTCGGGCTGCTGCCGGTGCTGACCGGGATCAGTGTGCGGCAGTACCGCGACCAGGCCGCCGCCGAGCGGGCGCGGGCCGAGCAGACCGCCCGGCTGGTCGAGTTGGACCGCCGGCAGGCGGTCAGCGCGGAACGGGCCCGGATGGCCCGGGAGTTGCACGACGTGGTCGCGAACCACCTCAGCGCGGTGGCCATCCACGCCACCGCTGTGCTGTCCGTGCCCGGCTTGGATCGGGGTCAGGTGGAGTCGGCGTTACGGGTGATCCGGGAGAGCAGCGTGCAGGGGCTGGCGGAGATGCGGCAGATGATCGAGGTGCTGCGCGAGCCCGGGACCAGCGGCGGCCCGGCCACGCCGGAGGTGGTCACCGCGCGGCTGGCCGAGGCGGACGGACTGGTCGAGCGGGTCCGGGCGGCCGGCCTCACGGTGCGGTTCCGGACTGACGGCACGCCCGGCGCGCTGCCGGTGGGGGTGGACCTCGCCGCGTACCGGATCGTGCAGGAGTCGCTGACCAACGCGCTCAAGCACGGAACGGGTGAGGCGGACCTGACGATCGCGTACCGGCCGGCCGAGGTGGTGCTGACGGTGGAGAACCCGGTCCGCCGCGACGGGGCCGGGCTGCCGGGCGCCGGGGCCGGGCTGATCGGTATGCGGGAGCGGGCCACCCTGCTGGCTGGCCGGTTCACCGCCGGGCCACACGACGGTCGCTGGCAGGTGCGGGCGGCCCTGCCCACCGGGGAGGGCGGGTGACCGGGCCGGCGCGGCCACCGGGCGACGCGGGCGCGGCGACGGTACGGGTGGTGCTCGCGGACGACCAGCCGGCGGTACGGGCCGGGCTGGCCCTGATCCTGAACGGCTCACCGGGCGTCGAGGTGGTCGGCGAGGCCGCCGACGGCGACGCCGCGGTGCGCCTGTGCCGGGAGCTGCGCCCCGACGTGGCGGTGCTGGATGTGCGGATGCCGCACCGGGACGGGATCTCGGCGACCCGGGCGATCGTCACCGACGGGCTCGCCGACGTGCTGGTGCTCACCACCTTCGACCTGGACGAGTACGTCTTCGGGGCGTTGCGGGCCGGCGCGGCCGGGTTCCTGCTCAAGGACACCGACGCCGACGGCCTGGTCAGCGCGGTGCGGACGGTGGCGCGGGGCGACGGGTTCATCGCGCCCACGGTGACCCGCCGGCTGATCACCGCGTTCGCGGCCACCGCGCCGGGCGCGTCGGCGGACACCAGGGCCACGCTGGACACCCTCACCCCACGCGAGCGCGACGTGCTGGCCTGCCTCGGGTTGGGCCTGTCCAACCAGCAGATCGCCGATCGGCTGGTGCTGGCGGAGAGCACCACCAAGACGCATGTGAGCCGGATCCTCGCGAAGCTGGACCTGCGCAGCCGGGTGCAGGCCGCGATCCTGGCCCAGGAGGTGGGCCTGCCCCCTCCCCCGCACCAGTGAGAGGGGCCCGGTGGGCGCGCCGACGGTGGCCGGCGGACCGGTGCCGACGTGGTTGGCCTGCTCACGACGTGTCAGGCTAGGGCGGTGAGCACGCCGGGCGGTGGGGAGCTGTCGGCCACGCTGCGCCGGATCGAACGATCGGCGGGGGCGTTGGCCACCTCCAGCGTGGCCCGGATGGACGAGACGCTGCCCTGGTTCCGGGCGCTGCCGGCCGATCAGCGTTCCTGGGTGATGCTTGTCGCCCAGGCGGGCGCGAGGTCGCTGGTGCAGTGGCTGCGCGAGGGTGGCGGCACGGCGGACAGCACCCAGGAGGTGTCGGACGAGGTCTTCGCCGCCGCCCCGCAGGCGCTGGCCCGGTCGATCACCCTCCAGCAGACCGTGGCGTTGATCAAGGTGACGATTGACGTGGTCGAGGAGCAGGTGTCGCACCTGGCCGCCGAGGGCGAGGAGCAGCAACTGCGCGAGGCGGTGCTGCGCTTCTCCCGGGAGATCGCGTTCTCCGCCGCCCGGGTGTACGCGCGGGCCGCCGAGTCGCGCGGCGCCTGGGACGCCCGGTTGCAGGCGCTGCTGGTCGACGCGCTGTTGCGCGGTGACTCGCCGGACGTCCTGGCCAGTCGGGCCGCCGCGCTCGGCTGGACGGACGCGCCGCCGGTTGCGGTGGCGGTCGGTCGGTCGCCCGGCGGCGAGGTCTCCGCGGTGCTGCACGTGGTCTACCGGCAGGCCCGCCGGATCGGCGTGGAGGTGATCGGCGGCGTCCACGGCGACCGGCTGGTGATCGTGCTGGGTGGGGCACCGGACCCGCTGACCGCCACGGCGAAGCTGCTGAGCGCGTTCGGGGACGGCCCGGTGGTGGTCGGTCCCGCCGTACCGAGCCTGGACGAGGCGACCGAGTCGGCACGGGCCGCGCTCTCCGGCTTTCGGGCCGCGCCGGCCTGGCCCAGCGCGCCCCGGCCGGTGCCGGCCGCGGATCTGCTGCCGGAGCGGGCCCTCGCCGGCGACGCGGAGGCCCGTCGGCGGCTACGCCATGATGTGTACGCGACACTGGTGCGCGCCGGTGGGGAACTGCTGGCGACCCTGGACGCCTTCCTGGCCGCGGGTGGCACTCTGGAGAGCGCGGCCCGGGCACTGTTCGTGCACCCGAACACGGTGCGTTACCGGTTGCGCCGGATCGCCGAGGTGACCGGGTTCTCCCCACTGTCGCCGCGGGACGCGTTCGCCCTCCAGGTCGCGCTGACCGTGGGTCGGTTGGATCCGGTTGTCCCGCTCGTCTCGCCGGTCCCAACTCAGACAATGACCCCGGCTACCCGGAAATCCGTCCAAACCGAGGATGATCCCCGCCGATCTTTGTAGGAAACCTCCAAAGGTCCTAGTGTGGTTTGGTCGAAGGCGGCACCGCGTTACCCGCCTTTATCCGGGAGAGTCATAGGCGTGCTCGCCGTACTTAGTCCCGGCCAGGGTTCTCAGAAACCCGGCTTCCTGACCCCCTGGCTCGACCTGACCGGCACTGAGGCGCGACTGCGCGAGTGGTCGGCGTTGGCCGGGGTCGACCTGCTGCACCTGGGCACCGCCGCCGACGCCGACGAGATCAAGGACACCGCCCGCACCCAGCCGTTGCTGGTCGCCGCGGCGTTGCTCGCGGCCGAGCAGCTGCCGCTGGACGGCGTCGCGCTCACCGCCGGCCACAGCGTCGGCGAGTTGGGTGCCGCCGCCCTGGCCGGAGTGCTGTCGGCCGACGCCGCGATCACCCTGGCCGGTGTACGCGGTCGGGAGATGGCCGCCGCGTGCGCGCTGGAGCCGACCGGAATGGCCGCGGTGCTCGGCGGTGACCCCGACGAGGTGATCGCCGCGATCGAGGCGAACGGGCTCTACCCGGCCAACCGCAACGGCGCCGGGCAGATCGTCGCCGCGGGCGCCCTGGACGGGCTCGACAAGCTCGCCGCCGCGCCGCCCGCTCGGACCAGGATCATCCGACTCCAGGTGGCCGGCGCGTTCCACACCCCGTACATGGCTCCGGCCGAGACCGCGCTCGCCGCGGAGGCCGCCGGGATCACCCCCGCCGACCCGGCCCGGACCCTGCTGTCGAACCTCGACGGCACCGCGGTCGACGACGGCGCGGCCATGGTGCAGCGCCTGGTCCGTCAGGTCACCGCACCGGTGCGGTGGGACCTGTGCATGCGTACGCTGGCCGACCTCGGGGTCACCGGCGTGATCGAGCTGCCCCCGGCCGGCACCCTCGCCGGCCTGGTCAAGCGGGAACTCAAGGGCGACGGCGCCCCGGAGATCGTCACCCTCAACACCCCGGACGACCTGCCGGCCGCACGGGACCTGATCGCCCGTATCGGAGGTCGTTCATGACTGGCAGTCGCATCGTCTCGATGGGGCACTACCAGCCCTCCCGGGTGGTGACCAACGACGACATCGCCCAGCTCGTCGACACCAACGACGAGTGGATCCGCGACCGGGTCGGCATCGTCAGCCGGCGGATCGCCGACAGTGAGACGGTCGCCGACATGGCCGCCGCGGCCGCCGGCAAGGCGCTGGCCAACTCGGGCCTGACCGCCGCCGACATCGACCTGGTCGTGGTCGCCACCTGCTCCTCCATCGACCGCAGCCCCAACGTGGCCTGCCGGGTCGCCGCCAAGCTGGGCATCACCGCGCCGGGCGCCTTCGACCTCAACACCGCCTGCTCTGGTTTCGCGTACGCGCTGGGCACCGTCGACCACGCCATCCGGGCCGGGGCGTCGCGCAACGCGATCGTCATCGGCGCGGAGAAGCTGTCCGACTTCACCGACTGGACCGACCGCTCCACCTGCATCATCTTCGCGGACGGGGCCGGTGCCGCGGTGGTCTCCGCCACCGCCGACGACGAGCCGACCGGCATCGGCCCGGTGGTCTGGGGCTCGGTGCCGGACAAGAGTGACGCGGTCCGCATCGAGGGCTGGCGCCCGTACATCCAGCAGGAGGGGCAGGCGGTGTTCCGCTGGGCCACCACCGCTATCGCGCCGCTCGCCCTGCAGGCCTGCGAGCGGGCCGGGGTCGACCCGTCCGAGCTGGCCGCGTTCGTGCCGCACCAGGCCAACGCCCGGATCATCGACGGCATCGCCAAGCGGCTCAACATCCCCGACGCGATCATCGCGAAGGACATCGTCGAGTCCGGCAACACCTCCGCGGCGAGCGTGCCGCTGGCCCTGTCCAAGCTGGTCGAGCGCCGGGAGGTGCCCTCGGGCGCGCCGGTGCTGCTGTTCGGCTTCGGCGGTGGCCTGACCTACGCCGGTCAGGTCGTCCGCTGCCCCTGATGACCCCCTCGGACGCGTACGCGTCGAGGAGTGGCGGTCGGCGACGCCGACCGCCGGAGAACCCCGATGAAAGGAACCAACCGCAATGACCCGTGACGAGATCACCACCGGCCTCGCCGAGATCCTCGAAGAGGTTGCCGGGGTGAACCCGGACGACGTGGCCGAGGGGAAGTCCTTCACCGACGACCTCGACGTCGACTCGCTCTCCATGGTTGAGGTCGTGGTTGCGGCCGAGGAGAAGTTCGGCGTCAAGATCCCGGACAACGAGGTGCAGAACCTCAAGACCGTCGGCGACGCTGTCAGCTACATCGCGGCGCAGTCCTGATCATGAGTCGTCCTGACGTCGTCGTCACCGGGCTCGGCGCGACGACCCCGCTTGGCGGGGACGTCGCGTCGACCTGGGACGCAATGCTCGCCGGCCGCTCCGGGGTGAGTGCCCTCACCCAGGAGTGGGCCGAGCAACTGCCGGTCCGGATCGCCGCCCAGTTGGCCGTGGAGCCGTCCGAGGTCCTGGACCGGGTCCGCCTGCGCCGCCTGGACCGTTCCGAGGCGATCGCGATCATCGCGGCGCAGCAGGCCTGGGCGGACGCCGGCCTGGCCGGCTCCGACCTCGACGGGGAGCGGTTGGCGGTCAGCGTCGGCTCCGGCATCGGCGGTGCCACCACCCTGCTCGCCCAGGACGACATCCTGGAGGCCTCCGGGCCACGGCGGGTCTCCCCGCACACCATCCCGATGCTGATGCCGAACGGTCCGGCCGCCTGGGTCGGGTTGGAGCTGGGCGCCAAGGCCGGCGTGCACTCGGTGGCCAGCGCCTGCGCCACCGGCGCCGAGGCGATCGCCCTCGGTCTGGACATCATCCGCTCCGGCCGGGCCGACGTGGTGGTGGCCGGCGGCACCGAGGCGGTCATCCACCCGCTGCCGATCGCCGGCTTCAGCTCGATGCGGGCCATGTCGACCCGCAACGACGACCCGGAGCGGGCCTCCCGCCCCTGGGACCGGGGCCGGGACGGCTTCGTCCTCGGCGAGGGTGCCGGCATCGTGGTGCTGGAGCGGGCCGAGCACGCCGCGGCCCGCGGTGCCCGGGTGTACGCGCGCCTCGCCGGCGCCGGCATCACCTCCGACGCGTACGACATCGTGCAGCCGCACGCCGAGGGCGAGGGCGCCATCCGGGCCATCGCCAAGGCGATCGCGGACGCGGACGTGGCGAAGCGGGACATCGTGCACGTCAACGCGCACGCCACCTCGACCCCGGTCGGGGACATGCTGGAGATCGGCGGGCTGCACAAGGCGCTCGGCGACCACCCGGTGCTGTCCGCGACGAAGTCGATGACCGGTCACCTGCTCGGTGCGGCCGGTGCGCTGGAGTCGATCGCCACCATCCTGGCGATCCGCGACAGCGTCGTCCCTCCGACGATCAACCTCGACGACCCGGAGCCGGGCCTCACCCTGGATGTCGCCGCGCACAAGGCCCGCCACATGGAGATCCCGGCCGCGTTGAACAACGCGTTCGGCTTCGGTGGCCACAACGTGGCGCTCGTCTTCGCCCGCCCCTGAGACCCTCCGCAAGGGCCCCTCCTCTCGTCGAGGAGGGGCCCTTGCGTCGTTCAGCCCCGGTTGCGGGGGTGCTGTTTCGCGGTGCGCTCGTTGCCGTGGCGGTAGTTGCCGGTCCAGCGGGCCATCACCAACTGCGGGTCGTCGTCGACCTCGGCCAGGAACTCCGCGGCCCGAGCGCCGCGCAGCGTGCCGGCGACCCGGCCGTGGTGGGTGATCACCACAGTTCCGTCCGCCCGTTGCACGTGCCGGAATCCCTCTGCCGCTCCCATGGGGTGAGGCTGTCAGACCGACCGGCGCGGGGGCGACCCGATTACCGCCGCGCGGGCACACCGATCCAGATTGACGTCGAGAGAACGCACGGCTTAGATGGGCCGACTGAAGATCGACTGACGGGGATCACCACCATGGACACTCGTACCCGCGTCGCCGTGTCGGCGGCGCTCACCCTCGGCCTGCTGGCCGGCTGCGGCGACGACGCCGCCGCCCCCACCGGGCCCGCGGCCGGCGGCCCGGCCCCACAGGCCACGGGCGAGCCCTGGTACGACGAGACGACCCCGGCGTCGCCCAGCGGCACCACCGGCGGCACGGGTTCCCCCTGCCCGGTACCGGTGTCGTTTCCGCTGGCCGACGGGTGGACGGCGAAGGCAATCGAGCCGCCCAAGGACGAGCTGGCCGAGCTGGTCGGCGAGGCGCTCACCAAGCGCGGCGGCACCACCGTGCGCTGCGAGGTGGACGGCCGGCAGGCCGGCGGCGGATTCCTGCGGATCTGGGCGGCGGACTCGCCGACGGTCGCGCCGCGCGCCGCACTGGAGGGTTTCGCCGCCGGGGCCGGGGAGACGGTCGCCGGCCAACAGTTCCGCGACCTCCGCGCCGGCGGCTTCGACGCCACCGAGATGACCTGGCTCGCCACCAACCCGCTGGTCGAGGAGGAGTCGCGCAACTGGGCGCTGGCCGTCCAGTCGGCGGGACAGACGCTGGTCTTCGCGGTCAACGAGGGGCTGATCACCGAACGGACCGACGTGCTGCCGGCGTACCGGCTCGCGGTGCGGGGGCTCACGAAGGGCGAGTGAGGTCGCCCCGAGCGCGGCTGGGTCCCGTCGCGCCGAACCGCTCCCCGGGCGATGCTTCCGCACCGGATCGCGCGGGACCGGCCGCCTGGTCAGCGACAGCTACCATGCGGGCGCGCCCGACGACAGCGCGGACGGCATCGAGCCGGAGCCCGGTCGGCGGTTCGTGGTCTGCGGCGACAACGCTCTGGCCCGCCGACTGATCACCGAACTGGTCGACCGGCACGGCGTCGCGGTCACCGTCCTACTTCCATCGTTGTCCGACAACCACGCACCGGACATCGCCGAGCTCGCGTCGGACCCTGACGCGCCGGGCTCACGCCCCGAGGTGGTGGTGGCTCGCCGGCTGACCGCCGAGGTCCTGGACCGGGCCGGCGTACGGGCCGCGGCGGCGGTCGCGCTGGTCAGCGCCGACGACGTGGCCAACGTGGATGCCGCGCTGATCATCCGGGAGTTCGACCCGGACGTACGGATCGTCGTTCGACTGTTCAACCCGGTCCTCGGCGAGGGCGTGGCCACCATGCTCGGCGACTGCGCGGTGCTGTCCGGTTCGGAGATCGCCGCGCCCGCGTTCGTCGCGGCCACCCTGGGCGACGACACGCCGACCTTCCTCCGTCTGCCGGACGACGAGTTGCTGCGGACGGCGAGCCGGGACGCGCTCGACCCGGCCACCACGGACGTCGTCTGCGCGCTCGCCGACACCAGCGGCCTCGAGCCGATCACGCTGCCCGAGAATGAGGACTCCGCCGATCTCGTGCTGGTGCGGGCGTACGGCCGGCAGCGTCCTGTCCGGGCCCGGCCTCGCCGCCAGCTGCTGCAGACCGCCCGGCTGATTCTCGGCAGACGCCTGCGTTGGGCGCTGGGCGCCTCAGCCACGCTGCTCGCCGTCGGCAGCGTGCTGCTCGGCCAGGCCCGGAACCTGGACCCGGTTGAGGCCGGCTACCTGACCGTGCTCACCGCCCTGGGCAGCGCGGACGCGGATCCGACCGGGTCACCGGTGGAGAAGCTCACCGCCCTGCTGTTGGTGATCATGGGGGTGGCCCTGGTCCCCACGGTGACCGCACTGGTGGTCGACTCGGTGGTACGGGCCCGGCTGGCGGTCGCGGCCGGTCGGCTCACCGAACCGCTCGACGACCACGTGATCGTGGTCGGGTTGGGCAACATCGGTACCCGCGTGATCCAGGAACTGCACTCGTTCGGCGTGACCGTGGTGGCGGTGGACCGAGCACCGACGGCCCGTGGCGTGGCGGTGGCCCGCGAGCTGGGCCTGCCGTTCCTGATCGGCGACGCGACCAGCCCGGAGACGTTGCGGGCGGCGTCCGTGTCGACCTGCCGGGCGCTGGTGGTGCTCTGTGCCGACGACGTGACGAACCTGGAGACCGCACTGCTCGGGCGTTCGCTGCACAGGGCGGCGAACGGCGGCGTGGCGGCTCCGCTGCGGGTCGTGCTGCGGCTGTTCGACGAGGGGTTCGCTCAGCGGGTGCAGCGCGCCTTCGGGATCAACCACTCGCGCAGCGTCTCGTACCTGGCGGCTCCGGCGTTCGCCGCGGCCATGATGGGCCGCGAGGTGATCGACACGATCTCGGTGGGCCGGCGCGTCCTGCTGGTCGCCGAACTGCCGGTCGGAGCCGGCTCGGATCTGGAGGGGCGCTCCTGTCCGGAGGTCAGCCGCCCGCGCGAGGCTCGGGTGATCGCGATGCGGACTGGGCGGGCTGGGCAGACCATCTGGTCACTGCCGCAACGCCGGCCCCTGGTGCGCACCGATCGGCTGCTGGTCGTCGCCACCCGGGCCGGGCTGGCGGCGCTGCTCGGCCGCACGGCGCCCAGCGCCGACCCGCCACCGATGTCACCGGCCACGGTCGGGGGTACGCCGCTGCGGTTGTTGCGCCCACCGGCGACTCGCCGCCCGGCCGATCAGCCGGAAGCGGACGCCCCGCCCTGCCCCGAGCCGGCCGGCGAAGACCGCACCGACCGGCCGACGGCCGAGGGTGGGCGCTGATCCGTCCGCGCCGGGTGGCCGGCGGGGTGGCCGATGACGAGCGCCGGTCAGGTGCGACAGGTGGTCGCGGGCAGTCCACGGACGGCCACCGGGGAACGGCCGCCCGGCCGGGCCTTGCCGGCGAGCACGGCGGCCAGGCCGGTCATCGACGCCCGGCTGGAGGAGTACGTGGCCAGCAGCGTCGGTGACTTCGCGTCGGCCAGCACGTACGGGGTGTCCATGGCGACCGTGACCGCCGCGTCGGGGCGCAGGTCGCTGGCCCCGTCGCCGTAGCCCACCAGGTGCACGATCGTGCCGCCGCTCGGCTTGACCTGCACCCCGGCGGCGGTCAGTGCGGCGGTGAGCGTGGCCCGGGTGCCGTCCCGACCGCCGGACGAGGTGACGGTGACCGGCCCGCGTACCGCTGTGCCGCAGGCGCCCCGCAGCACGGTGACGGCGGCGGTGGCCAGCGCGTCGGCGGCCGCCCGGTGCGCCGGGGTGTTCAGCGTGGACATCTGCGCCGCCGGCAACTCCGCGAGCTGGAACTTCATGGTCAGCACCCGGGTGACCGCCTCGACCAGTCGGGTCCGGGGCAGCGATCCGCCGCGCAGCGCGGCGAGCAGCCCGTCGTACGCCTGGCCGACGTTCGGGGTCATCAGGATGAGGTCGTTACCGGCGTTGAGCGCCCGGACCGCCGCCTCGCCGGGGGCCCAGCGCTTCGCCGGCGGCATGTTCATGCCGTCGGTGATCACCACGCCCTTGAAGCCGAGTTGGCCGCGCAGCACGTCGGTGAGCAGCTTGTGGGAGAACGTCGCCGGGGTCCCCGGGTCGATCGCGCGCGCGTCCAGGTGACCGGACATCACGGCCATCGCGCCGGCGTCCATTCCGGCGGTGAACGGCGGCCACGCGCCGCTCTGCAACGCCGCTGCGCTCTGGGTGAGCACCGGAAGGTCCTTGTGCGAGTCGTCGGCGCTGTGGCCGTGCCCGGGGAAGTGCTTCAGGGTGGCGGCCACCCCGGCCGCCTGGAGACCCCGGACCGCGCCGCCCACCTGCGTGGCGGCCTGCTTCGGGTCGGCGCCGTACGACCGGGAGCCGATCACGGTGCTGCGGGTGGCCAGCACGTCGGCCACCGGGGCGAAGTCGATGTTGATGCCCATCGCGGCCAGCTCGGTCCCGGCGGCCCGCCAGGCGGCCTCGGTCAGCTTCGGGTCACCGGCTGCGCCGGCCGCGAGGGCACTGGGCAGCACGGTGACCCCGTCGGTCACCCGGGTGACCACGCCGTACTCCTGGTCGGTGCCGATCAGCAGCGGCGCGGGACCGGCGGCGAGCCGACCGGCGGCGGCACGCAGCCCGGTGGTGAGTTCGTGCACCTGCTTCGGATTGTCGACGTTCGTGGTCTCCTGGTTGCCCTTGGTCGGGTCGTCGGCGCTGAAGCCGACCAGGATCAGGCCACCCAGTCGGTACTTGGCGATCATGTCGGCGGGGGTGTCGACCCCGGCGAGGGCCTGGTTACCGGCCGCCGAGCCGGCGGAGACCTTCGTCGCCGAGTCGCCGTAGGCGTACGGCATCAGCACCTGGCCGACCAGATCCTCGTCGGACAGCGTCGCGACCAGCGCGGCAGCACGGCTGGCGGGGTCGCTGGCCGGCGGCGCGGCCGGGACGCTCGGGCCCGCGGACGTGCCGACCGGGCTCGGGGTCGGGGTGGGGCGCTCCGGGTCACCTGAGCAGCCGGAGACGAGCAGGGCGGTCAGGGCGGCGACAGCGACGCTGGCGCGCCACGGGCGATTCGACACGCCGCCCATCCCACCAGCTTCCCCCTTATCGGGGCAACTTGACCTTACCGGTCGTCACCGGTTCGACGGCGTACGGCCAGCGGCCCGTCGGCCGGGTCAGCCGACCCGAGTGAGCAAGGTCACCGGGGCGCCGTCGCCGGCGTACCGGTAGGGCTCCAGGTCAGCGTCCCACGCCGTGCCGAGCGCCTTGTCGAGGGCGTGCGCCAGCGCCTCCGGCGCCCGGGACGCCGCCATCAGGGCCCGAAGTCGGTCCTCGCCGAGCTGGATGTCGCCGGCCACGCCGACCGTTGCCCGGAACAGGCCACGGGCCGGCACGTACATGAAGCGCTCACCATCGGCACCGGGACTCGGCTCCTCGGTGACCTCGAAACGGATCATGGGCCACTGCCGTAGGGCAGCAGCCAGCTCGGCGCCCGTCCCCGGACGACCGGTCCACCCGCACTCGGCCCGGCGTGCGCCGGGGTCGACGGGCTGAGCCGTCCACTGCAGGTTGACCGGCGCGGCTAGGACGCGCGCGATCGCCCACTCGACGTGTGAGCACACGGCGAGCGGGGTCGAGTGGACGTATACGACGCCACGCGTTGGCACGGTGACCTCCCGGAGAGCGAGGTGCGTCTTCCCCTACGACCTCGTCCACCCAGGTGGCTGCTGCAACACATGATGACTCCTGTGACGCGTGGTGCGCCAGGGAATCGGAAAAAACGCCGGCTGGAATAGCCGGACGGGTGGTCGCCGTTGCCTCTCAGGACACCGCGACGACCAGCATGATGTCGTGGTCCTGTACAGTTCCACCGGCGGCTTATGCCGCGTTACACCTTCGCGGGCCGAGTCACGTACGACCCGCACACAGCCCCCGGACGTCCAGTCCTCCCGTACGTCTTGCAAGGAGTACCTCCGTGGCGAGCAACACCTCTAAGACCGCGCGCGCGTCCGTCCGGGCCGGCCAGGCTGGCCAGGGTGGCGCCCTCAGCGTGCTGGGCGAGTTCAAGTACCTCATCCCGCTCAACGGCGGCAAGCACGCCTACGTGCGGAACCTGACCAACGGCAAGACCGCGCACCTGCGCACGGACTCCGACGCCTTCGTCGAGGAGATCCGCGTGCTGGCCGCCGCCGGCCACGCCGCCAAGATCCGGGCGGAGATCAACAACCTGGCTGCCACCCACCCGGGTGACGGCTGGGAGGCCACCGAGAAGCGCCTGGTCGCGGCCGGCGTCTTCGAGGGCTGAGCCCGCCCCCACCGCACCAACCGAACCGTCCGCCGGGAGTTCCCGGCGGGCGGTTTCGCGTATCCGGGGCCGGGTCAGCCTGGATCGAGCAGGGCAACCTCGCCGGTGGCAAGGTCGTAGAGTCCGCCGACCACGGCCACCCGGCCGGCGGCCACCGGCCCGGCCAGCAGGTCGTCCTGGCGCAGGGTGCGCACCGTGCGCCGGACGTGCCGGCGGATCGCCAGCGGCTGCACCGCCGGATCGTCGATCCCCGCCTCGGTCACCGCCGGGGCGATCTCGTCCACCAGGTGCGCCAGCGACCCTCCGGGACGCTGCCCGGTGCGCAGCGCCTCCACCGTGGCCTGCACCGCGCCGCACCGCTCGTGGCCGAGGACCATCACCAGCGGTACGCCGAGCTGGCCGACCACGTACTCGATCGAGCCGCAGACCGCGCGATCGAGCACGTGTCCCCCGGTACGGATCACGCAGATCGCGCCGAAGGTCTGGTCGAAGATCGCCTCCAGCGGCACCCGGGAGTCGATACAGCCCAGCACCACGGCGTACGGCTGCTGGTCGCCGGAGGCCGCGGCGGCGGCCGTGACGTCGTGTCCGTGCACCGGCTGGCCGCTGACGAACCGCCGATTACCGGCGAGCAGGTCGGCCAGCGCGGCGCGGGGCGTACCGCCGGCCTGCCGCCCCTGCCCCGACGTCGCGCCCATGGGCGCTCCCGACGAACCCATGCCGTTCAGCTTGGCCCGCCGCCGTCCAGCACGGGCGAGGACGGGAATGTTCGCCACGGCGCGATTGGCGTGGTGTCATGGCGGGTAGCCGGTGTTACCGCCGGGTATCCCGGTGCTGGTGGTACTGGGCGGCCCTGGGGAGGTGGCGATGCCGGAGCGGTTCGAGGTCGGCCTGCCGGACGGTGTACGGCTCAACGTCGAGGCGACGGGTCCGACAGACGCCCAGGTCACCGCCATCCTGCTGCACGGCTGGACGCTGGACGGGCGCGCCTGGCACCGGCAGGTCGACGCGCTCGCGGAGGCGCCGTTCGACGGTGCGGTGCGGGTGGTCGCCTACGACGCGCGGGGGCACGGCCGGTCCAGCTGCATGGCGCTGCCCACGGCCACCCTGGCGCAGTTGGGTGACGACCTGGCCGCGGTGATCGACGCGGTGGCGCCGACCGGCCCGGTGGTGCTGGTCGGGCACTCGATGGGCGGCATGACGATCATGGAGTACGCCCACCGTCACCCCGCGCACTTCGCCGCCCGTACCGCCGGCCTGGTCTTCGTCTCGACCACCGCCGAGGGGCACACGCACACCGTCTACGGGCTCTCGCCGCGGATCGCCCGGTTGATCCGGCTGGCCGAGACGACCGGCGCCGGCGTGCTGGCCCGGTGTGGCTCGTGGCGCGCGCCCCGGGCACTGCTGAACGCGCTGCAACCGAGCATCCGCTGGATGCTGTTCGGTGACCGCTGCGAGCCGGCCGACATCCGCCTGGTCACGTCGGCGGTGGCTCGTGCCTCGCTGCGCTCGATCGGCGGGTTCCGCGCCTCGATCGGCACCCAGCACCGACTGGACACCCTCGCCGCGTTGGCCCACCTGCCGGCCGCCGCCCTGGTCGGCGACCGGGACCGGCTGACCCCGCCGCCGTGCGCCGAGTCGATCGCGGCCGCTCTGCCGGCCACCGAGCTGACCGTCTGCCCGGGCGCCGGGCACATGCTGATGATGGAACGCCCGGACGAGGTCAACGCCGCGCTCACCGGCGTGCTGCGGCGGGTGCTCGCGGAACCGCCGTCGGCCCACCCTGCCACGACCCCTGCCGAGACGGCTGCCTGAGCACGTTCGCGCACCTCGGGCGCGGCGGGTCGGGCCCGGGGCCGTACTCTTCTCGGTTGGCCCGCGCGGTTCCCGCCGCCTGCCGGCGACCTCTGAAGGAGCGTGCGTTGACCGACCAGACCGGCCTGGAGCAGGAGATCGCCGTCGAGCAACGACACCTCGACCGGGTGTACGCCCGACTGGCCGAGCTGCGGCAGTCGGCCGTCCGCGCCGAGCGCGACGGCTACCGGATGGCGCGGGTGGGTACGCACGGTGCTCTGGTCGAGCGCGACGCGCTGGTCTTCCACGCGGCGCAGCGGCGGCACACCCTGGACGCCGAGCACGAGGGGTTGGTCTTCGGCCGGCTGGACCTGCGCGACCGCCAGGTGCTGCACGTCGGGCGACTCGGGATCCGCGACGAGAACGCCGTCACGCTGGTCGTCGACTGGCGCGCGCCGGCCGCCGCCGCCTTCTACCAGGCCACCCCGGCACAGCCGCTGGACGTGGTGCGGCGGCGCACGATCCAGTCCCGCGCCGAGCGGGTCACCCGGATCGAGGACGACCTGCTGGACCCGACCGCCGCCCCGGAGGGGATGACTGTCGTCGGTGACGGCGCGTTGCTGGCCACCCTGTCCAAGGCCACCGGCCGGGGCATGCGCGACATCGTGGCGACCATCCAGCGGGAGCAGGACGAGGCGATCCGCTCTCCCGGTTCCGGGGTGACGATCGTCGCGGGCGGTCCGGGCACCGGCAAGACCGCGGTCGCCCTGCACCGGGCCGCGTTCCTGTTGTACTCCGACCGCAGCCGCTACGCGGGCGGCGGCATCCTGGTGGTCGGCCCGTCGTCGGTCTTCGTCGAGTACATCGGCTCGGTGCTGCCGTCGCTCGGTGAGGACACCGCGACCCTGCACTCGCTGGGCACCCTCTTCCCGGGAATGACCGCCACCCGCCCCGACCCGCCCGAGGTGGCGGCGGTGAAGGGCTCGCTGCGGATGCGCCGGGTGCTGGAGCGGGCGGCCCGCGACGCGGTGCCGGGCGGCCCGGGTGAGCTACGGCTGCTCTACCGGGGCACCCTGCTGCGGCTGGACCGGGCCGCGCTGGATCGGATCCGGGACCGCGCGCTGCAACGCGGCGCGCGGCGCAACGAGGTGCGCCGGGCCGGTTTCGACGGGGTGTTCGCCGCGCTCTGGGCGCAGGCCCGCGAGCTGAGCAGCGGTCGACTGCCGGAGCAGCCGGCCTTCGAGGCGGAGATCGCCGAGCGGCCGGAGTTCCGGGAGTTCCTCAAGGCGTGGTGGCCTCGGCTGCACCCCCGGCACGTGCTCGGTTGGCTGGCGCAGCCGGACCGGCTGCGCCGGTACGCCGGGGGAATCCTCTCCTCGGCGGAGATCCGGCTGCTCGACGCCGCGTACCGGAACCTGGACTCGGCCGGGCTGACCATCGCCGACGTGGCGCTGCTGGACGAGTTGGACGCGCTGCTCGGCAAGCCCGCGCAGCCGGCCAAGGCGCGACGCGACCCGTTCCAGCTCGCCGGTGGCGTCCGCGAGCTGAGCACCCTCGGCGAGCGGCAGCGGGCCGCCCGCGCGGCGGCCCGCGAGCGCCCGGAGGACTACCGGGAGTACGCGCACGTGGTGGTGGACGAGGCGCAGGACGTCTCGCCGATGCAGTGGCGGATGATCGGTCGCCGCGGCCGGCTGGCCTCCTGGACCGTGGTGGGCGACCCCGCGCAGACCGCGTGGACCGGCGATCCGGAGGAGCTGACCCGAGCCCGCGACCAGGCGCTGGGCCGGCGCAAGCGGCACGACTTCACGCTCACCACGAACTACCGCAACTCGGCGGAGGTCTTCGCGGTGGCGGCGGCGGAGATCCGTCGGCTCTACCCGGACCTGCCGCTGCCGACCGCCGTCCGCTCCACCGGGGTCGAGCCGGTCGAGCTGGTGGTGCCCGCGACGGGGTTGGAGACCGCGACCGTGGAGGCCGCCGCCGGCCTGCTGGCCGAGGTGGAGGGCACGGTCGGGGTGATCACGCCGGTCCCCCGCCGGGACGAGGTCGCCGGTTGGCTCGGCGCGCTCGGCGCGCCGAGGTTGCAGGTGGTGACCAGCCTGGAGGCCAAGGGCATGGAGTACGACGGGGTGGTGCTGGTCGCCCCGAGCGAGATCCGGGCGGATCCGGGCGCCGGGGTACGCACCCTGTACGTGGCGCTCTCCCGGGCCACCCAGCGGCTCACCACGATCGACCCGACCGGCTGACCTGCGCGGACCGCCGCCGGCGGAAGGCGCTGCCCGTACACTTGCATACATAGCGATGTGAGCATACATTTGACCGGGTCCCGACCAGCGGCGGAAGGTGGTTCTCGTGGGCGCAGGTCATGACCACCACCATGGGTCCGTCGCCAATGCCGCACACCAGCACCGGGGTCGCCTCTGGGCGGCATTCGGTCTGCTCGCCACCCTGATGGTGGTCGAGGCGGTGGCCGCCCTGCACACCGGCTCGCTCGCCCTGCTCTCCGACGCCGGGCACATGTTCACCGACGTGCTCGGCATCGGGATGGCGCTCGCCGCGATCACGGCGACCCGCCGGGCCACCGGCGACCCGCAGCGCACCTTCGGCCTCTACCGGCTCGAGGTGCTCGCCGCGCTGGCCAACGCCGTCCTGCTCTCCGGCGTCGCGATCTACGTCGTGATCGAGGCGATCCGCCGGTTCGGCGACCCGCACCAGGTCATCGCCGGTCCGATGCTCGCGGTGGCCGTGCTCGGCCTGCTCGCGAACATCGCCGCCTTCGCCCTGCTGCGCGCCGGGGCCCGGGAGAGCATCAACATCCAGGGCGCCTACCTGGAGGTGCTCGGCGACCTGCTCGGCTCGCTCGGCGTCATCGGTGCGGCGCTGCTCATCAGCGTCACCGACTGGTGGTGGGCGGACCCCCTGGTCGCGGTCGCCATCGGCGTGTTCATCCTGCCGCGCACCTGGAGGCTGGCCCGCGCCGCCATCCGCATCCTGGTGCAGGCCGCCCCGGAGCACCTCCAGGTGACCGCCGTGCACGACCGACTGGCCGCGGTCCCCGGTGTCGTCGAGGTGCACGACCTGCACGTCTGGACGCTCACCTCGGGCATGGAGGTGGCCTCCGCGCACCTGACCATGGCACCCGGCGCGGAGGTGGGCGCCGTGCTCACCGCGGCGCGTACGGCCCTGCACGACGACTTCCGCATCGAGCACGCGACGTTGCAGATCGAGCCCGGCGCCGCCTCCGGAGCGTGTGGCTCCATCGAGTGGTGACGGGCCTTTTCGGAGCATTGCTCGACTTTGTGGTAATTTTCCGTGCTGACGCACGCACCGTCCGTCACAATGGCTGCAGCCGCCCCACCGGCACCGGTAGGCTCGGTCCCGGCCTCCACCAGGCGGCGCCCTCCCGGCGCCGGTGGTGGTCGCCGCCTAATCGCCCAGCTGGGCGAACCGGGGAACCATGTTTCTGGGGTGCATCCGCGTCAGCGGTAGGGATCTTCCGTCCCGAACCCGTCAGCTAACCCGGTCGGCGGCTGACGGAAGGACATGCGCAGTGGCACCAGCACGACCACCCGCCGCCCGACTGGCGGCCCTGATCGTCGCGATGTTCGCCCTCGGCGTCGCGCTTCCGGCCGGCACCGCCTCGGCCGCTCCCCCGACCGGCCTGCGGGCCGCCGCACCCGACTCCGACGAGGAGGGCGGCACCCCGACGTTGCGCGCCCAACTCGAGGCGGCCAGCAAGGGCTACCTGGACGCGAAGCGCGCCCTGGACACCTCCGTACAACGGCAACGGCAGCTCGCCACCCAGCTGAAGACCATCGAGGTCGAGATCGACCAGCGCAGCGGCAAGGTCGGCGAGATTGCCGAAGTGGCGTACCGCACCGGCCGGCTCGGCGCGATGTCGGCGCTGCTCAACAGCAACACTCCCGAAGGCTTCATGGACCGGGCCGCCGCGCTCGACGCGGTGGCCGCCAACGAGGACAGGGTGCTGCGCGACCTGCTGAAGAGCAAGGACCAGGCCAACCGCACCCGGGTCGCCCTGGACGGCGAGATCAACGAACAACGCAAGCAGGTCGCGGTGATGGCCAAGCGCAAGGAACAGGCCGAACGGGCCCTGACCGTGGCCACCGCGCCCAAGCCGCAGACCACCGCCGACACCGGCTCCAACCGGGGCACCTCCAGCGCCAACGCGACAGCCGCGCCGCGCAACTCCGACGGCTCCTGGCCCTCCGAGTCGTGCAGCGTCAACGACCCCACGCCGGCCAGCGGCTGCATCACCCCACGTACCCTGCACGCCCTCAACCAGGCCAAGGCCGCGGGCTTCACCCGGTACGTCTCGTGCCACCGCCCCAGCGGCTCCGGTGAACACCCGAAGGGCCGGGCCTGCGATTTCGCGGCACAGAAGGGCGGCTTCGGTGGAGCCGCCACCGGTGGCGACAAGACCTACGGCAACAACCTGGCCGCGTACTTCATCCGCAACGCGGACCGGCTCGCCGTGCTCTACGTGATTTGGTACAAGCAGATCTGGCTGCCCAGCAGCGGGTGGAAGTCGTACAGCGGGGCGCACGGCACCCCGTCGACCGACCACACCAACCACGTACACCTGTCGGTCTACTGACCCACGGTCGTGATGCCTGTGAGTCATCGTGATGACTCACAGGCATCACGTGCGTCCGGGGCCGGGCTACGTCGCCGGGCGTACCCCTGATGTCGTCGCTCGTCGGACGACCCGGCCGGCGTCGGCGGGCAGCATCGCGGTATGCCTCGGATCCGACCCACTACCCGCAAGGCCCTGCTCGCCCTGCACCTCGTCACCTCGCTCGGCTGGCTCGGCACCGATCTGGTGCTGCTCACCCTCGGCATCGCGGTGCAGCGGGGCGCCGACCCGGCGGTGGTCTATCCGGTCACGGCCCTGGTCGGCACGGTGCTGTTCGCGCCGCTGAGCGTCCTGGTCTGGCTGATCGGAGTCGCCAGCTCGCTGCTCACCCCGTGGGGCCTGCTGCGCCACCGCTGGGTGATGGTCAAGCTCGTGCTCACCACGGTGATGGTCGGGCTGGTGCTGTTCCTGCTCCTGCCGAACCTGCGCCACGCCGGGGCGGTCGGCGCGGCCCTGCCCGCACGCGATCGCGCCGACCTCGTCATCGCGCCGGCGGTGTCGACCAGCCTGATGATCATCGCGACGGTGCTGTCCACCTACAAGCCGTGGGGCCGACGCCCCGCCGCCCGAACCACCCGCACGAACCGTGATCGCGCTGCAACCACGACCTAGGTGCCCGCCCTGCCCCGCGATCTTGCATTTGCTGTGCCGACATTTGGGGCATCTCACTGATACCGACAACCGAAACTGCAAGATCGGCGCGGTGGGGCCGCACGCCCTCGGGGCGGCGGGTCAGGTGGGCGGGGGGTTGCTGGTGCGGTCTAGGGCCGCGCCCAGCCGGGTGGCGAGGGCGAGGTGAGCGGCTCGGGCCTGGCGGAACGCGTAGCGGAACAGCGGCGTCGGCGCGGTCAGGGTGATCTCGACGTCGATGCGGACTAGGCCGTCCGCCTCGGCGCGCAGTCGGGTGTGGTTGCGCACGGTGGTGGCTGGCCACTGGCGGGCCACCATGACGATCTCGTCGGCCTCGCTGATCAGCACGTCCGCGTGGTAGGTCGTCCGGAAGCGTAGCGGGCCGGCCGCCAACCGGTCGTTGATCGTGTAGCTGGCCTGGGCGCCGGGCCGGGGCGGCACCCGGCGGACCCGGACGATCAGTGGGTGCAGCTCACCCTGCCGGGTCAGGTCGCTGAGCAGAGCCGCCGCCTCGGCGGGTGAGCACCGGGCCTGGACGGTGTAGCTGAAGGTATCGCTGCTGAGCACACCGTCTCCCGCCGTCGTTGGTCGCCCGATCGTCCCGTACCGATGTCTGGCTGGCAACGCCCGACGGCCCCCAGCGCCGCGCCCGGACCGGGTCGATGGCACGACCTGCCACTACCTGCGCCATTAAGGTCGGTTAGTACAAAATCTTCCGAAGGTGCCGGAGGGCGGCCAGCATGAACGGCGACGACCGATGAGTGGGCACGTGATGGTCTTCGCGCCCACTCCACAGCTGACGGTGACCGTGGAGCAGCCCAACGACCACCCTGAGCTGCACCTGCACCCCGGCGGGCAGGGCGTCTGGCAGGCCCGGATGGTGATCTCCCTCGGTGTCGACGTGGTGCTCTGCGCCGCCCTCGGCGGTGAGATCGGCCAGGTGCTGGAGCCGCTGCTGGTCAGCGAGGGCGTCGACCTCAAGGTGGTGGTCCGTGACTCCGGCAGCGGCGGGTACGTGCACGATCGCCGGGAGGGCTCCCGGCAGGAGATCGCCGACGTGCCCGGGCAGCCGCTGAGCCGGCACGAGATCGACGAGCTGTACAACCTCGCCCTCGGTGAGGGCCTACGGGCGCCGGTGAGCATCCTCAGTGGGCCGAACGAACCATGGCTCGTACCCGCCGACCTGTACCGACGCTTCGCCGCCGACCTCGGGGCCAACGGCGGACGGGTGGTCGTCGACCTCTCTGGCGACCACCTCGGTTCGGTGCTGGAGAGCGGGGTGTTCTTCCTCAAGGTGAGTCACGAGGAGTTGATCCGCGACGGCCGCGCCCGCAGCGACGACAGCGCGGAACTGACCCGGGCCATGTACGAGCTGCACGCGGGCGGCGCCGAGACGGTGGTGGTGAGCCGCGCCGACCAGCCGGCGTTGGCGCTCATCGACGGGGAGTTGTTCCAGGTCGAGATGCCCCGGTTGGAGGCCGCCGACCCGCGCGGGGCGGGCGACTCGATGACCGCCGGCGTGGCGGCCGTCGTGGCCAGGGGCGGGGACATCCGGACCGCCATCCGCACCGGCGCCGCCGCCGGTGCGCTGAACGTGACCCGGCACGGCCTGGGCACCGGGCGACTGGACTCGATCACCGGCCTGGTGGACCGGGTCCGGCTGGTGCCGGCGGACAGCCGGCAACAGGAGCGGACCACCCCGGACGAGCTGGCCGACCGGGTGGTCGAGCGATGACCCTGCGGGTGTTGATCACCAACGACGACGGAATCGCGGCACCGGGCATCCAGGCGCTGGCCTGGGCGGCCCGGCAGCGGGGCCTGGACGTGGTGGTCGCCGCGCCGATGGAGGAGGCGAGCGGCACCAGCGCCGCGATGAGCGCCATGGAGCGCGACGGGCGAGTGGTCGTGAACGACCACCCGCTGTCGGACCTGGCGGGGGTGCCGGCGTACGGGGTCGCCGGGTCCCCCGGCTTCATCACGCTGATCGCCCTGCACGGGGCGTTCGGCCCACCGCCGTCGGTGGTGCTCTCCGGTGTCAACCGGGGCGCCAACGCCGGCCGGGCGGTGCTGCACTCCGGGACCGTGGGCGCCGCGTTCACCGCCGCCACGAACGGCTGCCGGGCGATGGCGGTCTCCCTCGACGTGCTCTCGGCCGGTGCGGCGACGGCCGCGAGCGGTGGTGCCGCGGTGGACGCCGCCGCCCGGGTACGCGACGCCGAGCGGCACTGGGACACCGCCGCTCGGGTCGCCCTGGACCTGCTCCCCCGGTTGACCTCCGCGCCGCTGGAGAGCGTGCTCAACGTGAACGCCCCGGACCTGCCGCACGGGCAGCTGCGCGGGGTACGGCGAGGCAGCCTGGCCAGCTTCGGTCAGGTGCAGATGACGGTGGCCGAATCCGGCCACGGGTACGTCCGTACCTCACTGGAGGAGCCGGGGCAGGCCGCACAGCCCGGCACGGACGTGGCGTTGCTGGCCGCCGGGTACGCGTCGGTGACGGCCATCCGAGCGGTCACCGAGGCGACCGACATCGACCTGACCGGCCTGGACGAGCAGCCCTGACGAGGAGGCCTGGCGCGCTCAGGCGCCGGGCAGCACCTCGGGGGTGGCGGCGCCGGCGAAGTAGGGCTCCGGGGCACCGAAGAGGCCGAGCAGGCCGGTCACCCAGAGCTGCCGGTGCACGAACCGGCTCGGTTCGGTGACCACCAGCTTGACGTCGCTGACCTCGGCTGTCTGGAAGCCGGCCACCATGGCGCTGATGCCGACGGAGTCGATGAAGGTGACCAGCCTCATGTTGAGTTCGATGCGCAGCGGGCGGCCCTTGGCCAGCACCTCCGCGATCGCTTCGCGCACCTCGTACGCTGTGTCGACGTCGATCTCGCCCCGCGGGGCGATCTCCACGACACCACCGGACAGAACCGACTTCACGATCGACAGGCTCACGCGAGCACCTCCACCCGCCCGTCCCCCGGGCGCCTCATCAGTACGCGGGCCGCGACCGAGAGTATTCCTCCGACGGCCTCGGTCGCCACCCCTCGGGATGAGCAATTCGCGGATCCGGACCCACAAAGCCGCCCATATCCGTACTTTTCAGTATCTGATTACTCAAGACTTTTTGTTATTTGACCCATCGGCGATCGGTCGTGACCGACGCGCCGCCGAACCAGGGTAGCGGTCCGGACCCGGGGCACCCGACAACCGGCCCATCACGTACGCCTGCCCCGTGTGCCCTCGGCGTGTCGCCCACAGCCGGCCGGTGCGGATCGCGCCCATGGTTGCCGACGCGCCCTAGCATCGGCCGGGAGACACCACCGCGACGGAGAGGATCTTCGATGATCAAGCGACTTGCCGGCCTGGCCGGCGTCGGCGTCCTGCTCGCCCTTGTCTTGGCCTGCGGTTTCGGCGGCGGAGACGACGATGACGATGACGACGACGACTTCGCCCGGGGCGTCGCCGTGTCGGCGGTGCGCTGAGTTGGTGGCGCGTCGAGTTCTGGCGTGCCGAGCTGCCGGTGCTCCGCGGTGGTCGGGGTTTGCGTTCGGCTGACGCGGGGCACTGCGGGGTAGGCGACACCGTGACGCGCTGGAAAGACGCCGAAGTCCGAAGTGGCCGGCGGCTTCGGCACCCGAGGAGGTAACCACGATGTTCGGAACCAACCTGCTGGACCGCCGCAGCAAGCCGGAGCGGATCGCGGACCAGGCCTGGGAGCACCTGCTCTCGGCCGTCAGCTATGCCGGAGACAGCGTGCGGGACACCGCCCGCTCGGCCCGCCAGAACAGCAGCGACCTCGCCGACGGGGCGGGTGACCTGGTGGGATCCGCCGCCGAGGAGGCGCGACGCCGCGCCTCGCTGGCCTTCGACGCGCTCGCCGGCCGCCAGCCGGCACTGCCGTGGACGCTCCTGATCGGCGCCGCGCTCGTCGGCGCGGCGGTCGGCTGGGCCGTCGGCTCCGCCGCGCGGGCCGCTGGCAGCCGCGACGACCGTGCCGTCGACGACGTGGAGTTCGTCGACGTCGACCGCCCCAACTCCCCCGCCATCTGAACGACAGCACCGCCACGGGCTCCGCTCGACCCAGGTCGGGCGGGGCCCGCCTTCGCACGTCCGCCGTCCGCCCGCGTCGATCATGCAGTTGTGGTGGTGGACGAGTGTGGCGGTAACGAGCATTTCTCCCACCACGACTCCATGATCAGCGAGGGTGGGTAGGCGCGTGGGTGGGTGGGCCGGTCCGCCGGGTGCCGGACCCCTCAGGCGGCCCGGCGGACCGGTGTACAGGTGGTGATCCGGGTCCCGGTTCCGCTCGGGATGAACCCCGGGGGACGGGGTCGATCGCCTGGCCGACGCCGTGGCCCGGGGGACGAGCACGACGACGGGAACGGACGGAACTGCCCCGGCTCCACCACCCGACGCGACGGCTCCCGCGATCGAGGAACGCGATTACCGTAACCGAAATCCGCTCGCTTTGGAAGCGCTCCCATCATCGATGTTCGTCCTATGTCCGCGCCCGTGCCGCGCTGGTCCGGCCACGCCGTCACCCGTTCCGGGCGAGGGCGGCTCACCCCCAGCGGCGGCAGGATCGCAGCAGGGCGGACCTCCGGCCGCAGCCACCACCCCGGTCCGCCACGGAACAGCGGAGGAGGGACAGATGGCCATCGCGGAGATCAACCGCACCGACCAGGACATCCAGTCCGCCGTGCTCGACGAGCTGACCTGGGAACCGCGGGTGCAGCCGCACGAGATCGGCGTGACCGTCGCCGAGGGCGTCGTCACCCTGACCGGCCGGGTGGACAGCTACGCCAAGAAGTGGGCCGCCGAACGGGCCGCACACCGGGTCACCTCGGTTCGGGCGGTCGCCAACGACGTGGCGGTGCAGCTCACCAACGGCACCGAGCGCGCCGACAGCGACCTGGCCGCCGCGGCCAGCCACGGGCTGGAGTGGGACGCGTTCGTACCCATCGAGAAGCTCCAGGTCACCGTCTCGGCCGGCTGGGTGACGCTGCACGGTGACGTCGAGTGGGAGTACCAGCGCCGAGCCGCCGAACGCGCGGTCGCCCGGCTGACCGGCGTACGCGGGGTGAGCAACGGCATCACCGTCCGACCTGCCACCGCGCCGGACGGCCGCAACCTGGCCGACCGGATCGTCGACGCCCTCGCCCGGGCCGGAGCGACCGAGGCCGAACGGATCAGCGTCCGGGTGCACGGCGACACCGCGATACTCGCCGGCTTGGTGCACTCGATGCCCGAACGGGCCGAGGTCGAGCAGGTGGCCTGGTCCGCGCCGGGCATCCGGGAGGTGCAGAACGACATCGCGGTCGCACCGGTGCTGCGCTGAGCGGGCGCGGGCGCCCGCTCGGTGGGCGTTGAACAGGCGCGGAACCACCCGGGGTGGGTGAGGCCACCTCACCCACCCCGGGAGCAGGCTGGTGGCATGAGTGATCCGAACGGGCTGATCCAACCGGGGCGCGCCGCGCCCGGTTTCACCCTGCCGGCCACCCCGGACGGGGCTCTGCTGGGGCCTGAGCAGTTCCGTGGCACGCCGGTCGTGCTCGCCTTCTACCCCGCCGACTGGAGCCCGGTCTGCGGTGACCAGATGTCGCTCTACCAGTCGGCGGCACCCGTCTTCGCCCAGTACCAGGCGGTGGTGCTCGGCCTGTCGGTCGACGGCATCTGGTCCCACCGGGCGTTCGCGGAGAGCCGCGGCATCGAGTTCCCGCTGCTGGCCGACTTCGAGCCGAAGGGCGAGGTGGCGCGCCGCTACGGTGCGTACATGTCGAACGGTGAGGCGGCCCGGGCGCTGGTGGTGCTGGACCCGGCGGGGAATGTGGCCTGGAGCTACCTGTCGCCGCCCGACGTCAACCCCGGCGCCGACGGCATCTTCGACGCGCTGGACCAACTCGCCGCCGATCGGAAGGTGATGGCCGGATGAGCACGCCACTGCAGGTCACCGCCCGGCTTCGGGACCCGGTGACCACCGACGACCACATCCGGGGGCCGGCCGACGCGGCGGTGACGATCGTCGAGTACGGCGACTTCCAGTGCCAGTTCTGCGGTGCCGCGTACCCGAACCTGCACGAGTTGCTGCGGCAGCGGGCCGACACCGTCCGGCTGGTCTACCGCTACTTCCCGATCGCCAACGTGCACCCGTACGCCGAACGCGCCGCCGAGACGGCCGAGGCCGCCGGGGTTCGGGGCCGGTTCTGGGAGATGCACGACTGGCTCTACGAGCATCAGGACCAGCTCGACCCGGTGCACCTCTCGCTCGGTGTCGAGCAGGTCGGGTTGCCGCCGGACGAGTTGAACGCCGAGGTGGAGAACCGTGCGCACGCGGACCGGGTGCGCCGGGACTTCGTGGGGGGCATCCGCAGTGGGGTGAACGGCACCCCCACCCTGTTCGTCAACGGCGTTCGGCACGACGGCGGGTACGACCTGCCCGACCTGCTGACGGCCGCGGACGCCGCCGCCAACGCCTGACCCGCTCAGATCAGCCGCAACTCGCGCGCCCGCCGGACCGCTTCACGCCGGCGGGTGGCGTCGAGTTTGCGGTAGATGTTGCGGACGTGGGTCTTCACCGTGTTGACCGAGAGGGACAACTCGCTGGCGATCTCCACGTTGGACAGGATGCTCTGCAGGTAGCGCAGGATGGTCAGCTCCCGCTCGGTGAGCGGCTCGTCGAGGGCGCCTCGCGGGGTGGCGGCGGGCCCCGGGGTGCTCTGCCCCGCGCCCCGTACCAGGTCACTGACCAGCGCGAAGTGCGCGGTGCCCGCGTCCAGGTGTGCGGCCAGCAGGTCCCGCACGGGTGGCTCGGCCCGGGTGAACACCCTTCGGCAGCCCTGCGGGCCGGCCAGGTCGAGCGCCTGTTCCAGGATTCGACCCGCGCGACGCCCGTCCCCGGCGCGCTCGGCCAGCACCGCGTCCAGCAGACCGGCGTCCAGACGTACCGGTAGCGGCCAGGCCGTGGCCGCCGGCGCCTGCCAGTCCGGCAGGGTCCGCTCGGCGGCGGCGGGGTCGCCGGCCAGCAGCCGCACCTTCGCCAACGTCACCGCGAGCACCGGGTCGGCACCCTCGTCGGCGGCGCCGGCCAGCAGGTCACGGACGGAGTCCAGGTCGCCCCGCGCGGCACGCAGGTCGGCTTCGGCGGCCCGCAGCAGACCGGTCAGTTCGGCGGCGGCGGGCCGGCCGGCCAGCGCCTCCCGGGCCCGGACGAGCAGCCGCTGGCCGGCCGCCGGGTCGCCGGAGTCGCGGTGCAGCTGCGCCCGGCACAGCGCGGCCACCGCCGCCGCCACCGGTTCGTCGGGGGCAGCGGCCAGCCGGTCGTCGCCCATCTCGGGGTTGCCGGCCCAGCCGCCCGCCACGTCGAGCGCCGGAAGGGCGAGGGCGAGGTTCGCCGTGGCCTCCTCGGGCTGGTCCCGCAGCAGCGCCACCACGGCGAGGGCCAGGTACGCGTAGCCGCAGTCGAGCCGACAGGACCAGCCCCGGCTGGGTGGCATGCCGAGCGCGTCCCGGGCCGCCTGCTCGGCCGCCCGCAGCTCGCCACGCACCGCGAGCAGCAGCGCGGCGCGGCTGGTGCCGACCAGCTCGGTACGCGGTCGGCCGGCCTCCCGAGCCGCCGCTCGGGCCCGGACGAACCGGGCCGTGGGCAGCGCACCGTCGGCCAACTCGACCAACCCGAGCGCGGTGCCGGTGAACGCCCGCAGGTCCAGGTCGTCGGCCGCGCCGCCACCGCCGGCCGTCGGAGCGGAACCGGCCACCCCGGTCGGCACACCGGCCACCCCGGTCGGCACCCGGGTCGGCGTGGCTCCCGCCGGGCGGGTGCGCAACAGGCGAGCGGCGGCGGCCCGGGCCTCGGCACGGTCGTCGGCGAGGCGGGCCACGGTCAGCTCCAGCGCGGTGACCAACCGCAGGAACCGGTCCCGGCGCGGCACCGGTAGGCCCGCGGCGTGTTCGGCGGCGGCCCGCAGGTGACCGGTGGCGGCCGGCAGGTCACCGGCGTACGCGCGCTCGGCGGCGCAGGCCAACGCCACCTCCGGGTCGGCGCGGATCACCTCCGCTGGCGGTGGCGATGGTGCTGGGGCGTGCACCGGGTCCCGGTCGTAGCGGGCCAGCTCGGGCCAGTGCGCGACGAACAGGTCACCGGCCAGGTCCCAGCGGCCGGCGGCCAGGGCGTGCCGCAGACCGTCGGCGGGCCGGCCTTCACCCGCGTACCAGTCGGCGGCCCGGACGTGCAGCTCGCGCAGTTCGTCGGCGGGCAACCGGGCCAGGTCGGCGCGGAGCAGGTCGGCGAGGAGCGGCTCGCACCGGTACCAGGGCGGCCGGGTGTCCTCCCGGTGCAGCAGACCACCGGCCCCGGCCAGGTCGGCGAGCGCCTGCCCGGCGTCGGTACGACCGGTCAGGGCTTCGGCCAGGTCGGCGCAGACGGTGTCGACGAGGGCGGTCCGGCGCAGCAGGTCCTCCTGGGCCGGGTCGAGCGTCGCGAGCACCTCCTCGTGCAGGTAGCCGGCGATCTCCGGTTGGTCTCCGCCGAACTGCCCCACCCAGCGCTCCGGGTCGGGCTGTCCGCTTACCGCCAGGGCCGCGATGCGCAGCGCGGCCGGCCAGCCGCCGGTGCGCTCACGCAACCGCCGCACGGCGGTCGCCGGCAGCGCGGCGGCGTGGGCGGTGAGCAGGTCGGCCACCTCGTCGTCGGTGAACGCCAGCTCGTCCGGGCCGATCTCGGTCAGCTCGCCGGCGAGGCGGAGCCGGTGCAGTGGCAGGTGCAGTCCGGCCCGCGCGCCGATCACCAGACGGAGTCGCCGCCCGGCATGGCGCAGCAGGAACTCCAGGCCGGTCAACGCCGCCGGGTCGGCGACCCGGTGCAGGTCGTCCAGGATCAGCAGCACCGGCCGGTCGGCGGCGGCGAGCGTGGCGGCCAGCGCCTCCAGCTGGTCGGGGCGCGGCGGCCGGTCGGGCAACGGGCCGCCCTCCGCCGACCCGGTGGCCGTCCCCAACGCCGCGGCGAGGTACGCCCAGAGCCGGTCCCCGTCGTCGCCGGCCTCCACCGACATCCACGCCGAGATCGGGTCGTCGGCGGACGAAACCGACAGGTCACCGGAGTCGGGCACGACCGCGCCCGGCTCGACGTCGGGCGGAGCGCCGCCCAGCCGTACCCAGGAGGCGAGCAGGGTGGTCTTGCCCCAGCCGGCGGGGGCGGCCACCAGGGTGACCGGTCCCGCGCTGCCCTCGTCCAACCGGCGCAGCAGGCGGGACCGGGCCACCACCGGCTCCGGCGGCACGGCCGGCGTCAGCCGGGACGCCAACAGCCGTGGCCCCGGTGCCCCTACCTGTACGCGATTCTGTTCCGGCACCCAGCCCCACCCCCACCACGCGCTCCGCCCCCGGTCGGCGAGCGGTTACCCGGCGCGGGCCGGTTCACCCCTTCCGGGCGAGCGCGCTTCACCCGACCCGGACCGACGATCGGGGGACGTGGACCGGGAGGACGGGTGGTACCGATGGGACGGCTGGCGCGGGCGGGACCCGCCCTCGGCGGCGCGGCGCGGGCCGGGGCGGCACGGTTGCTGCGCGTACCCCGTCGGGGTGGCCGGCCCGGCGCGGACGGCGACCCCGCCGCGCCGGCCCGGTGGGAGGTGGTGACCGTCGACCGGCCGCCGGAGCAGGTGCTTCCCGACGGCCGCTGGCCGGAGCCGCTGCGCCGCCTGGACGGGGCGGTCGAGGTGCGGGTGCGGCCGGCGCCCGGCGACCGGGGCACCGAACTGGCCGCCCGGCCGCGGGCCGGCGTCACCCCGCCCACCGGGCTGGCCGCGCACCTAGTCGGTGACGACCCGGGTCTGCTGGTCCGCCGGACACTGCGCCAGATCAAGCAACGGGTGGAGGCCGGTGAGGTGCTCCGCGCGGACCGCTCCGCGCTGGACCGCCCCGAGGCCCACGGGTGAGGGCGCTGTGCTGGGAGGCCGCCGGCGAGCTCGGGGTACGCGAGGTGCCCGACCCGGAGCTGCGCAACGAACGTGACGTCATCGTCCGGGTCCGGCGCAGCGCCACCTGCGGAGGTGACCTGCCGCTGCTGGCCGGCCGGCACCCGCTGCTGCGGGCCGGCGACGTGCTCGGCGCGGAGTTCCTGGGCGAGGTGGTCGAGGTCGGCCCCGGGGTCCGCCGACACCGCACCGGCGATCGGGTGGTCGTCGGCGCGAGCGTGGCCTGCGGCGGCTGCTGGTACTGCCGCCGGGGCCTGCACTCCTGCTGCGACAACGCCCATGCCGACCTGGCCAGCGTCGATCCCGACTGGGCCCGCTCGGACACTGGCTGCTTCGGCCGGCCCAGGGCGGCGGGCGGCTTCGCGGGCGGCCACGCCGAGTACGTGCGGGTGCCCTACGCCGACGTGAGCGCCTTCCGGGTGCCGGACGCCGTCGACGACGACCGGGCGGTGTTCGCCGCGGACGTGGCGCCAACCGCTTGGCTCGCCACCGAGTTGGGTGCGGTGCGCCCCGGCGACGTGGTGGCGATCTGGGGCGCCGGGGCGGTGGGCCAGTTGACCGCCCGGGCGGCGGTGCTGCGCGGCGCCGCCCGGGTGCTGGTCGTGGACCGGCACGAGGAGCGGTTGCGGATGGCCGAGCGGCACTCCGGCGCCGAACCGCTCGACTACCGCCGCACCGACGTCGCCGCCGAGCTGCGCGACCGCAGCGGTGGGCGCGGGCCGGACGTGTGTGTGGTGGCGGTCGGCCCGCCGCCGGCCCGGTCGATCGCCGACCGGTTCGGTGGCCAGCACGCCGACCGACCGGACGCGCTGCGGGAGGCCGTGCACGCGTGTCGCAAGAGCGGCGTGGTGGTGGTGCTCGGCGGGACGGGCGGGTTCGTCGACGCGTTCCCGCTGGGTGCGCTGACCGAACGGCGGCTCACGCTGCGCGGCGCTGGCCGGCCGGATCTGCGGGACGTGCCGATGCTGCTGGACCGGATGGCCCGCGACGAGCTGCGGACGGAACACCTGGCCACCCACCGACTGCCGTTGGCGCGGGGCCCCGAGGGGTACGCGCTGTTCCGGGACCGGGCCGACGGCTGCGTGCGCGCCGTGTTCACGCCCTGACCGCCTCCTCGTGATCGCTGATCGGCGACCACGAATGGCAGACTCCGAGGATGACTGGCGAGCGAACGTACGACGTGGTGTTGTTCGGGGCGACCGGGTTCACCGGCGGCCTGACCGCCGAATACCTGGCCCGACACGCGCCGGCCGGGCTGCGCTGGGCGCTGGCCGGGCGCAACCCGCAGCGCCTCGCCGCCGTACGGGATCGGCTCGCCGCCATCGACCCGGGCCTGGCCGACCTGCCGCTGCTCACCGCCGACGTGACCGACGCCGACTCCCTACGGGCGGTGGCGGAGAGCGCCCGGGTGGTGGCCAGCACCGTCGGCCCGTACATCCACCACGGGGAGCCGCTGGTCGCGGCCTGCGCCCGGGCCGGCACCGACTACCTGGACATCACCGGCGAGCCGGAGTTCGTCGACCTGATGTACGTGCGTCACCACGCCGAGGCGACACGCACCGGCGCGCGGCTGGTGCACGCCTGCGGCTTCGACTCCATCCCGCACGACCTGGGCGCCTGGTTCACCGTCAAGCAGCTGCCCGCCGACGTCCCGATCACCGTGGACGGGTACGTGCGCGCCGGCGGCCGGTTCTCCGCCGGCACCTACCACTCGGCGCTCACCGCGTTCTCCCGCACCGGGCAGGCCAGCCGGGCCGCGCGGGAACGTCGGGCGGTCGAGCCGCGCCCCACCGACCGGCGGGTCCGGGCGGTGCCCGGCCGGCTCGCCCGCTCGGCGGAGCTGGGCATCTGGACCGTGCCACTACCGACCATCGACCCGCAGGTGGTCCGTCGCTCGGCCGCGGCCCGTCCCGAGTACGGCCCAGACTTCCGTTACCGGCACTTCGCCGCGGTGAAGCGGCTGCCCACCGTGCTGGCCGGCGCGGCCGGGCTCGGCGCGCTGATCGGGCTGGTGAAGCTGCCGCCCAGCCGGCGCTGGCTGCTCGGCCGGCTCGCGTCCGGGCAGGGGCCCACCGCCCAGCAGCGGGCGTCGTCCTGGTTCCGGGTCCGGTTCGTCGGCACCGGCGGCGGGCAGCGGGTGGTCACCGAGGTCGCCGGCGGTGACCCCGGCTACGACGAGACGGCGAAGATGCTCGCCGAGTCGGCGCTGTGCCTGGCGCTCGACGAGCTGCCGCCGACCGCCGGCCAGCTGACCCCGGTCGCCGCGATGGGTGACGCGCTGCTCGACCGGCTCGTCCGGGCCGGCCTCACCTTCCGGGTGCTCGAGCCCTCGGCTTGACCCTCAACCGGGTCGAGGGGGCAGGATGCCCAGCGTGAGCGACCTGCACAGCATCGGCGAGCTGGCCCGGGCCAGCGGCCTGACCGTCAGCGCCCTGCGCTTCTACGACTCGGCAAGGGTGCTGGAGCCGACCCTGGTCGACCCGGTGACCGGCTACCGCTGGTACACCGAGGAGCAGATCGCCCCGGCCCGGCTGGTGGCCGGGCTGCGCCGGATCGGCATGCCGGTGCCGGAGATCGCCGCCGCGGTACGCGCCGAGCCCGCCGTGGTGCACCAGCTGCTCGACGCGCACCTGCGCCGGCTCGCCGACGGGCTCAGCGACGCCCGCCGCGAGGTCGACCGGCTCCGAGCCCTGGTGGACCCGGCCCCGCCGGCCGCCACCACGCTCCTGGTCTCTCCCGCCGCCCTGGCCGCCGCGCTCGACGCGGTGCGCTTCGCCGTCGGCGTCGACCCGGAGCTGCCGATGCTCGCCGGCGTGCTGTTCGACGTGGAGCCCGACGGGGTCCGGCTCGTCGCCACCGACCGGTACCGGCTCGCGCTGGCACGGGCCGGGGCCGACGTCGATGGAACGCCGGTGCGGGTGTTCGTGCCGGTGGCCCTCGTCGACCAGCTCCGGCCCCTGCTCGACACCGCCGACACCTGGCCGGTCCGGGTGACCGTGGCGGGCGCGGACCTGCGGGTGCGGGTGGCCGACCGCACGCTGACCGGCACCGCCCTGCCGTACGACTTCCCGGACTACCACCGGCTGCTGCGTAAGGCCGTCGGCGAGCGGCCGACCGCGCGGCGGATCCCGGTGGACGTGGCCACGCTGCGCGCCGCGCTGGCCGACCCGGCGGCCCCCACTGTCGCCCGCGACCACGACGGCACGACCCGGGCGGTCACCGTGCTCGGCGTCGACGACCAGGGCGGGCTGCGGCTGCTCCCCGCCGCCGACCTGGGCACCGACGCGCTGCGGGTCGGGGTGGACGGTGGTTACCTGTTGGACGCGCTGAACGCGGCCGGCGCGCCGCAACTGGTGCTGGAGCTGGACGGGCCGATTGCCCCGCTGGCCGTACGCCGACCGGACGACGCGGACACCTACTCGGTGCTCATGCCGATCCGGCTCTGAGCCGGCGGCCAGCACTCCCCGTCCCGGGACGAAAAGCCCGCGACGGTAGCATCTGGTGGTTCACCTGTGAACCCCGGACGGAGGCGTACGGAGCAGCATGCTCGACATGGAGTTGATCCGGAAGGATCGCGAGGCGGTGGCGACCGCGCTGGCGAAGCGTCTGGATCCCGCCGAGGTCACCCGAGCGCTGGACGAGATCCAGCGGCTCGACCAGGAACGCCGCGCCCTGATCACGGAGATCGACGCCGAGCGGCAGCGCCGCAAGGCCGAGGCCCGGGCGTACGCGCAGGCGAAGCGGGCCGGCGAGGAGCCGCAGGCCGCCGCTCCGGAGGCGGAGCGTAAGCAGCTCGCCGACCTGGAGTCCCAGCTGGACGAGGTGCAGTCCCGGCTGCGCGACGCGATGAGTGAGCTGCCCAACCTGCCCAGCGACGACGTCGTGGCCGGCGGCAAGGAAGCCAACCGGGTCGTGAAGACCTTCGGTGAGCCGCCGGTGATCGAGAAGGTCCGCGACCACGTGGAGCTGAGCCGCGCGCTGGGCCTGGTCGACTACGAGCGCGGCGTCAAGCTCGGTGGGTCCGGTTTCTGGATCTACACCGGGGTCGGCGCCCGGCTGGAGTGGGCGCTGCTCAACTACTTCGTCGACCACCACATCAAGGCCGGCTACGAGTTCCTGCTCCCGCCGCACCTGCTGCTCGATTCGGCCGGCTTCGCCGCCGGGCAGTTCCCCAAGTTCTACGACGACGTCTACCACCTGGACTCGGCGTCCGCGCCGCGCGGCCAGTTCCTGCTGCCCACGTCGGAGACGGCGATCCTCGGCGCGTACCAGGACGAGATCCTGGAGACTCCGAAGCTGCCGCTGAAGGCGTTCGCGTACACCCCGTGCTACCGGCGCGAGTCGGCCGGTTCGCACTCGGACGAGCGCGGCACGGTGCGCGGGCACCAGTTCAACAAGGTGGAGATCTTCCAGTTCACCCTGCCGGAGCAGGCCGACGCGGCGCTGGAGGAGATGCTCGCCCACGCCGAGAGCCTGGTCGAGGGGCTGGGTCTGCACTACCAGCGCACGCTGCTCTCGGCCGGTGACGCCAGCGCCTCGATGAAGAAGACCCTCGACATCGAGGTGTGGATGCCGAGCACTGGCAAGTACAAGGAGGTGTCGTCGGTCTCCTGGGCCGGCGACTACCAGGCTCGTCGGGCGGCCATCCGGTACCGCGAGCCGGGCGGTAAGCAGACGCGCTTCGTGCACACCCTCAACGGGTCGGCGCTCGCCACCAGCCGCCTCTTCCCGGCCATCCTGGAGCAGTACCAGCAGGCCGACGGCAGCGTCCTGATCCCCAAGGTCCTCCAGGACCGCCTAGGCACCGACCGCCTAACCCCCCGCTAGCTCGGACCCTCCTCCCCCCGTCGATCTTGCAGTTTCGGTCCCCGTAATGCGGGGTTCCGCGGCTTTCGTCGCGACAGAAACTGCAAGATCGCGGGGGCGGCGGGAGCGTCTCGTTAGGGCTGCGGTCAGTAGGAGGGCCGCCAGGGCGGCCAGCAGCAGGGCCGGGCCGATGGTGTCTAGGGCATTGGCCACTGTGTGTTGTAGCAGGGACGCCGCTCGGATGACCGGGTCGTGCAGGGCGTCGCGGCGGTTGGCGGCTAGCCGCAGCTCGTACCAGCCGTACCAGGCGACGTAGCCGCCGGCGAGAAGCAGCACCAGACCACTGAGGCGGGGCACCAGCGCCCCGGCGACGCGCAGCCGGGCCACCAGGCCGTCGCGCAGCAGCGCCACCCCGAGCGCGGCGACCGCGACCACCAGACCCATCCCGAGGGCGTACGCGCCGAACAGCGCCAACCCCGCACCGGTCGAGCCGGCCTGGAGGCTGGTCACCACGATGGCCAGGAACGGCGCGATGGCGCAGCCGAGCGACGCCAGCGCGTACGCCGCGCCGAACAGCGCCATCGACGGCCAGGACCGGGTGAGCCGGGGCGCCCGGGCGGACCAGCCGGGGGCGGGCAGCCGCCGGCCGGCGAGCAACCAGCAGCCGGCCACCACCAGCAGCACGCCGAGCGCCACGGTCAGCCACGGCAGCCGGGGCCGCAGCCAGCCGGCCAGCGGCGCGAGCGCCAGGCCGAACGCGCCGAACACCAGCACGTACCCCAGGGTCAGCCCGGCCGCCGCGGTGAGCGCGCGGCCGACCGCGCCGCGGGTGTCCGACCCGGCGACCAACAGCGAGAGGTACGCGGGCAGCAACGCGAAGCCGCACGGGTTGACCGCGCCGAGCATGCCGGCGGTCAGCGCGAGCAGCAGTGCGGCGGTCACGCCCCGGCCAGTGCGGCGACCTTGGCGCTGAGCGCCTCACCGTCCAGAAAGCCCTGGTGGACGACCGTGCCGTTCCGGTCGATGATCACGAAGATGCTCTGCTCGGTCACCTTGAACCGCTTCCAGAGCGCGCCCTTGCTGTCCTCGATCTGCGGCGTCGCGCCGAGGTCGAACTCGGTGACGAACTCCTTCATGGCCTTCCGCTCGCCCAGCCCGGCGACACCGACGATCGGCACGGTGTCCCGGTACCGGGGTGCGATCTCGGCCACCGTCCAGGCCTGGCTGGCGCAGGTGGCGCACCACGGCGCCCAGAACCACAGCACCACCGGTTTGCCGGCGAGCTGTGCCGCGTCGAACGCGGCCCCGCCGAGGGTGGTCCCGGTGAAGCGCAGCACGTCCGGGACCTGCGCTGCGGGCGGGGCACCGGTCGGCGTGCCGGTCGGGGTGCCGGTCGGGGTGGGCGGGGCGCCGGTCGAGGCCGGGGCCGATCCGGCGGTGGGCCCACCCGGCGCGGTGCCGGTACAGGCGGCAACGCCGAGCAGGGCCACCACGAGCGCCCCGGCGGTGGCGACACGGCGCACCTGCCCGGCCCCTGTCCACGCCATGCCGATCCGCATCCTTCTCCGTTCCGGTCCGGAAGGGACCCTTGCTGGGCCTGAGGCTTCGCTATTCGGCCTTGGCGAGTCGGAGAGCCAGCTCCGGGCAGACCTTGACCGCCTTCAGCGCGCCCTCCCGCAGCCAGGTCGGCACGGGGGTGGCCGGGAAGGCGGGATATCCGTTCGCGTCGAGCCGGATGAAGTCCGGTACGACGTGCGCACACAGGCCGTGCCCGTCGCAGCGCGACCAGTCCAGGGTGAGCTTTTGCGGGTTCGGGTCGGGTGCGCCCGGCAGCCCCATCACGCCCTTGACCCGTCGGCCACAGCCGTCACCGGTGCTGTGCAGCCGCAGGTCCTCGGTGAAGACCTCGATCGCGGAGAGTGCGAACCGGGCGGTGCCGTCCGGGTGGCTGCACGCGCCCCGGCCCTTCACCTCGCCGGCGGCGGCGCGCACCACGTCCGCCGGTTGGCTGCCGGCGACGGCCAGGTCCACCGCGCGGGCCAGGTCCGGCAGGCCCATCTTGCACGGTCCGCACTGGCCGGCGGACTCGCCGGCCAGGTAGCGCACCACCTGGGCGGCCTCACCGAGCGGGCAGGTGTCGACACCGAGCGGGATGATGATGCCCGCGCCGAGGGTGCCGCCGACCGCGGCCAGCCCCTTGCGGGACACCTCGGCCTTCTCCGCCGCCTCCGGGGTGATCCACTTGCCGTGGTAGCCGCCCATCAGGATGCCCTGGACGTCCGGCACCTCGCACAGGTCGAGGACGTCGCGCAGCGGCATGCCGGCGGTGCACTCCACCACCGCCGGTCGGCCCGCCGCGCCGGTCACGGTGAGCAGCACGGTGCCCGGCTCGTCGTCGGTGCCGAGCGCCGCGTACTCGTACGGGCCCAGTCGGGCGCCGATGGCGAGCTGGGCGTACGTCTCGGCGTTGGACAGCAGGGTGGGCAGGCCGCTGACCCCGGAGTCGCTGGAGCGCTTCTTGGTGCCCGGCGGGATGTGCGGCAGCCCGTTGATCCCGTTGACCAGTGCGCCGCCCTCGCCCGAGATGAACCGGTGCGGCACGGTGACGATCGTCGTCTGCACCGGCATCCGACGCTCTTCGAGCGCATCCATCAGCGAGTCCCGGCCGACCCCGTCGTCCGCCACGCCGATCACGATCTCGTCGGCGTCCAGCGCGTACGCGGCCAGCGCCGCGCCGTCCAGGATCAGGTGCGGGGCGCGGGTCAGCAGCACCTTGTCCTTCCAGCTGGCCGGCTCCCCCTCGGTGGCGTTGACCACCACCACGGCGGCGAGGTCCTGCCGTTCGCAGGACTCCAGCACCGCGCGCAGTTTGCGGGCGAACGGGAAACCCGCTCCGCCCTTGCCCTTGAGCTGCATGCCCTCGGCGAGCTGGAGTAGTTGCGCCGGCTCCATCGGGCCGATCGGCCCGTGCACCTCCTCGTGCGCGAGCAGGTCGAGCCGGCCGTACTCGGCGAAGCCGGCGGTGAGCCGGGGTTCGCCCACACAGGCGACCGGTGGCACGGCGGTTCGCATCACTTCGCCTCACCCCGCAGCCCAGCCCAGTACGCCCCGTCCACCGCGTCCGCGCTGGCCTTGCGGCGCTTGGACCGACCTTCGCCGGCTGCCCGTCGTGCACGGCGGGACGCCAGGTCGACAAGGGTCGGGGTGTCGTCGACGGGCGGCGCCACCTCGTCCGGCACGTACCGGGCCGGCGGACGCCAGTAGTCCGGCTCCTCGGGCAGGTCGTCGTCGGCGCTGTGCCGGCCGCTGCCGCTGCGCGGCGCCGACGAGATCGGGCTGCTGGAGACCGGGCCGGCCGAGATCGGCTCGACGGAGATGGGGCCGGCGGAGATGGGGTCGTCGGCCTGCCAGCGGCGTGGACTGTCCCACGGCTCCTCGGGCTCGGCGAGGGTCGGCTGCGGCGGCGCCGAGTAACGGCTGCCGTCGTCCTCGCTGCGGGACCGGCGGCGGGACCGCTCAGCGGTGACCTCGTCGGCGCGTCGCCGGCCGGTCGGTACGTCCTCGTCCCGGGTGCGGGAGGCGCGCCGGCGGGTCACCGGCTCCAACTCCTCCTCGTCGCGTCGGAACGTGCCGGTGTCCTCCACGCTGCGGCGGGCCGATCGGCTGGTCGTGGTCTCCTCGGTCCGCCGGCTGCGCGAGGACCGTTCGGTGTCGCGGCGGGCGGCCGGCTCCTCGTCACGCCGTCGTCGGCTGGGCCGGGTCGGCTCGACGAGGGAACCGGGCTCGGGCACCACCGGGACGGTGAACCGTTCGGGGTCACGTCGCGCGGCCGGTGCGGCCCAGGTGGCGGTGGTGGTCTCCGCCCAGGCGGGACGCTTGTCGGCGGCCTTGCTGCGCCGACCCAACCCGGCCAGCAGCGATCGTGCGGTCTTCGCCTCCTCGGCACGGCCTGCCATCACCGCGTTGCGCACCGCGGCCTGGTGCTGCTCGCGGCTGCGCCGACCGATGGTGACCGAGAACCGGACCAGCAGGGCCAGCACCACCAGCAGGATGCAGCCGAGGTAGCTGAACATCACCCAGGGCGCCGCGGCCCGGCCGGCGTTGAGGCCGTGAAAGACAGCGAACGGCCAGGCCAGGTACGCGGTGGAGTGCAGCGTGCGCCACAGCCACTTCGGACCGACGCCGGCGAAGCGGGCCCGGATGATGCCGGTCCAGATCACGCTGACCATCAGCAGTGCGGCCACCGTGCCGAGCCCGACGTAGAGCCCTCGGCCACCGACGAACGGCACCAGCGCGTCGGTCGCCGCCGCCCGTCCGGTGGCGACCTTGGTGAGGACGTGGAAGCCGAGCCCGGCCACGCCCAACACGCCGGTGGCCCGGTGCGCCGACTGCATCAGCACCCGGTGCGAGATGCGCAGCACCAGCCGGTCGGTGGCGAGCAGGCCGAGCATCACGGTGAGGCTCAACGCCACCAGGGAGATCACCCCGGCGAAGAACTCGGTGAAGAAGAAGCCATACGCGTACGCCGTCTGACCGGCGCCGGTCAGCATGATCGCCGCCCAGAGCGCGGCGAGCACCGACGCGATCAGCAGGGCGCCCGCCGACCGGGACGGGGTGCGCACCCCCCGACTGCTGGCGCTGGTCCGGACGGTCGCCGCCTTCTTGTCCTGCTGTGCCCGGGCCATCTGCTCCTCGATCGTCTCGCGGCGGCGTACCACCGGCCGACCCCTGCTCCCCCATCCAGTACGGACCGGCGGGGCGCGCGGATCACCCGCTGACGGAAATTTCTGGGCCGAAATCGAACCGAGGGGCACCGCCGTGCGTTGCGCCCGCCCCCCACCCAGCGATCTGGACAGTGACGAATGTCCATGCATTGACAGTCCCTGCAACACGCTTGTAACCTTTCAGCAAATTTCAGCCAGGCTTGCAAGATTCCGGCAAGCCGGCACTCCCCCACCGCACCACCATCCCCCGCTCCCGTCAGGAGTCCCCATGCACCGACGTCGACGCGGCTCGGCGCTCCTCGCCCTCGGCCTGATCGCCAGCCTGCTCGTCCCCACCACCGTGACGGCACCCCCGGCCGTCGCCGCCCCGCCCGGCGGCAAGAAGGTCATCGTCCAGCTCTTCGAGTGGAACTGGCCCTCGGTGGCCAGCGAGTGCCAGAGCACCCTCGGCCCGAAGGGTTACGGCTACGTGCAGGTCTCGCCCCCGCAGGAGCACGTGCGGGGCAACCAGTGGTGGCTGGCGTACCAGCCGGTCAGCTATCGGATCGAGTCCCGCAAGGGCACCCGGGCCCAGTTCCAGTCGATGGTGAACACCTGTCACGCGGCCGGGGTCAAGGTGATCGTCGACGCGGTGATCAACCACATGTCCGGTCAGGACAACGGCGGCACCGGCTGGGCCGGCTCGGCCTACTCGCACTACGACTACCCGGGCGTCTACCAGACCCAGGACTTCCACCACTGCGGGCGCAACGGCGGCGACGACATCGCCAACTACAACGACCGGTACGAGGTGCAGAACTGCGAGCTGGTCAACCTCTCCGACCTGAAGACCGAGTCGGACTACGTGCGTACGAAGATCGCCTCGTACCTCAACGACCTGCTCTCACTCGGCGTGGACGGCTTCCGGATGGACGCCAGCAAGCACATGCCGGCCGCCGACATCGCCGCCATCAGGGGCAAGCTGTCCCGCTCCGCGTACATCGTGCAGGAGGTCATCCACGGCGCCGGCGAGCCGGTCCAACCGACCGAGTACACCGGCAACGGCGACGTGCACGAGTTCCGCTACGGCAAGGACCTGGCCCGGGTGTTCCGCTCCGAGCGGTTGGCGTACCTGCGCAACTTCGGCGAGGGCTGGGGTCACCTGCCCACCGGCCCGGCCTCGGTGTTCGTCGACAACCACGACACCCAGCGCGACTCCGGTGGGGTGCTGACCTACCGCGACCGGGGCATCTACGCGCTGGCGAACGCGTTCATGCTGGCCTGGCCGTACGGCTCCCCGACCGTCATGTCCAGCTACACCTTCAGCAACCGGGACGCCGGCCCACCGTCGGACGGTGCCAACAAGACGCTCAACACCACCTGCTACTCCGGCTGGGAGTGCGAACACCGCTGGCCGGTGATCGCGAACATGGTCGGCTTCCGCAACGCCACCGAGGGCGCCGGCGTGGCCAACTGGTACGACAACGGCAACAACCACATCGCGTTCAGCCGCAGCGGCAAGGGCTTCATCACCGTCAACGACGAGGATGCCGCGGTGAACGGCCGCTCCTACTTCACGGGGCTGCCCGCCGGCCGATACTGCGACGTCATCCACGGCACGTACGCGGGCGGCACGTGCAGCGGACCAGTGATCACGGTGGACGGTAACGGCTGGTTCGTGGCCAACGTGCCGGCGCACGACGCCGTGGCCATCCACATCGGCGCACGAATCTGATTCGACCGGGGCCTCCGGACGGCGGTTCTCGCCGAACCGGGGGCCCCGAAGCATCCGCCACCATAGAGTGGTTTCGTGCCGTTTGACCGAAAGACTCCGTACCATCGTCGCGGCGTCTGGGTGGCCGCCGCGATCGGCGTACCCGCGCTGCTGGTGACCGCGCTGCTGGTCGGCCAGGCCCTCACCCCCAGCTCGACGGCCCCCGACGACCGCAACGTGGTGGTAGCCGACCCGACGCCGAGCAGTGTGGAGCAGAGCCCGGAGGAGTCGATCCCCCCGGCCGCGCCCGCCCCGGACGGGCTGCCGGTGGTCGACTACGACCCCGCGCCCGGAGGGTTCCCCGCCGATCCGAACACCATGGACGTCACGCCGCTGACCGACGGCGCGCACCCGACCAGACGGATCGCCGCGTACGACGCACCCGGCGGTCGGCCGCGCGCCTTTCTCGAACCGACAATCAACGGTGTCGAGCTGACCATGCCGATCGCCCAGCGGCGTGCCGGCTGGACGGCCGTCCTGCTGCCCTCGGCCAACCGACGGCTCGCCTGGCTGCCTCCCGGGGGCTTCGAGACGGTGCCGCTGCGCGACCAGATCGTGGTGGAACGCAAGGTCCACCGGCTCACCTGGTACCGGGCCGGCAAGGCGGTGCGCTCCTGGGAGGTCAGCCTCGGCCAGTCGGGCCAGGAGACCCCGCTCGGGCGGACGTTCATCCTGGGCCGCACCCCACCGCCGGAGGAGGTCTACGGCGGAGTGGACATCTACGCCCTCGGTTCGGTGCCCGACGACCCGGAGTCGGTGCCGTCCGGGCTGCGCGGGGCGCACATCGGGGTGCACACCTGGTACCACGACGACGAGCTGGGCGAGAACACCACAAACGGCTGTATCCGGCTGACCCGCAGCGGTCAACGGGAACTGCTCGCCGAGGTCCGTCCCGGCAGCAGCGTCGTCGTGATCGACCAACTGGCCGCCCCGCCGCCGACCGCCTGAGCGCCGGCACGCGCCGTCACTCGCCGAGCAGCCAGCCGTTCTGCTCGGCGACCCGGAGCGCGTCGGCCCGGTTGCGGGCACCGGTCTTGCCGATCGCCGCCGACAGATGGTTGCGGACCGTGCCCTCGGACAGGTGCAGCGCCCTGGCCAGGTCGGCGACGGTGCCACCGCCGCGTGCGGTGCGCAGCACCTCGGTCTCCCGCTCGGTCAGCGGGCTCACCCCGGCGGCCAGGGTCTCCGCGGCCAGCGTCGGGTCGACCACCCGCAGGCCGGCGTGCACCCGGCGGACCGCGTCGGCGAGCTGCCGGGCCGGGGTGTCCTTGACCACGAAACCGCTCGCACCCGCCTCCATCGCCCGACGCAGGTAGCCGGGTCGACCGAAGGTGGTCACCACCAGCACCCGGCAGGTCGGCAGCGCGGCCCGCAACGCCGCGGTGGCGGCGATCCCGTCCAGGCCGGGCATCTCCACGTCCAGCAGGGCGACGTCCGGCGAACTGCGGCGGGCCTCGGGCACCACCTCGTCGCCCCGGCCGACCTCGGCGACCACGGTCAGGTCCCCCTCCAACGAGAGCAGGGCGGCCAGCGCACCCCGGACCAGCGCCTGGTCGTCGGCGAGCAGCAGCCGGATCGGCGTGGACCCGCCGCTCACCGGGACTCCCCCGGCGCGTGCACCCGCAACAGAAAGCCGTCACCCGCCGGCCGACGACCGACGGTCACCACCGCGTCCAGCCGCCGCGCCCGCTCCCGCAGGCCGACCAGCCCGTGCCCGTTCGCGTCCGGAGTGGACGGGCCACGACCGTCGTCACTGATCTCGACCCGATCCGGGTGCACCCGGATCACGCAGCACCGCGCCCCACTGTGCCGAACCACGTTCGTCACCCCTTCCCGTACCGCCCAGCCGAACAACCGGTCCCACTCCACCGGCAGGTCCGGCATCTCCGCTGACACGTCCGCCGCGATGCCCGCCGCGGCCAACGCGGAGCGGGCGCCGGCCAGCTCCGCGGCGAGGCTGACCTCGCGGTACGCCCCGACAGTCTGTCGTACGTCAGCCAGCGCGGCCCGGGCCAGCGCCTCCACCTCGGCGATCTCGGCGGCGGCCCGGTCCCGGTCGACCTCGATCAGCCGCCCGGCCAACTCGGCCTTGATCGCCACGACGGTGAGCGAGTGCCCGAGGATGTCGTGCAGGTCGCGGGCGGCGCGGGCCCGCTCCTCGGCGACCGCGAGCCGGCCGATCTCCTGCTGGGCGGCGCGGAGTTCGCTGTTGCGCTGGGCTAGCCGGGACACCCCGAACATGGCGAACGAGGCGAGCAGCACCGCGAAGGTGACAGTGCTCTCCCCCGTCCAGGTCGGCACCAGCCAGGCCCCCACGAGTGGGATCAGCGCGCAGAGCGCCACGATGATCAGCGCCTGCACCGCCGACAGCAGGAACACCGCCGACGCGGCCACGAACACCAGCGTCGCCGTCCAGTCCCCGGCGGTGCCTGGAATGCTGGCCAAACCCAGCACGACCAGCCCCACCAGCGCGATCCCGGCGCGGCGTGGAGGGATCGGTCGGAGGTGCTCGCGCAGGTTACGGGCCCACTGGAACAGCAGCACGTAGCCGAGGCCGAAAGCGAACAGGGTGGCGACGCCGACGATCCGCCGCCACGGCTGCGGCTGCTGCAGCGCTGTGGAGAGCGGCACGTTGAGAAAGAACAGCCACACCCCAGCCAGCAGCCAACCGGTGAACCGCCATCGGCGGCTCACCGGTCGGGGTTGACCCGTCAGGGAGTCCATCGGGTTCACGCTAACGGTCGCGGCCGGTCAGACCCGCGCGGTGTCCCGGCGGAACAGCCGGGCCGCTCCGACGCCGAAGAGCAGCGCCCAGACGACGAGGTTCGCCACCGCCGCCATGCTCACCCCGTCGCCGGTCAGTGGGGCGCGGGCCAGCACGCCCATGCCGTACACCGGGGTGAACTTCGCGACCTGCTGGAGCACGTCCGGCAGTACCTCGACCGGGACGAACAGCCCGCCGAACATGGCCAGCACCGCCAGCACCGGGCCGATGATCTGCATGACGTTCTCGGCCGGCGCCAGGTAGCCGATGAAGAGACCGAACGCGGCGAAGACCAGCGAGCCGAGCCAGGCCGCGAGCCCGGACAGCAGCCAGACGTACGCCGGGACGCGGACACCGGCCACGGCACCCACCAGGAACTCGACGACGACGGCGAGCAGACCGAGGCTCATCGCGGTGATCAGCTTGGTGGCCACGTACGCCGCCGGGCGGAGCGGGGTGAGCCGCAGCTGTCGGCTCCAGCCCAGCGCCCGCTCGGTGGCCACCGCGCCACCGACACTTGTGGTGGCCACCATGGCCGCGTACACGGCCAGGCTGATCATGACGTACGCCGTCACCGGCCGACCGTTGTCCAGTGACTGCCCGCCCTGCGGCAGGCCGAAGATGAGGAAGAAGACGCCCGGCATGATCAGCGTGAAGGCGAGGGTGCGGCGGTTGCGCAGCACCCGGCGCAGCTCGATACGCAGGGCGCCCGGGGCGAACCCGCCCAGTGCGGGCAGCCGACGGTCCGGCTCCGTGACGCCGGCTCGGGTGGGGGTCGCGGTGGTCATCTCAGGCTCCGGTCTGCGCGGTGGTCAGGGCGAGGAAGGCGTCCTCGAGGTTGCGGGAGGTGATCTCGACGTCCCGGGCGCCGGTCCGGGTCAGCAGGTACCGGGCGATCGCGTCCGAGTCGCCGGTCCGCACCAGCACGCTGTCGCCGCGCACCTCCACGGCGTCCACGCCGGGCAGCGCGGCGAGCGCGGCCTGGTCGGCGCCGGGCAGGGTGGCCCGCACCGTACGGCCGGCGGCCAGGTTCTTGATCTCGGCGGTGGTGCCGTCGGCGACGATCCGCCCCTGCCGGACCAGCACGATCCGGTCGGCGTACGCGTCCGCCTCGTCGAGGTAGTGGGTGGCGAAGATGACCGTCCGTCCGCGCCGGGCGTCACGGCGCAGGGCCTGCCAGAAGTCCCGCCGGCCCTCGACGTCCATGCCGGTGGTCGGCTCGTCGAGCACCATCAGGTCCGGGTCGGGCAGCAGGGCCAACGCGAAGCGCAGTCGCTGCTGCTGACCACCCGAGCAGCGCCCGACCACCCGGTCGGCGATGTCGGTGATGCCGGCGCGCTCCAGCACCTCCGCCGCCGGGCGGGTGTGCCGGTAGAAGTAGGCGGTCATCCGGACCGTCTCGCCCACGGTGAGGTCCTTGAGCAGCCCGCCGGTCTGGAGTACGGCGGCGACCCGGCCCCGGGCCACCGCGTCGTCCGGGGTTCCGCCGAGGACCCGGACGGTGCCCGTGTCCGGGCGGGACAGCCCGAGCAGCATGTCGATGGTGGTGGTCTTGCCCGCGCCGTTCGGGCCGAGGAACGCCACCACCTCGCCGGGCTGCACCCGTAGGCTCAACCCGTCGACAGCGGTGACCGCGCCGAAGCTCTTGGTGAGGCCGTCCAACTCGACAGCCGGATGCGTACTGGTCATGCCACTGATGCTCCAGCGGCGCGTACCCCGATGCCCGGAGCGGTCGTCACGCCCCGGCCGTGACATTTGTCAGGGCGGGTTTCCCGGGTTTCCCGGCCCCGCAGCGGGTAACCGCCGGCCGAACGCCGCGACACCGGGAGGACGCGATGGGTGCCACGCCGCAGGGTCAGGTCGACACGATCGTGCTGATCCACGGACTCTGGATGACGCCGCGCAGCTGGGAGGGGTGGGCCCAGCGGTACACCGAGCGCGGCATGCACGTCATCGCCCCCGCCTGGCCCGGGATGGACCGGTCCGTGGAGCAGTTGCGCGACGACCCCAGCCCGATCGCCGAGCAGAGCATGGCCACCATCGTGGCGCACTACGACAAGATCATCCGGGCGCTGCCCCGACCACCGATCATCATGGGGCACTCGTTCGGCGGTCTGTTCGCCCAGGTCCTCGCCGACCGGGGTCTCGGCGCGGCGGTGGTGGGTGTGCATCCCGCGGCGGTGAAGGGCGTGCTCAAGGTGCCGCTGAGTCAACTGCGCTCAGGCTTTCCAATCCTGCGTAGCCCCGCCAATCGGGGCAAGGCCGTCCCGTTCACCCAGGACGACTTCGCCTACACCTTCGGCAACACGATGAGCCGCGAGGACTCCGACCGGGCCTGGCAGCGCTACGCGGTCCCCGGCGCCGGTCGGGTGTTCTTCGAGGGTGCGTTCGCCAACCTCGACCCGCGCTCGCCAGCCCGCGTCGACGTCGGGCGTAACGACCGGGCGCCGCTGCTGCTGATGGCCGGCGAGGTCGACCACGTGGTGCCGGCGTCGGTGGTCCGCAGCAACGCCGGGCTGTACCAGAAGTCCCGCGCTCTCACGGCGTACGAGCAGTTCGCCGGCCGATCACACTTCACCGTCGGGCAGGACGGGTGGGAGCAGATCGCCGACTACGCGCTGGACTGGGCGCTGCGCGCGGCGGCCCTGCCCCGGGAGGCGACCATCGCCAGCGAAACCCCCCGCCGCTGAACCGCCCATCGCCGATACTCACTGAGGAACCAGTGCACCCACTACTAGACGATGACGAACCGTACGGGTTCGTTCAGCACCACGGCAGCGCCCTCCGGGTCGGCCAGGCGCGCAGCCAGCGTGGCTGCGGCCAACCGTTTCGGCAGGGCGGCGCCGAACTTGAGACCGTCCAGGGCCTTGTCGTTGACCTCTGGCAGGCACAGTCGGGTGGCGGCGTCCGCGGTGAGTGCCCGCCAGGCCGCAGGTGTGACGTCTTCCCGTAGTCGGATGCTGTTGCCGTCGAACCGCTCCACCGGATCGACGACTTCGCCCAGCGTGGCAGTCAACGTGGCATTCGTCCGGAAACCCGCCCAGGTCCACCAGCGCAGGTCACCGCTGCCCTCGCGGACAATGACAGTGCCACCGGGGTGCACCAGGTGCAGTTTCTCCTCGCGCTCCCGCGCCAGGCGAGTCAGCGCACGACGGGTGAGGGCGACCGGAGGCTCCGCTCCCAGCAGCACCTCACGCATCGCCCGGGTGATCTCGTGACTGCGGTACGCCCACCCGGTGCCCGTCCAACGGGCACGTCCGCCGCCGTCGGCAGGCTCGACGAAACACCGCCGACGGCGCCAGTCGATGTACGTAACGCGCCAACTCCGGCCGCTCAACAGCAGGCGGCGTTCGCCCCGGACCTCCTCGGTGAGCAGGCTGGGATCGATCCGACCCAGCTCGCTACGGCCCAGGAGGACGGTGAACTCGGGCGGCCCGGTGAATACGGCCGTCATCTCCATGAAGTGACGACGGCCGAACCGCTCCTCAGCGGTGGGACCGATGAAGAGCATGCCCTCGTCCTGCTCCAGATAGCCGTGCTCGACGAGGTGTCGAACGATCGGTCGGGCGTTCTTCTCAAAGGGCGGCAGCTCGTTCCATGCCTGGATCCAGGTCTCCGCACCGATCCGATGCTCCTGAAGACAGAGCGCGAGCACCTGTTGCGCGACGATGTGCCGAGGTTCCGGCGGTGCGGTGACCGGCTCCACCCAACCTCGCGACCAGAGCAGGAGCAGCGCGGCCGCCTCCACGAGCGGCTGGCCACCGAGCGTCAGGAACAGGCAGTTCCGGCTGCTTCCCGGACGGCGACCGGTGCGTCCCAGCCGCTGCAGAAAGGACGCCACGGTGGCCGGCGCGTCAATCTGGATCACCCGGTCCAGGTCGCCGACGTCGATACCGAGTTCGAGTGTGCTGGTTGAAACGATGACGCAGTCTCGTGACTCACCAAACGCCTGTTCCGCGCGGCGCCGCTCGTCCACGGACAGCGACGCATGCGACAAGAAGGTGGTAACGCCCTGCTCCCGTAGCAGTTGTCCGAGCTCCTCGACTGTCTGCCGGGATTCGCAGAAGACCAGCCGCTTTTCACCCGGATGCAGGGCGGCGATCACGGCTGCGGCGTTGGTGAGCGAGCCGACATAGTCCAGCTCGATCTCGCCCGCTGGTGCGCCACCCTCGACTTGGACCACCTCGGGTGCGACGACCTGAGCCGGCCGGCTACCCGCACCGGAGCCCTGGAGCCAGGTGAGCAGGTGGCCGGGGTTGCCGACGGTGGCGGAGAGCCCGATCCGCTGCAGCGGCCGGCCAGCCACCCGGGTCAGGCGTTCCAGTACGGCGAGCAGGTGCCAACCTCGGTCATCTCCCGCAAAGGCGTGCACCTCATCAACGACCACCGCTTGAAGACCGGCGAAGAACTGGCGGTGGTCGACGTTGGCGCTGACCAGCATGGCTTCCAGTGACTCAGGTGTGGTCAGCAGGATGTCCGGCCGCTCGAAGAGCACTGCCCGCCGCCGCGAGGCGCCGATGTCCCCGTGCCAGAGGGCCACCCGCCGCCCGAGCCAACCAGCATATTGCTCTAGTCGAGGCTCCAGGTTGTTGAGCAGCGCCTTCAGCGGGGCGAGGTAGAGCACCGACGTACCAGTCCACTGGTGCGCGGCCATCCGGGACAGCAGCGGAAACAGTGCGGCCTCCGTCTTGCCGCCCGCCGTTGGGGCGAGCAGGAGAGCATCTAGACCACCCTGCACCGGGACGATCGCTGCGCGCTGCAATGGACGCAGGTCTCGCCAACCCAGGCTGTTGACCACGTGGTGCACCACGACCGGGTCAAGGTCTGGCAACACGTCAGAGCGTCAGTTCGATGTCGTCGGCGCGAGCGGCAGCGTTGCGCTCGACCTCGGTCAGCTCGTCGGCCCGCAGGGCCAGTGCGTAGTGCCGCCGCGGCTCCCAGTCGGCGAACTGGTCCACCCGGTCGAAGACGTCCGCGACGAGCTTCTTGAGGTAGACGCGGGGTGCCACCCCGACCTGACCCCCCAGCGCGCCGGTGACGGCCCGGGCCAGTGTGGCGAGGTAGTCGTCGTCCACCCGAGCGTCGACCTGCGCGCTGGCGTAGATATCTCGCACCCGGCTGCCGAGTTCCACCAGGGCGTCGACAGTGAACCCGGATAGCCGCAGTTGGGTGGCGCGGGGGTTGTCCCAGCGCGGGTCGGGGCCGAGGTCGGTGGCGAGACGTTGCGCGAGCGGCGCGAGGCGCTGGACGCCCTGTGGGCCGTCGAAGAAAGCGGGCGTCCCCGTGATCACCAGCAGGAGTCCAGGGAACCGGTCCGCGTGAACCTCGTCGATGAGCTGTCGGAGGGCGTTCAATGCCTTGTCCCGTGCGTCAGAGCGCACCCGTTGCAGCGTCTCGACCTCGTCCAGCACCAGTAGTAGCCCCTGGTGGCCACTGTCGCGCAGGACGGTAAGCAATCCTTGGAGGAAGCTCAGCGCGCCGTAATGGTCAAGGTCGCCCTTGACCCCAGCTGCCCGCCGCGCGGACGCGGCGACGTACGGCTGCCCACCCAGCCAGGCTGCCAATCCGTCGGCGGTGAGGTGGTCACCGCTGGCACTGGCGGCTCGGTAACCGCGCAGGGCTGCGGCGAAGCCCGGGGTGCTCCGCGAGATGTCGCCCAACCGGCGTTCCAGCAACTCGCCGACGGCTCGGTCCAGCGCCTCGGCATCGTCCTCGGTGACCGCGCCGCCGGCGAGGACGTCCTCTTCGAGCGCAAAGATCCAGCCATCGAGTACGGGTCGGAAGGCGCTTGGGGCGAACTGCTCGGTGCTGAGATGTTCGACCAGCCGCCGGTAGACGGTCTCCATCCGGTGCAGTGGTGTCTCCAGCTCGGAGATCTGCACCTCTGCGGCGGCGAAGCCCCGTCGCTTGGCGCGTTCGGCCAGCCACCGCGTGAAAAACGTCTTGCCGGCCCCGTATTCGCCACGCACGGCCTTGAAGACGCTCCCGCCGCTGGCGACCCGTTCCAGGTCGTCGTCCAGCGCGGTGGTGAACCGGTCCAGCCCGACCGCGAGTGCGTCGAGTCCGTTGCTCGGGACTACCCCGCGGCGCAGCGCGTCGACGATGTCCCGGCGGCGGCGGGCCGACAATTCCACGGTCACCGCGGCTCCAGCTCGAACTGCTCGATCAGCAACGCGCGGTTGAGGTGAACGGTGCGGCCGTCCGCGTCGAGGGTAAGCACGGGATATCCCTCGACCTGAAGGAGCCGACGCAACGCCGTGATCGTGCCATTGATCCGGTGCGCCGGTACGCCGGACCGGGCGGCGAGGGTGTCGAGGGTCGCCCGGTCACCGCCGGCGATCAGCGTGTTCAGCAGCGCGGCGACCCGTTCGTCGGCCAGGGGCAGCCGGGGGTCACGCCGTTGGGCGTAGCGCTCGCTGGAGAGCAGGGCCGCCACCGGGTCGGGCGCGGTGGGTACCGGCTGCGGTGCGGCAGCCGGCGCGACGACGGCCGGCATCAGGTCGAAAAGACCGTCGGTCTGCTGCTCGACGGATTTGCGCGGGCGACGCCGGGTTGCCGGCGGGGGGTCAGCTGGCAGGGATGTGCTCTCCGTCAGCGGTTCGCGCCACCAGTCCGGGCTGGCCACCGGCGCACCGGCCCAGCCGGGCACGGCGGAGTCGTCACCGGCGATGAGCACGAGCAGCGGGATGACGGCTTCCGCTGGCGCTGCGCCGCCGTGGTAGCCCGCCTTGCGCGGCCCGTACCGCACCTCTTCTCGCCAGGGCAGGACGACGGATCCGCCGCCGAGCGCCACCCGGCTGCCGGCGACGGCCACCTCGGCGTCACCGGGCGGATCGGTAGGCGGTCGCCACCGGTTCTCATTGCTGGCGCTGGGCAGGGTAATCGACTCGGGGCCTCGGTCGACGACGTGGCCGTGGTCGGAGACGATGACGACCACTCGATCTGGGTCGCCCGCAGAGGTCAGCAGGTCGCCGACGGCGGTGATGGTGTCGTCGCCCCAGACGGTGGTCCCCGGGTCGCTGCGGTCCAGCGCGTCGTCGATCGTATTGACGACGGCGGCGACCAGGCGGATCGACTTGTCGTCGAGGACAGCGAGCACGTCCGGGTCGAGGGCCGCTCCGGCTCCGGCCCGCAACGCCGATTTGTGCAGCAGCCGTCCGGCAGCGAACCGTTGCTGGAAGGCCTTCCGCTCGGCCTGCTGGCCGCCGGCAGCGATGCGCCCGCTCAGCAGGCTGCACCGGCTGGCCTCGGTGACGGTGGGCAAAGCCGCCAACACACCCGTGCGCGGGCCGCCATCGGGGGTGAGTTCCACCCAGGCGCCGCTGCGGGTGACGGACTCGGCCAGCTCGGTCGCGGCGGCGACACCCATGCCGTCCATGACGAGCAGCAGCACCCGGCGACCGGTGTCGAGGACCGGCTGGACCACCCGCTCGAGCACATCTTCGACGCGCAGTAGCGCACCGGGCTCCGCTTCGGCGCTGCTGGCGGCGGCGAGCAGCGTGGCGAACTGCTGGTCGTGCCGAGAGCGTCGGGCGTCGACAGCCCGGTGCAGCAGTCGGTACGCCTCGGCGACCTGTGGGTCGGGATCCCCGGCGAAGACGTCGAGGCGGGCCCTATCGACCCAACCGTCCTGCCGGACCTGCCGGTGCAACGCGTCGAGCAGGGTGGTCGGTGGCGGGCCGTCGGTGGTGTGCAGCCAGCGCAGCAGGCGGACGGCCATCCGGGCGGTCTCGACCCGGCGCGGCTCAGCGGCCCGGTGCTCCTCCACCGTGGAGAGGGCCGACTGTGCCCGTGCCACCGCCGCCGAGAGCGCCGACCCACTGGCCGGCACGGCGAGCCGTACGGCGTCGGCGAAGGCCCGCAGACGCTGAACGAATCCGCTGGGCAGGACGGTCGAGGCACCGAGCATGGCCGTGATGCCGATCTCGGCAGCGATCGCCTCGGCCCGGCGCAGTATCCGCATCGCCTCGTCCCGGCCGTTGTCACCCGACTCGACAGTCCGGTAGACCCACGCCTCGGCCGCCTGGTGCAGCGACTCGGCCTGCTGCGGGCTGGGCCGGAGCCCACCGAATCGGGGCTCCAGCCGGGTACGACCGACAGCCGCCTCCACCTGGACGGCGCCACCGGAGCCGGCGCTCCAGAGCAGCCCGGCCAGCAGCCCCAGCGGGATGACGTCGACGCCGTGTCCGGCGCGTACGGCGGCCATCATCGGGACGGCAGCATGGCCGGCGGTCCCGGCCAGGTACGCGGTGATGCCGTCGGCGACGGCCTCCGGCAGCTGGGTGAAGCGCAGTTGCCGCCGGGCATCGGTGCTCCACTGCACCAGGCCGCTGTCGTCGAGTTCGGCGGGTGGCAGGTCGAGCAATTCGGAGGTGAGGCTGCGCAGTGCGTGGTCGCGGGTGAGGATCGCGCCGGGCGGGGCGGGCCAGCCGTCGGTTGGGGCGTTGTCGGTGAGCGCGTTGGCGACCCAGCGTCCCACCCGGACCAGGGTGGGGTCGAGGGCGGCCACCCCGCCGAACATCTGCCGGACCAGGTCCCACGGGTCGATCTTGCGGACGGTCTGCTTGCTGAGGTGGGCGAGGACCCCGTCGCCCAGTTCGGTGTCGGTCAACTCGGTCAACAGGACCAGCCGTTCGCCGTCGGCCCGGTCGTGCAGGGCGGCGCGGGCGGCCAGCGGTGTGGGACACGGGACGACCCGGACCCGACAGCCGTTGATGCTGAGCACCGTTTCGGCCGGCCCGTCGGGGCGGGCGGTCAGCGCGATGGCGTCCGCCGGGTCGTCCTCGGCCAGCCACGCCTCGACCTTGCGGCGGATCGCGTCGGGCGGGGCCACGCCGACCGGCACGCTCACGATGCCACCTCATTACGACCGGCCGCGGATCCCGCCGCGCCGGCTCGCCGGTGTGCGCCGCGGCTGGCCGCCGAGCCGGTCACCGGATCTCCCAGGTGACCGTGACGCGCCGCCCGGCGGTGATCTCGGCCGCGATCTCGGCAGCTACCTTCTCCCAGGTGGCCGCATCGGCGACCTCGCGACGTTGATGGGCGACCACGATCAGCCGGTCACCACCGGCCACCGCGACCGGCCCGGCCCCACCGGTCCCCTCGATCTCAGCCGCACGGCCCGGCCCGCCAGGGCCACCATTCGCGGGCACTTCGACAGGGCCGGACTCGCGGGGCTGCTGCTGCCCCGGGACCGTGACGGTGGGGATCGTCCCCCCGCCGTTCGGCGTACCGCCGGGGTTGTTGTCTGTGCGGCCCTGCGGCGGGTTGGTGGCGAGCAGCGCCGCCGACGCGTCGACTGCCGTCTGGAGGGCGTCCACCAGGTCCTGCCCGTGCTGCTGGTGCCGGGCGACCTCCCGGAGCTGCCCGATGATCGCCTGCGCCTGCTCGTCGTGGGCGGCCCGGGCCGAGATCGCCTGGAGCAGGGACCACTGGTGGCCTCGGGCCATGGCGGTGAGGATGGTGCCCGCCTGGCTGAGCAGCTCCCCGACGGCCTGGTCGTCGACGTCGCCCAGGTCGGCACGGGCAATCGTTTCGACCAGCACCACGTCGTCGCGCTCGGTCGCCAGCTCGGTCACGAGTCGGGCCGCGCGGCGTGCGGTGGCGAGCCGGCCGGTCGGGGCCGACGTGTCCAGGCCCAGCACGTCGGCGTGGGCTTCCAGTGCTTCGACGAGGTCGCGCGCGGCTTTCGTGCGCGTGCTCGCCGCCGTGCGCAGCGTTCCGGCGAGTTCACCGAGGTTGGCCGGCGTCCGCCAGACGGGCAGCACGCCGCCGAAGATCGCCGAGCCCCGGCGGACCGCATCTGCCCAGGCCTGCTCGTCGGGCATCGGTGGGTGGCGCAGCTCCAGCTCGTCGCGCACGAGGGCGAGGTTGGTCACGTCGACCTTGCCGCCGTGCTGGTACCAGGCGAGCTGCTGCTCCAGCCCGAAAACGACGATGATCAGGTTTTGCAGCTCCCGGTCGAAGCCGAACGCGGCGGGCTCGTCGATGAGCCGGCGCAGCACGTGCACCGGGAAGTGGTCGGTGTAGCCCTCGTTGGCGGCTGCCTGAAGCAGGTGTTGACTCCACCGGCAGGTGCTCGTGTTGAGCACGTAGCGGCCTTCGATCAGCTCACCGAGGCGCAGGTTGTTGCAGACGCGCCGGAGGATGCGCTGGTCAACCGGGTTGGGCACGCTGACACCGCGGGCGGGGTCGGCGGCGGCCAGCCGGGCGTACTCCAGGATCTTGGTCATCTCGCTGCGGGTGACGGGCTTCTCGTCGTCCGGCATGGCCGGACGACCCGGGTAGGACCAGGCAAGGAGTTCCCCGGTCAGGTTGTGGAACGCCTCGGCGAGGGTGCCGCCCCGGGGGTCGCCGACGTGCAGGCCCTCGGCGAGGGTGTGGAACACCCCGATGGCGTCGTCCTGCACGTCGGAGCCGCGCGACGTGGCCGACCCGTACGCCTGCATCATGGCGCTGATCAGCGTGCCGCGCAGTTGGGTCTGGCGCTGCTGGAGGTAGACCCGGCCCTGCTGCCGATCGGCGAGGGGCCAATCGGCGGCCAGCGAGTTGAGCCGGTCGCCGGTGCCGTTGCCCAGCAGGTAGTTGATCCTGGCAAGCTGGCCGACCTTGCCCATCAGCTCGTCGGTGAGGAAGTAGGGCAGCCAGAAGACGGTCCGGGAGCCGCGTTCCAGGCGCTCGATCCGGGCGCGGTCGGCGCTGCGCTCGTAGCCCTGTGGGTCGAACGGATAGTCGATGATGACGCGCCACGCCTCGCCGGTGGCGATCAGCGCGGAGACCGGCATGGTGTCGGGGTCGCGGACGTTGCCGAACTTGACCTGGAGGGTGTGCCGCCGGCCGCGCCAGTCCCGGGAGTGCAGCAGCTCACCGAGCTGCCCCTCGGCGCCGGCGATGCCCATCTCCGCGGTGACCAGCTCCCGGATGAGCTGCTGCCGGACGCCGGTGGTGGTGGCCTCGTCCTCGGGGACCAGGTCGAGCAGCTTGTCGTAGTCGACGGTGTGCAGCTTGAGCGACACCACCGGGTCGGGGGTCTTGGTGAGGTGCAGCTCGCCGGCGCCGTCAGCGACCCGGTTGAGCCGGTTGAGCACGATCTGCCGCTCGTAGCCGGGGATCGGCGAGGTGATCGAGCCGAAGTTCAGCGCGTGCAGCTTGGCGGCGGTGAGGTTGTGCAGGGCCGGCACTTCGGGGACCAGCGCGCCGAGCAGCACCGTCTTGACCAGCTTGTCGTCGAGCTGGAACTGCTGGTGGCCAGCCGCCTGATCTTCGGTGATGCCGTTGAGGTTGAGCAGGATGGGGCGCAGCTTCTGGGTGTAGAGGGTGCGGGCGGCCTGGAAGAGCTGCTTGAGCTTGGGCCGGTCGGGCAGCTCGCCGTGCAGCACCAGGGGGTCGAAGAGGGCGGCCACCCCGATCAGGTCGTTGACCCGCAGGGTGTCGCGGCGGTCGACGAGCAGCTCGGTCATCACCTTCAACGCGGTGCGCTCGCGCTGCAACGCCTGGGAGAGCGCGACCAGGGTGGCGACCAGGGCGGGCGAGAAGGGGTAGAGCTTGCGGAAGGCGGCGGCGTCGGAGCCGATTCCGGCGTCGCCGTACTGGGCGCCGAGCAGCAGGGCGTCCCAGACCTCCCGGTTGCCCTTCACGGCGGCGAAGGCGTTGTCGATGACCGCCCGGCCGTCGTCGGTGAGCGGCTTGAGCAGCCGCTTCTCGGTGATCTCGGGCAGGTTGGTGTCGGCGAGGACGATCTCACCGAAGCGGCCCTGGACGCTGCGCATGACGTGCGCGAGGGCCTCCCGCTCGGTGCCGCCGACCTGGGGGCCGAGGAAGTCCTCCAGGTTGCGCTGCCGGGCGACGAACGAGATCAGCGGCAGCGGCCGGGTGGCGTCGGCCGACTCGACGAGCTTGTTGAGCTTCGCACCCTCGGTGTTGACGAAGGTGTGGTCGCTGATCTTCGTGGAGAGCCAGAGGATCAGCTCGTCGAGGAAGAGCACCAGCGCGTCGTACCCGAGAGCCTTGGCGTGCCGGGTGATCACTGCGAGGCCGGTGTCCAGGTCGAGGTACTCCCCGCTGCGGACCGCGCCGGTGAAGAACGTGCTGGTCAGCGCGCTGACCAACCGGTCCCGCTGCTCGGTGCCGGGTACCGCCGCCGCAGCGGCGGCGTAGCTCTGCGGGGTCCAGCCGTCGGCCTGGGCGCGCAGCGCGGCGAGTGAGAGGCCGCCGCCGGCCGCGGGTGCGCCGCCACCATCGCGCAGCGCCGCGAAGAAGGCGTCGTCGCCCATCCGCTGGCGCAGCCGTGCGGCGTCGTCGAGCATCGCGTCCGACCGGTGTACGGCGGGGACGGGCGCCTCCGGGTGCAGCGCGGTGATCTGGTTGAGGTAGCCCTCCAGAACGGCCTGCTCGACGGAGCGCGCGTCGAGCATGTGGAAGGTGAGGGTGAGCAGCTTGCGGTCGCGCAGCCAGGGGTCGGCGGCGAGGACCGGCTCGGCCAGGCCGCGCACCTCGCGGGCCTCCGGGTTGTGCTGGAGGATCTCCCGTAGCACCGCCATGAAGTGCGACTTGCCGGAGCCGAACGAACCGTGCAGGAACATCGCCTGGGAGCGCCCGGTGGTGACGGCGTGGCCGATGCGGCGCAGCGCCTCGGCGAAGTCGTCCCGGAGCTGGTCGGTGACCACGTAGCGGCGCAGGTCTGCGCCCTCGGCGGCGCGGACGACGAAGTCACCGTCGCCGACCGAGGTCGGAATGTCGATCACGTCCCGTAGCAGGGTCATCACCGCTCCTCGCACTTGCGCCCCGTGAGGCCGGCGTCACCGGCAACCCGCCGATCCTAAGGTGTCATCGCCGCAGGTCCCAGCCCGCCGGTCGAGCGACCGCACACATCATGGGAGCGCCACCGCAGCGCTCACCGCCGGCGGAACCGCCGGGAACACCCGCCGTCGTGATCGGGCCGGAGCACGCAGCGCCGGCCGCCGGGCAGCAGCCGGTCGCAAAAGACCCAGTGGCGTACGTTCTGCGCGTCCTCCGCTGACACGGTGGTGCCGCCCGGGTCGATCTGCGGCAGAACGTGCGTCCAGTGCGCCACCACCCGGGCGAGCCGCTGGGCGGAGAGCAGGTCGCTGGCGACCACGGGCAGGTGGATGACCCAGCGCTCGGTCACCGGTCGTACCCCCGCTCGTTGCGGGCGCGGGCCTGCTCGGACTGCCAGCGGCGCAGCGCGTCCTTGACCCGATCGGTCTCCCGGCGGCTCTGCGCCAGCGCGTCGTAGACCACGGCCAGGTCACCGGCGACCCGGTCGAGGAACTCTCGCACCTCCTGCGGGTCGAGCACGCGGCGTCCGAGCGGAGTCGGCCGGAAACCCCGCTCGCGCACCTGCCAGGGCCGCAGCGGATGGTAGGCCGCCGAGCGGTAGCAGGTCGGCCCGCTGACCGACCGCTGACGACTCCGGGCACGCCGGAAGAAGACGCGCATGACAGGACCTGCCTCTCACCGTCGAGATTGACCTGTGGATGGGGTAGGCCCACCGGCCCACCCCGCACCGGCGGACCCACCCCGGCACCTGCCACCGCAGCCTTCAATCAGCAGTACGACAGCAGGGCCTGTCGAGCAGCCAGGAAGGTGAGCGCCTTTCGTCACTCATGCGATCCGGGGCCTCACTCATCGTGCAGGCCTGCCGGCAGTTTATGCAACTCCCGATTCGGGAGTGTGTCGTTGCGAAGCGTGTCCGATTACGCCAAACTGACGACTATGACTGGAAGTCCGACCGTCCGACGTCGACGCCTGGCTGCCGCGCTTCGTCGCCTCCGCGAGCAGACCGGCATGACCGCCGACCAGGCCGCCAAGGAGGTGGGCATCTCGAAGTCGGCGATCAGCCGGATCGAGAACGCCCAGGTCTCCGTCATGCCGCCGGTCGCCCGCGGCCTCCTTGAGCTGTACGGCGTCGAGGGTGACGAAGTCGACGCACTTGTTCAGGTGGCCCGCGACGCCCGCAAGCGCGGCTGGTGGCAGGCGTACGACGACGTGCTGCCGGACTGGTTCGAGGTCTACGTCGGACTGGAGGCCGAGGCGGCGGAGATCCGCGCCTTCGAGCCTCAACTGATCCCCGGCCTGCTCCAGACCGCTGATTGCGCCCGCGCGGTCATCCGTGCCGAGCATCCGGATGCCCCCGGCGACGAGGTGGATCGGCGGGTAGAGCTGCGAATGCGCCGGCAGAACACCGACACTCCCCCGAAGCTCTGGGTGGTGCTCGATGAGGCGGCACTGCGGCGGCCGATCGGCGGTGCGGAGGCGTTCCAGGCACAGTTGCGGCGGCTGGCCAAGGAGGCCGACAGGCCCGGCCGCACCATCCAGATCCTGACGTTCGGCGCAGGCGAATACGGGTCGATGGGCAGCGCCTTCAGCGTGCTGACCTTTCCCGAGCCGGCCGATCCGGGGGTCGTCTATGTCGAAACCCGCGCGGGTAGCCTTTACCTCGAAGGCCAACAGGTCAGGGAGTACAGCCGGGTCTTCGAGCATCTGGTCGCCACGGCGGCCAGCGCCCGGGAGTCACGCGACCTGATCCAGGGGGCGATTGACGAGCTATGAGAGGACGACGCGGGTGGAAGAGGTCAACCAGGCAGCGGTGACCTGGCGCAAGAGCACCCGCAGCAACGGCTCCGGCAACTGCGTCGAGGTCGCCGACAACCTGTCGGGCATGGTCGCACTGCGCGACAGCAAGGACCCGAGCGGCCCGGTGCTGACCTTCACCCTGAAGACCTGGACCGCCTTTTTGCACGCCGCCAAGCAAGGAAGAGTCAGCCTGCAATAGCCAAGGTCCCTCGGCGCCGGCCCGCTTTACCGAGCGGTGCACGGACTGACGGGGAGGCCCCACGCGATACGAACGTCCTCCGAACTGACCTAGTCTGATCTATGCCTCGGCCCGCTTCGGTGACAGCATCTGGGGATGGCGTTCTCACCCCTTCTGGGCGGCCAGCCGCCGGCTCTGTCAACATCCGGCACATACGAGGTCGAGTCGACCTGGAAGTTGGCTGACGTCGTCAGCAATGCGGTCCTGCAGAAGACCGGGCGCAGGGTGGACATCCGTCCGCTGCCGGAACTAGAGAGTGAAGTAACTACTCGCAGCGTCCGTCCCCTGGATCTGCTGCTCGGTCTTGGCAAGACGACGAGCGCCCTACCGGGTCTCCATCAAGCAGGTGCTGGTGGGCTACCTGGACTCACGGCTCTCCGCACCGCCAGTCGCTGGGCCATCATTCGATATCTGTGGGCCTTCGCGGAGGCGCGTCCCGACCTTCGACTTTCGGCACTGACGAATCAGGTACGGAACCATCAGCGCTCTCTCTTCTCGGAACACTTTGGGATCGCCGTGGCCACGGATCTGGTGGAACAACTGATACTTACCGAGCCTGCCCAAGTGGTTGACGCAGACGCAGTGAGTTACGACGCCGTCCTCGGTCCTGCACTCGGCGGTTTGGGATCTCACAAGCCCGACTACTTCTGGTACAACATGCGCCGCGGGAACTTGACGGATGTTGTGGTGCTTGAAGCCAAGGGCAACAGCTCAGGGCGACGGACGACCATCCTGCAACTGGCCCGTGGCGTGCAACAGGTCCTCGTACCGAAACCCGTGACCGGCGCAAACATGCGTCGCATCGTGGTTGGTGCGTGTGTGGCTGGACGCAGGATTAAAGGATTCGCTTTGGAAGTCGGCGAGCCCGATGAAGAGACTCGTGGCGACATCGCGGCAGCGTTCGCCATGGAGGAGGAAGGGGAAAGGCCACGCTTCGGAAACCACGAGGATCCGAGCTGGATCTCGGCGGAGGCTCTCGCAACTCCCGTCAACAGCGATGAGGTGGTACGTGAGGTTTCGGATCTTGACCGAGCCCGTCTCTTCACGTTCGCCGGCTTGGCCCCGGAACCAGCAGGGCACCTACTGCAAACAGACCGTCAAGCTGCTAACCCCCAGGATTCCGTTGAGTCCGACGTCGTTGATGTCGTCGATGTCGATGGGACCTCGTTCCGCTGCGAGAATTCCCTGATCAACCTTGGCGGTCGTTACCTAAGCGTGCGGACAGGCGTAGCCGAAGATTTCCTCTCCGTTGCCGGCGACACTCAGGGCGACTTTGAGCAGCGCCGCGCCCTCTACTTGGAGGGCCGACCGGGTAGAACCCCATATGTGTTGAGGCCAGGCCGCTCGCGGACCCGCCCGCAGGAGGCGCTGGCCGTTGTCACGTCAGCGGACGGCTGCATGCTTTCGGTGTCGATGCTGGACTGAGCCGGGAGCAAGGGATAGTCCACCAACCGCTTGGAAGTGCACAGTCACCCGAGACGATGGCGATCCGCGCACTCTGGCCGAGGTTGGAAGCGCCGCAGCAGCAACAAGTGAAAAGGACCCTCGGGAGGACAAGATGCCAACTCATCAGCAGACCCACCAGGCCGGCCGTCATCTGGTCGTCGGTCAGGCCCTGCTACGTGGCCACCGCGCGAGCCTCTCCGGTGCGCAGACCTTCGTCGACGTCGATGGCTGCCGCGCCGCCGTGATGGTCGCCGGCAAGGGCGCCTGGATGATCGCGGATATCGACACGTTCACCGACAGCACTGTCGGCACGTACGTGCTGGTCGACGTCTCGGGGGAACACCCCCGGTTCTTCATCGCACCTGGCGACGAACTGCGTCATGACGTGCGGCAGCGCCACCAGCAGTTCATGGCCCGGGTGGGCGTCAGGCCACGCAACAAGGAGAGCCGCCACACCAAGATCGAGCCGCAGAACGTCGCACGGTGGGAGAACGACTGGTCCGCCTTCGGCGGGTAGAGCGGGAGCCGTCCATGTACGACATCGATGAAGTCTGGGCCGCGATCACCGAGCACGCCGGTCAGACCTTTCGAACGGCCAGCGGGCTGAAGTTTCACTACACGGTTGACGGAGACCGACTGCTGACCGACCGCACCAACCATTGGATCCACCGCAGTCAGCTGAATGCCGCGCTGGGCCTGTGGCCGGTGGCTGGGCCCGGCGCACTGAACAACGTCGTACGCGGGCCCAGCTACCTCTACGCCCTACTTGCCGACCGACGGATCATGCCGGATTCCTGATGCTCACGGCAGCTCCGGCACGCCCCGCAGCAACATCAGCGCCGAGCGGTCGGAGCTGAGCTGGGCCAGCTCAGCGTTGATGAAGTCGGAGAAGAACTCGGCGGGCGACCCGGGGAAGCCAGGCTCCTCACCCGAGTGCCACTGGTGCAGCCACGGCTCGATCTCGACCAGCCCAGCGAGCAGCGGCAGCAGCCGGTGCGCTGGCCACGCCTCCTGCGTCCTCCGGTCAAGGTAGACGGTGGCGAGCGCCTGCGCCTGCTTCAAGTGGTCCCACCCGGCCCAACCGAGCAGTTCGCTGCCGTCGCTGTCCCGCCCCGCCTGCGGGTACGAGATGAAACGCTCCTTCGGCACATCGAGCTTGCCGCGCGCCCGCCAGTACGACGGCCGGATGAAGTCCGCCGAGGAGTACTTCGGCGGCACCTCGATGTCGACCTTCTGCCCCGCGTCCTCCCGGCGCTGCAACGCCCAAGTGCGCTCCCACTGGGCCCGCTTACGCAGCCCGGACGGCTTGTACCGCTGCGCCGGCAGATACGGCACATGCTCGTCGGCGATCAGCAGACCCAAGGTCTTGGTCAGGTCGTAGTTGTCGTGCCCGATCCACAGGTCCAGTACCGCCCGGAAATCCTGGTCGCTACCAATACGATCGGCGAGCTGCGCCACCGACAGCGGGGTCGGCTGCCCGGCCCACAGCTCCGATGCCTCCATCCGGTCGAGCAGCCAGTCACGCAGCGCGGCGGACTGCATCTTCTCCCACCCGTCGGTGGACCAGCGACGCTTGCACTCGGGTCGCTCGATGAGCCCGATGTGCCGGTTGGACCCGATTGCGGCGATCCGCCGCTCCACCAGCGAACGGTACTCCGCCGGCCAGTGCGACTGCGGCCGGTCGATCGGCTTGGACCCGTGCCGCTTGAACCACACTGTCTCTGCCCCGCCGGCCGCAAGGACGATCTCGAAGGCCCGCTCCCCCAACGCCAGCTTCGGCGGGCTAGCGCAAGTCAGATCCTCGTCGATCAGCCCGTAGAGCCGGTAGACCTCCCAGTCCAACTCCTCCTGAAGCGCGATCATCCGCGCCCGCACCGAGTGGTATTCAACGTCGGCCTCCGCGAGCCGCTGCCGGGTCGGTACCCCGGACGCGGCGACCGCCGCCGGGTTCAGGCTCGACAGCCGCTGCGCCAGTCCATCCAACTCCCGCGCCCGCTCCAACGGGTACGCCTCCGGCAGCGGAAACTCCTGCAACTTAGTACCGGTGAACTCGAAAAACCGTTCCCACTCATCGTGCATGAATCCGCCGGTACCCGACTGACTGCCTTTGTCATGACTGACCTGCTTTAGCCAGAAACAGGCGGTGGAACTGTTCAGCACCCCTAGCAGCCGCAGGTGGTCATCCTCCGTCGCCCCCTTCGGCAACTTGATCACGGGTGCGTGTCGATTGAAAATCTTCCCGCCTCGATCAAGGACAAAATGATTGTGGGTGGCCACGAAAACGAAAACGATGGACAGAGGCTCGCGCAGCCTCTGCGCATAGTTTTCTAGATGCTCATACCAATGCCGACCCTTGTCCATCATCGTCATGCCGAAGATGACACGCGCCCGGAGCGTGGTGCGAACCGGCCACAAACGCCCGACTAATGAGTGGTTGGAAGGCACGGCTTTCAAATGTGCTTTATCCATATAGGGAGACCGCGCAAAAGGAGCTTTCTCTATTCGGAAGTCACGAACTTGCTCCCCAGTGACGAAAACTTCCACGAAATCAGATTCGCCAAGTCGCCGAACGGTTGCGAGATCGGGCAAAATCCAAGCGTCGTCCTCGCCAAGCACGGTGGTTCGGCCAATCGACTCTATCCGGTCAACCAATCGACTTCTCTGAGCCAATGACTGCATTAGACTCACTGAGCCGCCTCCAGCAAGACTCCAGGGGTATGCAGCAAACTGCGAGCGGGGCAGGTCGGCGACGCTGACCCACTCGGACTCCGAGCCCGGATGCTCGATCTGGTTCACGATTGCTGTCCAGACCCTACCCTCGGCGGGAACCTCCGGCTGAACAGCTTCACCACGCACACTGAGTGCCGCACGAATCGGCAAGCTGTAGCGAGAACTGGCGTATCGGTTCCGGCCAACCAGGATGACGGTAGGCGTGCCGTGACCGGGTATGTACGCAGCGGAGGTGTCGATGACCTCGGTCAACTCCACCTTGCCATTGAAGAAGTCGTTGATGAGCTTCTTGCCGAACTCGCGCTTCATGAAGGCGTTGCCGGTAATCTGGCCGACGTGCCCGGCCACCTCCCCGTGCTCGTCGGACCGCTTGGCGAGGTCGAAGAAGCGCTTGGCAAACGGCACAGTCAGCGCGTATTGCCGGTGGCATACGGTCGGATAGATGCTGCGATAGAGCTGGCTGCGAGTGCCGTCGGCGACTGTGATGTAGGGCGGGTTGCCGACCACCACCGTGTACTGGTTCTCGGCCAGGTAGTCCCTGAGCAGGTCAGCGTCCTCACTCTCGTACGCGAAGACTTCCCGCCCTTCCATCTCGGCCAGCAGGTCGCCCTGCGCGCGGGAGCTGAACGCCCCCCACGGCAGCAACGAGTCGCCGGTCGCCACCCGGACCAGGAAGCCCGGCGTGCGCTCCAGCTTGGATAGCCCGCACACCTTCATCGCGGCGATCAGCAGCCGGAAGCGGGCGATCGCCACCGCGAACGGGTTGATGTCGACGCCGGTCACCTGGCCGAGCGCCCGCTCCGCGAGGATCCGCACATCGGTCCCCGGCTCCCGGTCCTGCCACTTGCCCACCAGCCGATGGAACGCGCCGAGCAGGAAGTGGCCGGAGCCGCAGGTCGGGTCCATGACGCTGGTCGCGGCGAGGCCGAACTCCTTCACCGCCGGCTCGAAGGTGCGGTCGAGGATGAACTCCTCCACGAACTCCGGCGTCTGCAACAGCGCGTACGTCTTCTTCGCGTGCGTCGACAGGTCCTGGTAGAGGTCGCCCAGGAAGCGGGTGTTCCGGTCGTCGCGTCGCAGCGACTCCTGGCCGGCGCCCCGCCGGAAGAAGTCGCTCAACTCCTCGGCGGCCGGGCCGGAGATGTCGAACCGCCACGCCGGGTTGTGCTGGTCGAAGATCTTGCCGGTGGCCTTGAGGTCGCGCAGGTATCCGAACGCCTCCCGCAGCCAGTGCCGGTCGTTGTGCCGGGGGTTGGCGATCAGGTACGCCTGCCGGTGCTGCACCGCCCGCTCGGCCGGCGCGGCCGGGTCGGCGCCGCCGATCCACAGCCCGTCGACCAGTTCGTTGTCCTCGCAGAACCGGACGAACACGCAGCCCAGAACCCACGCCACCGCCGCCTGATCGAGCAAGTCGTCGAGCCAGGTCTCGAAGTTTGCCCCGACCCGCTCGGCAGCCTGCGCCTGGGCGTACTCCTGGCGCAGCTCCGCCCGCAGGCCCGGCACCTCCGCCACCCGCCCGCGCAGATCCTCCACCAGGGCCTTGACCTGCGCCTGCAACGCCTTCAGCTCGATCACCGCCAGATTCTACGACCGAACGCCCCGACCGCCACTACTCCGAGTCGTCATCAGCCACGCCTTCCAGGTTGTCACCGAGCCGGACCCCAATCTCGGCCGCGAATTCTCGTAGTTGCTGCTTGAGAAATTCCGCACGATCATCGACAAAAACGGTCTTATTGCCCTCGCAGAGTCGACGCCACGCCTTGAATGGGATGCCGTGACTCCGCAACACGCGCTCCGTCGCGGAGATAGCCCTTCCCCCGGAAGCTGCTCTTTCCAGCAAATCCGACCAGGGATCGCGCGGAGCATCGGCCCTGAGCTGACCCGCGGACAGGTCGAGATTCTTCAAGGCGTCGATCAGCCGCACTTCCGGCCTGGTTGGCATCACAAGCCGATTCGCCGGTCGCTTGTCGCCCGGCGCAACCTGGCGGTAGCTCTGAGACTCACCGGACGCTAAGACCTTCACCACGTCGAAGGGCTGTCCCATGACATCAAGCCGGCGGGGGAACTCCAGCAGCTCCCAAATCACATACGCCTTGGTACGTGCGCTGTTGAGGTTGAAAGCGTCAGGCATGGGCTGAACACCGACGTCGCTGATGGGAAGAACACCCGAGCCTAGGGCGTAGCCCCGCACGTCCTGCAACGCCCGCCGCAGCAACGTCGAGGTCGCACCGCCGAAGGCGCTGGTCCATGACGTCACCCAAAACCAGGTTCGGAGCATATCGACTTGTGCGGTCGTCGGCTCTGGCGTGTGATGAAAGAACGTCGCAAGCAAAACGAGCTGGTGCGAGTAGGGCAGAAGCCTGGCGAGCGGTAAACCAATCTCCGTCTGAAGGAAACGCACAGCCAGCCCAACTGCCCGCTCAGTATCGGGGATGGAGTTGTGCAGCCGGTTCTGGAGATCGCGCGCTACCACGTCCCAGCGAGGAGACAGGATGTCCGTCTCACCGGCCACGGCCAGCATTGCCCTGAAGACAGCGATACGAGGCAGCTCACCGAATCCAGTCTCGGCGATCGACGTGACAATCTCATCGATGCGATCGGCTAGTGAAGCCCGGGCATGCTTGTAGGTCAACGCCGAAACCATCTGATCCGGGTCCATCCGTGTGCCGGTGCGGTTGAGCCGGGAGTAGACGTTGACTGCTTGGTCCAAACTGGCGCCTTGGAGACGTACGAGGGTCAACTTGTAGCTCTTGATCCGCTGCGCCACCGCCTCGGCTTCCCGGATCAATTCCTCAACCTGCCGAGGATCTTTCGTCTGAAGCTCGACACGTCGGAAATGTCCCAGAAAGTCCATCGTCCGCATCACCACAGCCAGCGGCAGCAAGTGGCTTGGCGGATGACCTTCCGGTCGGTAGTGGCGATAGCGTTCCGACACCAGAGGGTCATGGCGCAAGTCGCGGTAGATACGCCAGATCCAGTCCTGCTCCGCCTGGTCGGCCCGCGAAGAGAGGCTGTGCCGCAGCACCCCGAACAAGGTGGACACGCGCTGGTGCCCGTCGAGGATGTAGGAGATAGAACCGCCTGCAGCAGGCGGGGGGATCGGCATGCCACCGATGTGATCCAGCGACCGCACCTCCTCGTCCGTCTGCCATACCAGCAGACTGCCGATGGGATACCCACGCTCAATGCTGTCGAAGAGTTCCAGCATCTGGCCGGGCCGCCAGACGAACGGACGTTGGAAGGCCGGCACTCGAACCCGCCCTCGACCAATGTCGGTGAGCAGGTCGTCGACGAGCACGACCGTGGGATCTGGTCGTATCTCGTTCTGGTCGCTGCGCATGAGGGTCAGTGTCCTACAGGATCCGGTGGATCATCGCGAGCAACTCCCGCAGCTCCGTCACAACCCCTGGGCCTAGCTCCGCGAAGTCCTCCTCGGTCAACGGCAGATCGTCCGGAAACATCCGCTTAGGCATGTTGCGCCTGCCGAATTCGTCCTTGAGGTTCTGGTAGCCCCGCTGCCTCGGGATTCGGGTGCGTAGCTCTTCGATCTGGTTGCTGCGGGCGGGGAAATGTCGTTCCCACACCGGAAAGGGGACGTAGTTTTCCATCATCCGCCAAGTGAGCAGGTGCACCTCACGGACCCCAGCCTCGCGACACTTGGCAACCTTGTCATGATGAGGGCTCGGTTCGTCGGGCTCCACACGGTCGCTGTCAAACAGCACAGCGACTCGCACCAGCATGCTGAAGGCCCGGCACTCCTCAGCAGCGAGGTCAGGCATCTGGCCGCAGCCTCCGCCGTTACTCAACCGTAACCAGTCATTGTCGCCCCGCAGAGCATCGACGATCCTCTGGTCCCGTAGCGCCGCCGCGACCGCCCGTACAAACCCGCCATCACCGATCCGGTTCTCCACAACCAGCACCGCTGGCTTACTCAGATCGGCCAGCACGGCGCGGAGGTCACCTGCTCGAACTTTCGCCACCGCGGCCGCCGGTGTCGCCGGGTTGGCAGCCTCCACCAACACCTTCTGCATGTACTCGGACAGAGCGGGCACCTGGCGGGCGACGAACTGCACGGCAGCCGACGCGACCGGCAACGAAGGCTGCCACTCATGTCGTCCGTCGAGCGTAAGGATGATCAAATCGATGGTGGCTACCGGATCCGCTGATGCAAAGACCTCCGGCTCAATGTCAAGACGCATGCCGGCTCCGCTTCACCTGCGCCGCCGCAAGTGCCCGAACTTCTCTGTAGTCCTGGGAGAAGTAACCCTCGGGCCAGCTCTCATCGAGATTGCCAAGGTCGTCGATGTGCACCCGCCTGACGTTCGAAGCGCCGTCGTGCTGCTCCACCACATAGACCGCGACAGTCTTCGGGGGCACGTCCTCCTGAGCGATTCGGCGCCGCAGCCGTAGCAGCAAGGTCTCGCTGTGGGTCTCGATGAGGAATCGGGTACCGGTGGCCTGCGCGGTCCGCAGGTAGAGGTCTCCCAGTTCGGCGTGTGCCGCGGGGTGCAGGTGCATCTCCGGCTCCTCGATGATTTGCAACGGTGCGGCTACGTTCCGACCGCGTTGCTCGTCGAGCGCACACTGCACGAGGATCGGCAGCATTTGAGCCAGGCCGGAGCCGGCGTCCGCCAGATTGACGCGCACCCTGCTGCCTCGCCTAGTCAGGACCGTGGACCAGAGAGGGCCTGCTTCGATCTCTTCCAGACGCCAGCCCGGCACGATGAGCTGCAGACGCTCATTGACCATCCCCAGCAGGTCGCCGCCACCACGTTCCTGATCGTGAGCAAGGATGCCCAGCGTCCCCTGCCCCTGCTGTCCGATCCTCTGTGGCGTCCCAAGCGGAAGTCTGTGCTGCCGCTCTGGCCGGTCTCGGTAAGCGCTGAGATAGCGGATCGGCCCGAGCGAAAGGTCCATTCCCCGCAGGTCCCGAAGTTCCGGGACGCCATCAGCTTGCGGGCACAAACCTTGGAATGCCACAGGACGTATGGCAGAAGGTCGGTCAGAGCTGCGGACTTCGTATGAGTATGGACCGTCACCGACGTGGAAGGCAGGCTGCCAGGCAAGCACGACGTCAACGTCCGAAGCGCGCAACGTCAGGTCCGAGACGAATGCGGTGCGGTTCTCGGCCACATGCTGGATCGTCGCGGCCATCTGGAAGGGTGTCGGCCCATCCACATCAAAGCCGAGGAAAAACTTGCCGTGCGGGCTCTGCTCGAAGATCAAATCTGGGAAGCCGTCCACCGGCTGGGGTTCGAGTCGGTCCAAGTCAAGCGGCGCGGTAGTCGTCGTCCCGAAGCCCGTCGCGATCACCATCGGCGCCCGAGTCAACACGCTTTTGCCCGAGTTGTTCTTGCCGAGCACCACTGTCACCGGGGCCAGCTCGATCTCCTGCCGGTCCCGGAAGCAGCGGTAGTTCTCGAGCACGATCTTGCTGAGGGGCATTCAAAGATTTGTAGCAGTCCACAGTAGTAATCGCCGACCCGCAGCATGTCAGCAATACGACAGTCAGGACGTACGCGCTGCCTCGAAGGTTCCTTCGATCCAGTCGTTGGCGAGCCACAACGATTGGCTGGCCGGTGAGGTCAGCGGCAACTGCACCCCATCCAGCACCGCCGGCTCGGGGCGGCGCGCCGGCACCAGCAGCAGCCGGGCCGCCGGCCGAGGCCGGGTCGGGTCGGCCAGTTCCTGGAGAAGCCCGAGCTGCCCGTACCGGGCCAGTGGTGCCGCCTCGGTGAGGAGCACCGGCCCGTCGGCGGCGGCGATCGCCGCGCTGACCGCCGGCACCACCTGGTGCCGGACCAGGTCCACCAGGCTGCGGAAATCCGCGTCCAGCGCCGAGCCGTTGTCTGCCGCCACGATCGCCTCCCACGGGAAGCCCAACGCACGCAGCCGGTCCAGCAGGATCGCCGTGACGTCCACCTCGGTCAGCGGCAGCCGGGCCAGCAGCGCCCGCCGGGCCGGCCCGAGCCGGCGCAGCGGCGCCAGCACCGCGAGGAAGGCCCGCCGGTCGATGGCGGAGGTGAGCTTCTCTCCCACCTCGTCGGCGGCGGTGAGACCGAGCAGCGGTGCGTGGGTGGTGGCCAGCCGGGTGCCGGTCACCGACGCCGTCGTGGTCGCCGGTCCGTACACCCGGTCGTGCGGGTGCCAGGTCAGCGGTACCTCGGCCGCGGCGAGCAGGTCGTTCAGCGCGGGCCGCTTCGGCAGCCGCTCCGCGCGGGGGAAGCGGCTCTGCACCCGGTCGCGGATCTGCTCCTCGCTGAGCCGCTGCCCGATCAGGCTGCCCACCGACAACCGCAGCGCCCGCTCCGCCGGCATCCCCACCGGGTAGAGCTGTCCCTGCGCGTTGACGTCGACCCGATCGTTGCGGGCGGCCGCCGCGAGCTGCAACAGCCGCAGGTCGGCCACGGCCGGCATCCCCGCCGGCACGGGCAGCCGGCGCAGCTCCTCGACGGCACGTTGCCGGGTCGGCAGCGGATCGGCGCCGGCCAGCTCGACGGCCCGGCCGCCCAGCTCCACCACGTACCCCAGGAAGTCGGCGGCGGTGACGTCGGACGCCGGATCGTCCGGTTCCCGGCCGACCAGGACCGTGCCGGAGGTGCGGAACCGGTGGATGGCCACCCGGGCGTCCCCGCCGGTACTCAGCTCGGCCTCGACTGCGGCGCGGACCAGCCCGATCGCCTGTGGCAGCCGCTTCGGCGCGGGCGTGTAGGAGCCGCGGGCGGCGATCAACGCCTGGGCCAGCTCTTCGGCGGACATCACCGCTCCGCGGGCGTCGAGCAGCGCCACGATCTCGTTGCGCACCGCCTCCAGTGCCGGCTCCCCCAGCCAGTTCTTGGCCTGGGCAGTGAGCAGCTTGGAGATCTGTGGCTGGCTCCGGCCGGTAGCCCGGGCCGCTTCGCTCTGCGCCGGCCAGCACAGGAACTCACCGTCGTCGGTGGGCGTCTGCCCGAGCAGCACGGCCAGCGTCCGATGGTTGCGGGAGGTCGAGGCGGGAAGCAGGGTTGCGCAGAGCGCCTCCACGCCCTGCGCCAAGGGCTGCTCGTCGAACGCGGGCGACTCGCTGCCGCCGGGCAGCACGGCGCGCAGCGCCCGCGCATGGGCAAGGATCTCCTTGCGGGTGGCGTCCGGCACGCCCTTGGCCCGGGTCAGCGCCGACGGTTCCGCGTCCAGCAGCTCGCCGACGGTGTGCAGGCCGAGCCGTTCCAGCGCGGAGCGGGCCCGGGCGGTCAGCTCGGTGACCTCCAGCGGCGACTCGCGAGTCAGCCCCACCGCCGCCGGCACCGGGCCGACCGGAGTCACGGCTGGTTGCGGGACCTGCTGGAAGATCGCCCGCCAGGCGTCCGTCATCTCGTCGACCGTGTCGAACCGGGCCGCCGCGTCCCGGGCCAACGCCCGGCCGAAGAACTCCACCAGCCGGTCGGCGACCGCCGGGTCGAACGCCGCCGGGTCGAGGGCGACCTCGTCGCTGACCACGACCGGGTTGGCGTTTTCACCCCACCGGGGCAGCACGCCCGTCGCCATCTCGTAGAGCACGACGGCCGCCGCGAACCGCTCGGCCGCCGCGTCGTAGCGCAGCCGGCGCGGCGGACCGAGGAACGGATCAAGGTAGCCGACGGTGCCCGAGCCGAGCTGGTCGGCGGGGGCCGACGAGAGCGAAAAGTCGAAGACGCACAGGTGCGGCTGTTTGTCCTTCGGCCGGGGCCGGGCCGCCAGGTTCGCCGGCTTCAGGTCACGGTGCCAGACGCCCTGGCCGTCCAGGTAGTTGACGATGTCGAGCAGATCCCGGCCGTACCGCTCCAGCAGGTCCAACGCCAGCCGGCCTCCGCGCAGCTCCTCGGCGAGGGTCCGCGTACCGGCGCTCTCCATCAGCAGCGCGGTCCGGCCGCCAACCCGCACCGGACCTTCGACCAGCGCAGCCACCTGGGGGTGCTTCAACCGCGCGAGGGTACGCGCCTCCGCCGTCAGCCGTTCCTCATGCTGCTCGTCGCGGGCGACCTTCAGCACCAGGTCGCGCGACTCCCCGTCGCGAGTGACCAAGAAGGCGACGGCGGTGGCACCCGAGCCGAGCCGGTCCTTCACCTCCAGGCCGCCGTCGAGCACGTCACCCCGGTGGGCGGAGAGCGGGTCGGCGACCGGCTCCGGCTCAGGCGCGGTCAGCTCCTCCCAGACCTTTTCCAGGTCCTTGTGGAACCGGGAGACGCTGGGCAGCCGTTGCGCCGGATCGCCCCGGGTCGCGTCGTAGACCAGGGTGACCAGCGTGTGCGGCATGCCGTCCACCGCAGCATCGAGGTGCAGGCCACTGTCGCGAACCGCGTTGACGAGCTCCTCCGGCGTGGCGGCCGGCACCGCCCCGGCGAAGATCCGGTACGCCAGCGCGCCGAGGGAGAACACGTCGAGCTGGTGGCCCGGCAGCCGGGTGGCGTTCTCCGCCTCCGGCGCCTGGTAGCGGCGGACCTCGTCATCGAAGAACAGCTCCAGGCTGGCCGGGTCGCTCGACGGGCCGAGCCGGGTGAGCTGGGTAGTGCCGGCCAACCGGCCGCCGGTCTGCCAGTCGGTGACCACCAGCGTCGGGCGCGGCGCGTCCGGGTTACCGACGTAGATCGCCCGGGGCGAAAGCGCCCGGTGGGCCAGCCGCCGGGAGTGCGCATAGTCGATGATCTCGGCGAGATCCTGCACCAGCTGCAGTCGCTGGGCCAGGGTCAACGCGTCGCCGCGGCGCAGCAGCCACTGGTCGAGGCGTACCCATTCCTCCTGATGGTCGAAGATGACCGCCGGGCCCCACGAATGCTCGACCAGGTCGTGTGCACGGGCAACCCCAGGGTGATGGATGCCCTGCAGCAGGCGGAACTCCCGCTCGGCTGCCTTGCGGATCGCTGGCACCTCATGCTCGGCGGCCCGGCTGGTCAGGTAGAACCGCACCCGACGCACCAGCGAGGTGTCCAGAGCGTGCCCGGCGAGGAAGTCCTGCCAGCCGAGACCTTCGGCGAACGGTTTCGGGTGCAGTAGCAGTTGACCGACCTTGCGGTCCGCCACCGACGGGCGGATCTTCGCGCCACGCACCAGCTCGACGATCTCCCGGCCGCGCGCCTCGTCCACCAGATGGTCCGGATTCCGCGGCAGGGCGAGCAGTAGCTTCTTCAGGCCAGGCAGGCCGGATTCGTGCCCCTCCAGCCCGTAGATGTGCTGGCTGCCGATCGCGTCCAGGTCGGCCCGCATCGCCTTCGCGTGCAGGAAGACCGCCGCCCCGACATAGGGCGTCTCACGCTGCCGCCCGTGTTGCTTGGCGTAGTAGCGAATCAGGCTGGCCAGTCGCTTCGCCTTCCGATTGGCCAGGATGTACGGGTTGTCCTCGGGGATCAGCCGCGAATTCGGCGCTCGGCGCAGCCACTGGGTGCCGTCACCGCGGATCTCCCCCTGCCAGTGCTTCAGCTCCAGCACGTAGAGCCCGCTCGGGGTCAACACCAGGGCGTCGACCTCGTTGATCGAGCCGTCGGCGCCGACGAACTCGACGTTCGTCCAGACGTGGTACGGGTCAGCGTCGGGCAGGTAGCCGGCCAGCTCGCGCAGACCGTCCTGCTCCCAGATGTACGAGCTGGAGTTGATCTGCTCCCAGCGCGGTGAATCCTCCCGCATGCGCCGACCCTTCCGCCCCGGCCGTCATGTTCCGGCTCAGGCTGCGCACTTTACCGTTTCGGCGCTTGATCAGCGGAGACCACCGCTCCGAGCACGTAGTGCGTCTGGCCAAACACTGTGGGTATCAATAGACTTCGCTCGACGTCCTTCCCAACCCCTCGGGAGGTCGGCATGGGCACCTCGACCCGTCTACCAGGTCCGAAAAACGGCAGCTGGACCGGTGCCAAAGGCCGGCTGGGCAACTGGACGCCGGACGCCACCAGCCGGCCTGATCAACTACTCGGGCATGACCACCAGTGCGCCGAGGCGATCGCGGCCCAGTACCAGCGAGCGTTGCGAGACGCCCTGAACGCAGATCCGGAGGCGTTCGGCATCCGTGCGGCAGCGGAGCAGGCCGGCGGACGGCTGATCGAGCTGCTCGATGGCCTCGGGCGAGCGGATCCTCCACGGGTGCGCGAGCTGGCTGCGCAAGGTGACGCCGACGAATTCGTCCGGCGGTTCGTCGGGCAGGTCGCCGGCGATGGCCAACTCATCGTGGACGCTGCCATCCGCCGCGCCGCCCGACGCGTCGCGGAACACCTGGTGACGCAGGAAGGACCGCTCGCCGATCCTGGCCGTCCAAGACCAGTCACCGGCGAGCTGTTCTGCGCGTTGTATCGGGCGTTCTTCGGTGAGGTGGTCGGCGAGTTCGTACACATTCTCATCGCGGAGAACATCAAGATCGCCGTACCGGCACTGGTCATCCTCGACCCGACTGACGTGGTGGCTGGCTTCGTCGCCGATCAGGTAGTCAAGGTGCTGCCCAACCCCTGTGCCGAGGCAGTCAAACGTGGGCCCGAGCCACCACGGCTCGCCGACGTCGCCAAGGACCTGCTGACCACCACTGTGACTCAGGCCCTCGGGCTCGGCGACAGCGGGCTGGAGTTGGCGGCGTGAGCCGGGCCAGCTTCGCGTATCACTACGCGACCCGGGCCGGAGTGTCCACCGACCGGAAGCGGGAGACCATCGGGTGGCCGCTGCTTGAGCACGCCGACGAGCGGTTGCAGAAATTGGCCGAGGCGCCCCAGGACCGTCCGGACTGGGCCCAGGACCTGCTGCAAATCGCCCGAGCCGTATACCTGGCCGACAAGCTGTCGCTGCGCGAGTGCGCGGTTGACGGCTGGACCCGAAGGATCGACCTGTCCGTGGAGGTGGTCAACCCCTCCGTCTGGAGCCCGCCGACGCTGCGGCTGCTGTCCCACCTCGCGGAGACGTTGAGCGCGGATCAATGGACGATCAACGTCCGGGCCGGCGGGCGTAGGTGGCCCCAGCAGGGACGGACCACCTACGCCGATGTGGGAGAGGTGGCCCTATTCTCCGGAGGGCTCGATTCCACCGCGTGGGCGGCAGAGCGTGCCAAGGTCGCGGCTGGCCCCCTCTTGCTCGTCTCCTATTTCGAACCTCAGTGGGGCAGCCAGCAGGACCAGACTCTCAGCGCGATCGAGAGCTCGGCCCGTCGCGACATCGAACAGCTCAAGGCGTCGCAGCAGGTCCGCCTCACCAGGAAGCTGGAGAAATCTGCGCGTACCCGCGGGCTGCTCTACCTAGCCACCGCCATCTACCTCGCCGCCGCCCACGGGGTCCCACAGGTGGTCGTACCGGAGAACGGGCAGCTCGCAGTCAATCCACCGCTTACCTCTGCCCGGGTAGCCGCCTGCTCCACGAAATCTGTGCATCCCGGGACACTGCATCTGCTCAACTCCCTGATCGACGCTCTCGGCGGCGGGGTGACCGTCGTCAACCCGTACCTGCACCTCACCAAGGGCGAGGTCTGCCAGCAGGCTCTGAACGCCGGTCTGGCTCCGGCGACCCTCACCCATTCCACCATCAGCTGTGGGCGCCCACCTCGGGACCGACCGGGTGCCGAGCACTACCACTGCGGGGCCTGCTACCCCTGCCTGGTACGCCATTCCGGTCTCCTTAGCGCACTGGGAACGGACAGCACCCCTTACAAGACGGATGTCTGGATGCTGGGCGACCGGGAGAAGGCTGCCGTCGATCGGCGGGCGCTGCACCGGTGGCTGTGCCGCCCCATCTCCGTTCGAGACCTGACCACCGACACTCCGCTGCCGGACACCATCGTCCCTGGTCCCCTGCTCGAGGTGGTGGAGCGCGGTCGGACGGAACTTGGGCAGATGTTCGCTCGGCACGGCCAACCGATCACACCCACCGAGACGCCACCTCGTCGGCTGGCATGGGCAGACTAAGTAGGGGTATGAGCCTGGGATGAGGGCCAGTTTCCGGCTTGGCCGGGTCGCGGGAGTGCCGGTCGGCGTCAACTGGAGCGTGCTGGTCATCTTCGCGTTGATCGCGTGGGGGTTGGCCGCGAACCAGTTCCCCCGTTCGTACCCCGACCATTCGCCGGTGGCGTACACCCTCGCCGGGCTGGCCGCGGCGGTGGTCTTCTTCGTCGGCCTGCTGGCCCACGAGGTGTCGCACGCCGTGGTGGCCAAGCGCAACGGGCTGGAGGTCGGCGGCATCACTCTCTGGTTGTTCGGCGGGGTGGCCGAGCTGCGGGGCGAGCCGCGCGACCCGGGCGCGGAGCTGCGGATCTCCGGGGTGGGCCCACTGGTCAGCCTGCTGATCGGAGCGTTCTTCGGTGCCATCGCGTTGCTGCTGGCGCTGGCCGGGCAGGGCGGGCTGCTGTTCGGGGCGGTGGCGTGGCTGGCGGGCATCAACGTGCTGCTGGCCATCTTCAACGTGCTGCCGGCCGCACCTCTGGACGGTGGCCGGTTGCTGCGCGCCGCGGTCTGGAAGGCCACCGGTGACCGGACCCGAGCGTCAGTGGTCGCCGCCCGGGCCGGCTGGGTGCTGGGGGTGCTGCTGATCGGCCTGGGGTTGTGGCAGTTCCTGTCCGGCGTCGGCTTCGGCGGGCTCTGGCTGGCGCTGATCGGCTGGTTCCTGATCGGGGCGGCCGGGATGGAGGAGCGGCAGGCCCGCACCGGCACCGCGCTGCGCGGCATACGGGTGGGCGACGTGATGACCCCGCAGCCGCAGACCGCGTCGGCGGAGATGACGGTCGCGGACTTCGTCGATCACTACCTCTTCGCGTACCGGCACTCGGCGCTGCCGCTGACCGACGACGGCCGGCCGACCGGCCTGGTCACCGTCGACCGGGTACGGGGCGTGCCGCCGGAGCGGCGGGCATCGACCACGCTGGCCGAGGTGGCCTGCCGAGCCGACCAATTGGTGCTGGCCCAGCCCGGTGAACAGCTCAACGACCTGCTCCCCCGGCTCAGCGAGTGTGCCGACGGCCGAGCCCTTGTGGTAACCGAAGACGGCCACCTGACCGGCATCGTCTCCCCCAGCGACATCAGCCGCGCCGTCCAACGCAGCACCCTCCGCACCCCCACCCCCTCCCGGTGATCATGAAGTTATTGCGCCGACACGCCGCGCCGAGTGGCAATAACTTCATGATCAACCGAGGCGGAGGCAGGGGCAGAGACGACGGGGGTCAGGCGTGGGGGCAGGTGTCTCGGTACTCCTGGATGGTTGTTGAGGCTTGGGGTGGGGGGCAGAGGAACTGGTCGTAGCGGGTGTCGTCGTCCACGAAGCGCTTCAGCCAGGAGATGCTGTACTTGGCGACCGTCACGTTCGTCGAGGTGGGCGCGGAGTGGCTGGCGTTGTTGAGTTCCAGGTACGCCTTGTCCAGCGTGGACGGCAGGCTGGTGTAGAACGGCTCCGAGTGCGACGAGACCGGCGCCACCGAGTCGTTCTCCGCGCCGACCACCAGCGTCGGCACCCGTACGCCGGACCAGTTCTTGACTGTGTGCCAACCGGTCAACGGGATCGCGGCCTGCAACTGCGGTCGTGAGTTCGCCGCCGAGAGGCTGCCGCCGCCTCCCATCGAGTGCCCCATCACGGCGAGCCGGTTGCGGTCGATCCGGGTACGCACGCCGCTGGTGTTGGTCAGGTAGTCGAGGGCCGCCAGCAGTTGCGTGCCCCGGCTGGCCGGCTGGTCATAGCGGGACAACGTGTCGATCGTGATCACCACGAAGCCCTGCGAGGCGAGGCGCGGCCCCAGCCAGGCCACGCTGGACTGGGTGGCGGTGTAGCCGGGTGAGATCGCCACCGCGCCGAAGGTGCCCTCGGCGGTGCTGGTCGGGTAGTAGATCGTTCCGCCCCGGAAGCCGCTGACGCTGGAGGCGGCGACGGTGCTCTGGGCGATGGCGAACGCGCCCCGGCTGGCCTCGATGCTGGCCACGGTGGGGGCCGGGCCGCGCTCGTACGGGCTGGCGGCGGCATGGGCGGCCGGCGCGGCGCCCAGTCCGGTGCCGAGCACGGCCAGGGCGAGCGCCCACCGCAGACCGCGACGGAGGCGGCGGGCGACTGGGTCGGGGGTGATGGCGGGTACGGGCTGCATGTCTCGCTCCGAGGGGTGGAGCCGACGGTCCCGGGACGGGGAACCGGCCGATGAGACTCATCGACAGCCATCAGTGTCTGTCCGGGGTCTTCCGCCCCACCAATCCCACCCACCCCATGCCACCGCGCTATGGCGCGGGCCGGGTCAGCGGGGAAGCACGGCGTGGGTCAGCGGGGAAAGTAGCGGTCCAGGGCGTCGGTGCGGAACGTGCCCTTCGGGTCCAGGTCGGCCAGGAGCGCGGCGAAGTCGGCGTACCTCGGGTAGCGGGCGGCCAACTCGGCCGGGTCGGTGACGAAGACCTTGCCCCAGTGCGGGCGGGGCGCGAAGGGGGCCAGGCGCTCCTCCACGGCGGCCACCACCGGAAGCACCGCGGCGGTGTCGTCGACCCAGGTGAAGTGCAGCACGAAGCTGTCGCGCCGGTAGTTCGGGCTGAGCCACAGCTCGTCGGCCGCCACGGTCCGCAGCTCGGACACCAGCAGCACCGGGGCGATCAGGTCCGCCACGTCGTCCAGCGCGGCGAGCGCGGCGGCCGCCTCCGTACGCGCGACGTGGTACTCGGACTGCAGTTCGTCGCCGCTGCTCGGGGTGAAGCCGAGCTTGAAGTGCGGCAGCCGCTCGTGCCACGGGCCCGGCTCGCCGAGCTGCGGGGTGCAGTTCTCCGCCGGCATCCCGAGCACCGGGTGCCGGGGCTGCTCGGCGGCGGTGGTGCCCAACCAGTCCGCCGGGGGCGGCGACTGATCCGCCAGCTGTTTGCGCCACACCTCGCGCAGCCGGGGCGTACGGAAGTCGGTGAAGACACTCACGCTGTACGCCGAGCCGAGCGCCTCGTCCAGCGCCGTCCGGTCGAGGTCGAGGCGTACGTACTGGCGCAGCGCGAAGGTCGGCACGACGTCCAGGGTGACGCGGGTGACCAGGCCGAGCGCGCCGAGCCCGACCACCATGCCGGCGAACGTGTCGGTGTCACGGTCGACCCGGAGCAGATCGCCGTCGGCGGTGACCATTTCCAGGCCGGCGACCGCGCTGGCCAGGTTGCCGTGGGTCTGGCCCGAGCCGTGGGTGGCGGTGGCCACCGCGCCGGCCACCGAGATGTGCGGCAGCGAGGCGAGGTTGGCCAGCGCGTACCCCTGGGTGTGCAGCTGTCGGGCGACGTCGCCGTAGCGCAGCGCGCCGCTCACGGTGACCTGCCCCCGCTCGTGGTCCAGCTCGACGACCGGGGGCAGCCCGGCGAGGCTGACCAGGTCGCCGTCGGTGTCGCCGAGACGGTTGAAGGAGTGCCCGCTGCCCACCGCCCGGATCCGGCTGCTGCCGGCGACGAGCCGGCGCAACTCGTCGACGGAGGTGGGCCGGTGGAACGCCTTCGCGGCGTACCGCACGTTGCCGGCCCAGTTGCGGCGCGGAACGTCGGTGGTCGACGCGGCCTGCGGTCCCTGCGCGGTCATGTGGCGGTCTCCCGATCGGTGGTCTCGTGGTCGGCCAACGCGGCGACGAGGGCGTGCAGAACCGTATCCGTCTGGAGCGTGTGGTAGCCACGCTGGGCGATCGGCAGACCGGCCGTGGTGGCGCGTTCGATCTCCCCCCGGGCCGCCTGCCGGGTCGACGCGTCCCCGGACATCAGGGCGTCCTGCCCGCGCCGGATCAACCGGTCGACCCGGTCCATCTGGTAGCCACGCAGGCCGACCGGGAGGGCCGGGGCGTCGAAGGCGGCGCGACGCAGCGCGAGCAGGTCGACGAATCGGCCACCGGCATGCTGGGTGAGCGCGGCGGACACCTGCTCGGGCTGCTCGCGGACCTGGTCGAGAACGAGTAACTCGACGGCGGGTCGGCCGTCGAGCGGATGACGGGCGGTCACCGGCTCGATCGTCACTCCCGGCACGGGAACCACCAGCAGTCGCGGCGGCTCCGGATGGCCGTCACGCCGGGGCGGCTCGTCGAGGACCAGCACGTCGACCTCGGCCCACCGGATATCCCGACGCAGGCCGGGCCGCCGAATGGTGAGCCCCTCCGCGTGGATTCCGAAGCGGAACGGACGCATCGCGCTGACCAGCGCCACCGCGCCGAGCGCGATCGCCCCCACCGCGATGATCGTCCGTAGGAGGGCGCCGTCGCTGGGATAGACCAACAAGAGCACTCCACCGAGTACGCAGACCAGGGCGAGCACCCGGGCGCCCCGACTCCGGCGCAGTTCCACGCTCGGACCCCCGTTCATGACCGTGGCGTCGGTCCCCGCATCCTCCGCCAAACCGGGCACCGAGGACACCGGTCGATCGGGCACGGTTGTTCTCGTCATCGTCGGGGAACCCTACGCTCATGAGCAGCTACCGTGATCCGGCCCCGCGGGGCGACGTGTTCCCCTCCGAGGAGGAGCTGGACCCCACCGGCACCGGGGTCGAGCAGGCCAGCGCGCCGCCGGCCGGCGGGTTGCCGAGCCACCCGTCGCCGACACCCGGTCCTCGGCCCACACCGGCGCCCGCGCCCGCCCCGACGCCGGTGCCGGCACCCGGCCCGCCGCCGCGCGCCCCCGGCGCACAGTCGATCGTGACCCGCCACCTGGACGGCTCGGTGGAGGTGGTCACCGACCTCGACGGCGACGGCGTCGCCGACGTCGTCCAGATCGACGTGGACGGCGACGGGATTCCGGACATCACCTATGTGGACAGTGACGGCGACGGGCGGCTGGACACCGTGCTGCGCGACCGGAACGCGGTCGGGACGGGCGCGCACCGGGCCTGACCGGCGGCGCCCGGCCGACTCAGAGCTTCGCCATCACCTCACTGGCGACCAGCTCCAGGTGCTCCAGGTCGCTGAGGTCCAGCACCTGGAGGTAGAGCCGCTCGCTGCCGATCTCCGCGTACCGGCCGATGGTGTCCAGCACCTCGGCGGGCGTCCCGGCCAGACCGTTGGCCCGCAGCTCGTCCGGTTCCCGGCCGATGGCGGCGGCCCGGCGGGCCACCTCGGCGTCGTCGCGCCCACAGCAGAGCACCAGGGCGTTGGACCAGACCATCCCGGCCGGATCCCGGCCGATCTCGACGCAGGCCGCGCGGACCCGGTCGAACTGCGCCGCCGTGTCCGGCACCGAGGCGAACGGCAGGTTGAACTCGTCGGCGTAGCGGGCGGCCAGCCGAGGGGTGCGCTTCGGGCCCGTCCCGCCGAGCAGGATCGGTGGGCGCGGCTGCTGCACGGGCTTGGGCAGGGCGGGCGAGTCACGGACCGGGTAGTACCGGCCGTCATGGTCGAACCGCTCCCCCGGCGGCGTGGACCAGAGCCCGGTGATGACGGCGAGCTGCTCCTCCAGCCGGTCGAACCGCTCGGCCAGCGGCGGGAACGGGATGCCGTACGCGCTGTGCTCCTCGGCGTACCAGCCGGTGCCGATGCCCAGCTCCACCCGGCCGCCGCTCATCTGGTCGACCTGCGCCACGGTGATCGCCAGCGGGCCGGGCAGCCGGAAGGTGGCGGCGGTCATCAAGGTACCGAGCCGGATGCGGCTGGTCTCCCGGGCCAGGCCGGCGAGCGCGGTCCACGCGTCGGTGGGGCCGGGTTCGCCGCTCACGTCACCCATCATCAGGTAGTGGTCGGACCGGAAGAACGCGCCGTAACCGGCGTCCTCGGCGCAGCGGGCTACCGCGAGCAACTGGTCGTAGCTGGCGCCCTGCTGGGGCTCGGTGAAGATCCGAAGTTCCATGATCCGAGCATAGGGTTCCCCGGTCGGCCCGGTCGGCAGGATGCCGACCGAGCCGCCAGCGTCACTCAGACGTACGGCCGCTTGGCGTACGCCTCGCGGAGCGCGGCCAACCCGGTCGCCTTCGGGATCAGGGTGCCCCACCCGGAGTTGAAGTAGTTGGTGCGCGCGATGCGTGGCCCACCCTCGGCGTTGAGCTGGGCGATCGCCGCCGGGACGGTGGCGATCCAGGCCGCCTGGTTCGGGATCTCGGCCAACCTGACCCCCCACTCGGCGATGATCACGGGCCGGGACAGCGCCACCGGGCCGAGATCCGCCACCGCCCAGTCCTTGGTGCGACGGAACCGGGCCAGCGCGGTGTGGCTGGCGTTGGTGCCGTACGCGTTCCATTGAAGATAGTCGAGGCGGGACATCAGCGACTCCGGGTGGGTGCGCTGGTAACAGGCCCGGTCGAAACCGCCCAGTCCCACCGAGAAGGTCGTCCCGGCCGGCAGCGTCCGCGCCTTGAACCACGTCAGGATGTAGTTCATCGCCTGCACCGCCCGAGCGTCCGACTCGACCCAGGTGTACGCCTTGCCGTCCTCGGTGGTGCCGAACTCGTGATCGGTGTCCAACTCCGAGGCGAGCTGGATGTTCACCCCGAAGCCGAGCGTCCGGTACTGCGACAGGGCGCGGGCGAACAACCCGTCGCACTGCCCCTTGAGCACCTGGCTGTACCCGTACGCCCTCGGCCAGGTCGTGCCGGGCCGCTGCTGGATGGTCATCGTCGGTGCCGGCACGGTGTAGCTGGCGCCGTCCACCGCGAAGCTCTGCGGTCCGTAGTTCGGAGCGCCGTAGTGCTTCAACTCCAGGACCATGTTCATCTGCACCCCGGCCTTGCCCAGGCTGACCAGCCAGGGCCGGTTGTAGCCGGGGAAGATGTAGCCGTCGGCGAAGCTGCGGTACTGGGTGAGCGACCGGAAGTTTCCGCCGGCCATGTCGGAGGTCGGATCGGCGCCGCCGGACAGGTAGTAGCCGCCGAGCACGGGTTGGCCCAGGCTGTAGTCGGCGGTGGCCGTCGCGGTGTTGCCGGCGGCGTCGCGGACCTGGACGGTGACCCGGGGCATCACGCCACCGACCGATACACGGCCACGGATCCGTTGTCGGAAACCCGGGTCCAGGTACGCCCGGAGTTGTCGGTGACGGTCACGGTGAGCGGGTCGATGACCGCCGTGACCTTGACCGGCGCGCTGCTGTTGCCCTGCGCGTCGGTGACCACGATGGTGACGGTCAGCGGTTTGGTGTCGGCGTCTGAGTAGGTGACGGTCAGCAGCATCTGGTCGCCCGGCGTGAAGACGGATGCGTTCAAGGCTGCGGTCGCGGTGGGAGCGGCCATGTCGGGCCCTTTCTGGCTTGGTCGCCAGGGCTCGGCGCGCGGTTGAGCGACGCCGGACCCCAGCGGGGTCCACAGTGCGAAAGGCCGGCGGGGCACGGGGACGGTAGGCACGTCCGGCGGACCGTGTTGCCTGACTACCGGCGGTGCTGGCGTCCTTGTCCCGGTGGGCGGAGGCACCGCTGCGGGCGCCCGCAGGGGTGTCGGTGGCAGCCACGGCCTGTCGTTCGCGCGATCGGCACGGCTTCTGTGCCGTGACCGCCGCGGCGTCGAGGCCGGGCTGGGTGAGGGCGGCACCGGTGGGGACAACATCGTCCCCGATGGGCCGGAGGATCGGGATGTGGCCCGCCTCCCGTCTACCTCCACCTGCCCCTAACAGTGCTCTACCAGGGGCTTTACCGTCTTGTCCGGTTTGCGACAGCGCCGGGCGAGGCTCGGCGGGACGGCTACTCGGGCGTCGCGCCCCGCACGGCCCAGGCCCGCGCGGTGAGCCGGATCGACCCGTCCGGCTCGACTGGCAGCCGGGTGGCCAGCAACTCCCGCAACACGGTCCGGTCGGACTCGGCCAACGTCGCGACGTACCCCGGCGCCGACCCCTGACCGCCGAGGAACGGCGTCCAGTAGTCGGCGAAGTCGGTGAAGGTCGTCGGTACGTCGACCGGCCAGACCGACACGTCCCGCAACCCGGCCCGCTCCCACAGCGTGCGCAGCGCGTCGGGCCGGCACACGGTGGTGCGGTTCCCCTCGTCCAGCTCCGTCGAGGCGGGGTCGAGCTGTGCGGCGGCGGCCCAGAAGTGCCGCATCATCGCCATCCCCTCGGCGTAGTCCCAGACGTAGGCGGCCACGACCCCGGCCGGCCGGGCCACCCGGGCGAACTCCGCCACCGCCCGTGCGGGCTCCGGCACGAAGTTGAGCGTCAATCCGCTGACCACGACGTCCGCGACGTGATCGGGCAGCGGCAGCGCCCGGGCGTCACCGACCTGGAAGGCCGCCCGGGGGTCGGTGACCCGGGTACGCGCGACCGCGACGAAACCCTCCGACGGGTCGACGCCGGTTACCTCGACGGGCTCGTCGTGGGTGAGGATCGTCGAGGTCAGCGCCCCGGTGCCGCAGCCCACATCGAGCCAGCGCCGCCCCGACGGCACGGCCAACCCGCGCAGGAAGTCCACCGCCACCAGGCGGCTCACCGACCCACGTACGCCTCGTACGCGTCACCGTTCGCCCACACCGGCTGCGCCATCCCGGAACGATACGACAGGCCGGCCCCGTCGATGCTGGTGTTCAGTCGAGATGGTCGGCGGGGGCGGTCTGGAGCAGCCAGGCCAGCGGCATCCGTGCCCGCGCCTCGTAGGTGCCGTCCCCGCTCAGCCGGTGCAGGGTGACCGTCTGCGCGCCGTCCCGGTCGACCACCCAGTACTGCGGGATCCCCGCCGACGCGTACTCGCGGACCTTGGTAACCGAGTCCATCGCCTCCGAGCCCGGCGAGACGATCTCCACGACGAGTACGACGTCGGCGACCGCGGCCCAGACGCTGCGGGACGGCGGCTTACGCCAGACACTCAGATCGGGAATACGGCCACCGTCACCGTCCGGTCCGGGGATGCGCACACCAACTGCCTGAAGCACCTGCTCGGCGGGCCAACCCGCCACGATCAGCCAGGCGAAGAGGCGACTGGCGATCGTGGCGTGTTCCGAATCGGGCGGCGGCATGACCGACAGGACCCCCTCGGGGCTGGTCTCGTAGCGGTGACCGTTCGGATCGGCGGCGTTCATCGCCGCCACGTCGTCGAGCGTCACAACGGCGGGCATGTGCATGCCGACGGCCTCAGCGCTCATGAGTCTCATCCTAGGTGACCAGCGACGCCGACCGCCGCACCCGAAGGCTCAGCGACGTCGCCGCGCCGGGTCGAGCAGGGCGGGCGGGGTGTCGAACTTCTCGGCTGCGGCGAGGTCGATCCCCGGTGCGACGATCGTGTCGATCGCGTCGAGCACGTCGGCCGGGAGCACGGTGTCCGCGGCGGCGAGTTGGGCGTGCAGGTGGTCGATGGTGCGGGGGCCGATGATCGCGCTGGTCACCGCCGGGTGCGCGGTGACGAACCCGAGGGCGAGCTGGATCAGGGTGAGCCCCGCCTGGTCGGCGACGGTGGCCAGTTGCTCGACGGCGGCGAGCCGGGCCTGGTTGGCCGGGACGCTGAGGTCGAAGCGGGCGGGCAGCAGCGTCGAGCGGCTGGTGGTGATCTCCCGGCCGGCGCGGATCGCACCGGACAGCCAGCCCGAGGCGAGCGGGCTCCACGCGAGCACGCCGAGCCCGTACTGCTCGGTCACGGGCAGGACGTGGGCCTCGATCCCTCGTTGCAGGATCGAGTAGCTGGGCTGCTCCGTGACGTAACGGCTCAGGTGGTGCTCCCGCGCCGCCCACTCGGCCTGCACGAGGCGGTACGCGGGGAAGGTTGAGGAGCCGAAGTAGCGGATCTTTCCCGCCCGTTGCAGGTCGGTCAACGCCGCCAGGGTCTCCTCGTCGCTGGTGGTCGGGTCCCACCGGTGGATCTGGTAGAGGTCGACGTGGTCGACGCCGAGGCGGCGCAGGCTGTTGTCCAACTCGGTGACCAGCCAACGGCGCGAGCTGCCCCGCTGGTTGCGCTCGTCGCCCATCGGCATGCCGGCCTTCGTGGCCAGCACGATGTCGTCGCGGCGGCCGGCGATGGCCTTGCCGACCATCTCCTCCGACTCGCCCTGGCTGTACATGTCGGCGGTGTCGATCAGGTTGATCCCGGCGTCCAGCGCGGCGTCGACGATCGCCGTCGCCTCGCTCTGGGTGGTGTGCCCCAGCTTGCCGAAGTTCATCGCACCGAGCACGAGGGTGCTGACCTGGACGCCGGTGCGCCCCAGGGTGCGGTACTGCATGGCTGTTCCTCCTTGGAAGGGTGAGGTGGCACTGGCCCACCCGCTCTGGCATCCTGAGCAAGTGGAACCATGTTCCGCTAAGAACGATACGGAACATGGTTCCGTTTGCCAAGTCGAGTGATGGGGGTAACGGCGCGGTGGCCGACATCGACAGCGGGTCGGGGGGATCGACCCCGCGGAAGCGGGCTGACGCCCGGCGCAACGAGGCGACGCTGCTGGAAGCCGCCGCCTCGGCCTTCGTCACCTCGGGCGTGGACGCGCCCGTACGCGACATCGCCGCCCGGGCCGGCGTCGGTGTGGGCACGATCTACCGCCACTTCCCGACCCGCGCCGACCTGATCGTCGCCGTCTACCGGCACCAGGTCGAGGCATGCGCGGCGGCTGGCCCGAGGCTGCTGGCCGAGAGCAGCACGCCGCACGCTGCCCTCGCCCAGTGGATCGACCTCTTCGTCGACTTCCTGGTCACGAAGCATGGCCTCGCCGAGGCGCTACAGTCCGACAACGCGGCCTTCGAGACCCTGCACGCCTACTTCCTGGATCGCCTCGTGCCGGTCTGCGCCCACCTGCTCGACGCCGCCGCCACGGCCGGCGAGATCCGCCCCGACGTGACCGCCTTCGAGTTGCTGCGCGGTGTCGGCAATCTCTGCATCGGCGCCGGCGAACCCCGCTACGACGCCCGTCGCATGGTCGACCTCCTCGTCGCCGGCCTGCGCCAAGGCCGGAGCACCGGGCCGCGATAGCTTATTGATCATGGTGGAATGGGAGCTTCGGCCGGCCTCGGTGACGGATGTCGACGCGGTGGCCGAGTTGCGGGCGGTGGTGCTGCGGGCTGACCTGGAGCGGCTCGGGCGGTACGACGAGCAGCGGGTGCGGCAGCGCCTGCGGGACGGGTTCGCACCGGCGTACACCTGGGTTGTCGAGGTGGACGGCGCGTTCGCCGGCTGCGTCGCGCTGCGGCCCGACGCGGACGCCCACTGGCTGGAGCACTTCTACCTGGCCCCGCAATTGCAGGGCAGTGGCATCGGCACGGCAGTGCTGCGCGAGTTGCTGGACCGGTGCGACCGCGACGGCACGCTGGTCCGGCTGAACGTGCTGCGGGGCAGCCCGGCCCGGCGGCTCTACGAGCGGCACGGTTTCACGCTCGACACCGAGGATCCGGTGGACGTGTTCATGGTCCGCGCACCCCGGACGATCACTGAGGAGTCCCCGACGATGTCAATGTAACGTTGACAGATGACGTCGGAGCTGGCTCGGTTGGCGGAGGTTCGCGCTACCCGCGCCCGTCTGGACGAGCAGGAGCTGGAGATCATCGACCGGGCGCGCCACGACGGTGCGACGTGGGCGCAGATCGCGACGGCACTCGGCCTCGGTAGCCGGCAGGCCGCCGAACAGCGTCGACAACGGCTGGTGGCGGCGCGGTGGTCGCGGCGGCGGCAGCTCGACCTTCGGTTGCCCCCGCAGATCTCGGCGTTGCGGGTGGCGGTGGCCGACCTCGGCCGGTGGATCGGTGCCGATCAGCGGTGGGACAGCCGATTTCGTCGAGCGGCCCTCGTACGGAGCACGGTGGACGCCGCGCTGGATGCCGCCCCGGGCTCGCTGCACGCGTTGGCCCTGCACCTCGCCACCGATCTCGCCGAGGCGGGCGAGCGACTGCCCGCGCCCGCCCGCACCGCCGCGACGAAACTCGACGTCGCCCTGTCAACGGCTCGTTGACATGGCACGGCGGCATTGCCTGCCTCTCGCTCAAGCTTGAGGATGTGAGTCACCTCGACTCAACTCGGAGTGCTCATGCGTCGCAACGCGGGCCTGTTCGTGGCGATCTCCCTGCTGTCCGGCTTCGGCAGCAGCGCCATGTCCCTGGTCGCCGGCATCTGGATCCTGGACCTCACCGGTTCCACCAGCCTCGCCGCTCTCGCCGGGCTCTGCGTGTACGCCCCGGTGCTCGCCGGTCCGTGGCTGGGCGGTCTGCTCGACCGGGCGCCCCGGCGGCCGCTGGTCATCGCCGTCAACCTCATGCTGGCCGCCGCCCTGCTGGCACTCCTCGCGGTACGCGGGCCGGGCCAGACCTGGCTCATCTTCGCCGTCTCGTGCGCCTACGGCGTCAGTTACGTGCTGATCGACGCCGGCGAGACGGCGCTGCTGCCGTCGGCGCTGGCACCGACCGACCTCGGTGACGTCAACGGGTGGCGCTCCAGCGCCCAGGAGGGCATGAAGCTCGTCGCTCCCCTGGCCGGGGCCGGCCTCTACGCGTGGCGGGGCGGCCACGCGGTCGCCGTCCTCAGCGCGGCCATGCCAGTCCTGGTCGCCACCCTGTACGCGGCGCTCCGCCTGAACCGGACGCCCCCGGACCAGCCCGCCGAACGCGGCGGTGGCCCGCGTACCGGATTGGTGGTCCTGTTCGGACAGCGAGCGACACGGCTGCCGGTCGTACTCGCCGCGGTGTCGATCGCGATGTCCGGCTTCACGACGGCGGGGATCTACGCGATGGTCGTCACTGTTCTGCGCCTGCCGACCACGTTCCTGGGGGTGCTGGCCAGCGCGCAGGGCGCCGGCTCCATTCTCGGTGGCCTGATCGTCGGTCGGCTCATCGCGGCGAGAGGCGCCGGCGCCGTCGGTGTCGCCGGAACGGCGCTGTTCGCGATCGGCTGCCTGGCCCGTTGCGTGCCGTGGTGGCCGGCCACTGTCGTCGGGGCGGTGGTGGCCGGCGTCGGCCTGCCCTGGACCCTGGTCGCGGCGGTGACCGCGGTGCAGACCCACACGCCGTCGGCGCTGCTGGGGCGGGTCTCCGCGACGGCCAACACCGCGATGTTCGGACCGCTCGTCGTGGCGATCCCGCTCGGCTCCGCGGCCGTCCACCTCGGCGCCCGCCCACCGCTCATCGCCGCCGCGGCGATCTGCCTGACAGCCGTGGTGGCCACGTTCCAGGTCGCGCGCGTGGTTGACTATCGAACCATGCCGCTCAGTCCGGACGAGGTCGAGCTGTTCGAGCACTCCAGGGCCCGCCTGGAGGCGATCGCCTATCGCCTGCTGGGCTCGGCCAGCGACGCGGAGGACGCCGTCCAGGACACCTTCCTCCGCTGGCAGGGCGCCGACCGGGAGCACGTCGAGACGCCCGAGGCGTGGCTGACGAAGGTCCTCACCAACGTGTGCCTGAATCAGCTGACCTCGGCACGGGCCAGGCGGGAGACCTATGTGGGCACCTGGCTGCCCGAACCGGTCCTCGCCGGGGACCGGATGCTCGGCCCGCTCGACACCGCCGAGCAGCGCGAATCGGTCTCGATGGCGGTGCTCACCCTGCTGGAACGGTTGTCGCCCAACGAGCGCGCGGTGTACGTGCTGCGGGAGGCCTTCGGCTACTCGCACGGTGAGATAGCCGAGATCCTCGGCATCACCGAGTCGAACTGTCAGCAGACCTACCGGCGCGCCAAGCAGCACGTCACGGCCGAACGGGCCCGCGCGGAGGTCGACCAGGCCGCCGCGCGGAAGATCGTCGCGGAGTTCCTCACCGCGGCCAACAACGGCGAGATCCAGCGGTTGGTGGAGTTGCTGACCGACGACGCGACGAGCACCGCCGACGGCGGCGGCAAGATCCCCGCCCGGGCCGCACCGATCGTCGGCGCGCTGGCGGTGGCGAAGTTCCTGCGGGGCCTGTTCAAGCCCGCCGACGTCAAAAGGGACCTGGTCGGTGGCAGCCCGGCCATGTACGTCACCACCGCCAACGGCGCTCCGGCGGTGGTGGTCGTGATCGACGACCGGGTCATCGGCGTGATGTCGCTGGAGGTGACGCCCGAGGGTGTCACGGCCATCCACAACCAGGTCAACCCCGACAAGCTCGTCCGCGCCACCCGGCAGTGGTCCGCCTCCGAGCACGAGGAGCCCACCCTCCACGTCTGGTGATCCAGCTCATAGCCGACCCCTGTCAGGAATCGCGTCGCTGTCCGGTTCAGGAAGCGACCACCACCGAGACAGGAGTGCCACCATGAAGCACCGCATCGTCGTCCTCGGAGCGGGGTACGCCGGAGCCATGGCCGCCGGGCGCCTCGCCAAGCGGCTGCACCCGGACGACACCGAGATCACCCTCGTCAACGCCGACACGGATTTCGTCGAGCGGGTCCGCATGCACCAACTCGCCACCGGCCAGGACCTCAAGCGCCGCCCGCTGAGCGAGATCTACGCCGGCACCGGCGTCAAGCCTCGGCTGGCGCGGGTCACCGCCGTCGACGCCGACCGCAGGACCGTCGCGCTCACCGACGACCACGGCACCGACGAGATCGCGTACGACACGCTCGTCTACGCCCTCGGAAGCGCCGCCGCGGACCATGGCGTCCCCGGGGTCGTCGAGCACGCGTACGACATCGCCGGCCGGCCCTCGGCGCTGCGGTTGCGCGACCGCCTGGACCACCTCGCGGCCGGCGGGACCGTGCTCGTCGTCGGCGGCGGCCTCACCGGCCTCGAAGCGGTCACCGAGATCGCCGAGGCCCGGCCGGACCTCGATGTCGCGCTCGCCGCCCGCGGCGGTCTCGGCGACTGGCTCAACGGCAAGGCGCAGCAGCACCTGCGCGGCGTCTGCGACCGGCTCGGCATCACCGTGCACGAGCACACCGACATCGCGCGGGTCGAGGCGGCCGGTGCGGTCACCCGCGACGGTCGGGAGATCCCGGCCCAGGTGACCGTCTGGACGACCGGCTTCGCCGTGCACCCCATCGCCGCCGCCACGACCCTCGCGGTCGCGGAGACCGGGCAGATCATCGTCGACGCCAGCATGCGGTCGGTCTCACACCCCGAGGTGTACGCGGTGGGCGACGCCGCGATCGCCGAAGGACCGGGCGGGAAGCCACTGCGGATGTCCTGCGCCTCGGGCATCCCGATGGCCTGGCAGGCCGCCGACGCCATCGCCGCACGGCTTACCGGTCGGGCGAAGTTCCCGAAGGCCCCGCTGCGCTACTTCAACCAGTGCATCAGCCTCGGCCGCCGCGACGGCATCATCCAGTACGTGACCGCCGACGACCGGGCCAGGCCGGCCCTCCTCACCGGGAAGCTGGCGGCCCGGTACAAGGAGTTCGTCTGCCTGGGCGCCGCCTGGAGCATCGCGCACCCGGTGCTGTACCCGGTCCGCCGCCACCGCGTCGTCCCGACCCGGACGGAGATCCGGACGGCCGCGTCGTGACCGGACGTGCGCCAGCCCTAGGCTGACGCGACGGCGGCGGCTCTCATGGCCCTACCTGAGTCGGCGCTCCGAGTTGCTACTTGTCGCCGTAGTGATACCGGCAGGCGATGATCTCGACGTCATCCTTTGTCGGGCGGGCCACAGCCCCGGTGGGAGCGGCCCGCCCGCATTCACCCCCGAAGCCGACTATCCGGGGTAGTTCCAACCGGCTTGAGCTGGCGCGGCCATCCAGGTGACGGCCAGGATGGCTCCGAGGGCAGTTGCGTAGATAAGTCGACGGATTCGCATGAGCTCTCCCTCTCCAGGGGTGTGTGCTGCCGTTTGAATAGGCGACAGCGCTGACGAATCGTTGGGGCCCCACGTATCGGCGAAACTCGTCACCCAACCCTGCTGGCCAGCGTCCCGGGCGACCGGTCTTCAGCGTATTGACGCCACCTCAGCGTCCGCCACGGTCGATGCCTGTTCCGAACAGACGCGCCCTTTCCTGGCTGCTCACGGGTCTGTTCGGAGTTGTTCGGGCCACTCAGTGCTCGGCAGCCCGCCTGTCGCTGCGTCAGGGTGTCACCCGGGTGGCCGGGCTGTCGCCCGGCAGACCCCCCGCGTCGCGGTCCGTCTCGACCGGCGGCAGCGGGGTGGTCCCGAGGACGTTGCCGTCCCTGGAGTACGCGGTGAGAGTGGCCGGCTGGTCCGGTGGCACCCGGGTGCTGCCGGCGTTCGACGTGTCGAGGGCGACCGTGGCCGGGGGTGCGCCTCCGACCGTCACCATGACGCGGGCCGCGTCCGGCGGGGCGATCACCCGCACCTCGCCGGTGGGGGGCCGAGCGCCGTCCTCGGTCCGGACCCGCCAGCCGACCGGTCGCTGGTCGGCGCCCTCGGCCGGCAACAGCAGCCGCAGGTCGATCCACCAGCCGGTCCGATCGTCGCCGTGCATGGCGTACGCGATCACTCCACCGCCGGCCGGCTGCACGGTGAGCAGCGCGGCGGCCCGGCCGTTCCCGCTACCCGACCACCGCAGCCGTACGGTCGTGCCGGCGGCCGGGAGGTGGCTGTCCTGGAGTGCCGTATGGACGAAGTTGCGGAGGTTGGTGTCGTCGAGCGGCGTACCTCGGGCGGGTCGGCGAGCGCCGGTGAGCAGGGCGTCCATCTCCGGGCCGGTCGGGTCGAGCCCGGCGTACGGGCCGCCGCCCAGGCCGCCCTGGAAGAACACCCGGTCGCCGCGGCTGACCCGGACGACGGGCTCGTGCGGCAGGGGTTCGGGAGGCAGCACGGCGAACCCGACCCCGCCGCCGTCCGCCCTGGCGATGTCCTGGTACTCCACCGTCCCCCTCGATGTGTATCGGGGGTCGCCACTGATCGTCACCGTGGATTCGGGCGGACCGACGGCGACCGCGAACCCGGCCCGGTCGGGGTAGGCCTGCATCAGCGTCATCACCGGGTCGTCGTCACCCTCGCTGTGGCCGCCGTACCGCATCTGCTGGGCACCGGCTCCGGCCGGACCCACGTACCAGACCAGTGCCTCCCTGGTCAGCAGGCCGAACCGCAGCGGCACCGCGACCAGCGCGACCCGGTGGCCCGGCTGGTCACTGCCGTAGATCAGACGGATCCGGTCACGATCGCCGACCTTCCATTCACCCACCGGGGCGTCGACTCGCACCGGCGGATCGGCGCTGATCCGCGTCCGGAGCGCGTCCAGCCAGGCCTGATCCTCGGTCAGCGCTCCCCGCGGTGGCGCGTCGAGCAGCGCCGTCGGAGTGGCGGCGACCGCGATGCCCGGTGCCCATCCGGGCAGCGGAACCACGTTGGACTGAACCCCGACGAGCGCGACCCCGACCGCGACGGCCAACGCCGTGCGGACCAGCCGCGTCCGCTGGTGCCGTCGCTCGCGACGCGCGAACCCGGGCCAGGGGTCCTCGGGTACGTCGACACCGTGCGCGGCCTGCCGCAGCGCGGGACTGAGCGTCGAATTGGCGAAGCTTCCGGTCATGCCAGTTCCTCCTCGAGCCGTACCGGGGACTGAGCGGCGGGTGGGACGAAGTCGCTCCGCAGCCGGGCCAACCCGCGCGACGCCTGGCTCTTCACCGCGCCGACCGAGCAGCCGAGAACCTTGGCGGTGTCCGCCTCGCTGAGATCCTCGAAGTAGCGCAGCACCAGCACCGCCTGCGTCCTGGGCGGTAATCGCCGCAACGCGGCGAGGAGCAGTTGCCGCTGTTCCACCTGCACGTACGCGTCATGCGTCGGCTGGCTGTCGGCGGTCAGCAGCGGCACCTCCAGCGGCCGCCGTCGACGCCGCCAGGAGATCGCCGTGTTCACCATCGCCCGGCGTACGTAGACCTCGGGCGCGTCCCTGCGCAGCACCCGACCCCAGCGCCGATGGGTCTTCTCCAACGCCGACTGCGTCAGATCCTCGGCTGTCCCCCGGTCACCGGTCAGCAGGTAGGCCGTTCGGAGCAGCGATCCCCACTGTCGTTGGACGAACAGCCGAAACTCTTCGTCGTCCTCGTGCCGACTCACGCCACCTCCAGGTCGCGTCCACCTCGCGTCTATGAGCGGACGCAGAGTGAGACGCCACCGGCGGCCTCGGGGGTTGAGTGCAGGATCGCACGCCAGGCGTCGTAGTCATGGCCGCAAGCGTGGAGTCCCGCTCCGCGTCGACCAGGGAGGTCGATGCGGAGCGGGACCGTCGACGGTCTACCCGTCAGAACCCGCCCCATTAATAGGCCGAGCATTTCCAGGTCTTCCCGCCATCCTTCGAGTCGCAGAGCACGAGGATCTTGCCGAGGACCGGAAGGCTGAAAGTGAAGAGGTGGCCCTTGTTCTTCGCGTACACAACGCCGGACTTCTCGGCGATGTCGGCCAGCGCCCACTGGGGGTCCGGTCCGTTCACGGTCGCCACCCGGCGCATCGACTCGATGTCCTTGCCGTCGAGGAGTTCCTTGATCTCGTCCGCCGAGGGCTCACGATCACCGACCAGTGTGTCCACCGTGTATGGACCGTCGACGGCGACGCCCTTGGCCTTCTCGAAGGCGGCCTTCGTCCCGCCGACCGTGGTGGCGCCGGCGAGGTCGAGGGTGAGGATCAGTTCGCCCGTCCGACGCGACAGCAGGCACTCCCAGATGGACTTGCCCGAGGCGACGCACATGGTGAGGCACCACTCCCGGCCGTCGGGGGTGGACGAGGCGAAGAGCAGCGAGGTCGCTGTCCCGTTGTCGCCCCTGCCGTCGTACGCCCCGTCGGCGAGGTCGGCCATGGTGGTGCCGAGGACGTCCCGGCTGCCCGGGATCGTGCCGACGACCTTGACCCCGTCGACCTCCTTGCCGGCGGCGAGCGCTTCGAGTTGGTCGCCGGTGAGGTTCCGACCGCCGGTGTCGACGGCCAGCACCTTGTCCAGGTCGCCGACGGGCCGGCCGGTCAGGTCCTCGAACTGTTGAAGCATCGTGCCAGGGGCACCGGGGTGGTCGGTGACCGTTGTCCGGGCCTCGCCGTCGGCGGCCTGCGACGGGGCGTACGAGGCCGTCAGCCCGACGATCAGTGCGGTCGTGACGATGGTGGCGCGCCTGCTGATGTCCCGCAGAGTTGTCATCCTGTCCTCATCTCAGTCGATCGGTGTCGGCGGGGCGGGACGGGCTACCAGCGACACGTGACGATGTCGCCGAAGTCGTTCGGGGAACCCACGTCGCAGTGGTCGTCGATCCACTCACCGATCTCGCCGATCGTGTCCACGATCCAGGCGAACACCGACTTGATCGCGCCCCAGATGCTGAAGTAGACGACTGTCGTCTCGGGGGTGCCGCCGGCCTCGTCGATGACGTCCTTCGTCGACATGGCGGCGTTGGGCTTCTCGATGATGTCCAGCACCCGTACCCCGGTGTCGTCCTTGCCGGCCAGCAGCGCCTCGACCTGCTCCGGGGTCCGCTCCTTGCCGTCGTCGACCGCCACGATCGCGCGGTCGACCAGCACCTCTCGGCTGCCGCTGACGGCCTGGGCGATGCCAGCGATCTCGCCAACCGTGAGGTCGTTGCCGAGCGCGGGGCCGGTGAACCGCCGGGCCGAGACCCCACCCGCCGGATCGATCTGAATCTCGTTGGCCGTGATCATGTCGTCCGCACCGAACGGTGCCCAGGCGAACGTCCACTTCCCGGCGACGCAGCGGAACTGGCCGTACTCCCGGCCTTCGGGCGCGGTGTCGGTCCGGACGATCTCGCCGCGCTCGTTGACGTGCTGGACCACACAGTCGGCGCCCTTCTGCGGCGGCTTGTCGGTCTGGGCCACGGCGGCGGAGGACATGGCCAGCACCGTCCCGCTGACCACCCCGATCACCGCGAGGCGGTGTGCCAAACGACTCATCGAACGCTCCATTCCTGGTGCGGAAAAACTGGTGTCCGAAGAGTGCCGGGCCGCGCTGAAGCGGCCCGGAAACAGCGCGGAAAGCGGGGTACGTCAGCGCAGCCGCGTGGCGTCGAGCTGTTCGAGGTCGGCGCGGATCGAGTCGGCGTCGGCATCGCCGAGTTCGTCGAGGATGGTCAGGGCTCGGCGCCACGCGGCGCGGGTGGCGGCGAGGTCGCCCAGGGACCGGTGACTGCCGCCGAGATTGACGTACGTGCTCGCTTCGGCGTAGCGGTCGTTGACCTGCGTGAAGAGTTCGAGGGCGTGCTCGTAGCAGGCGATCGCCCGCCGGTCGTCCCCGAGTTGGTGGTGGGCGTGGCCGAGGCTGTCCCAGGTGTCGGCCTGCCCCTGGACGTCGTCCACCTCCTGCAACATCCGCAGCGCCTCGCCGCACGATTCAAGGGCGTGGTGGTAGTTGCCGAGCAACGCCTCCTGCCAACCGACCGCGTTGAGCGTGTACCCCTGCCCGGCCCGGTTCCCGGCCCCCCTGAACAGGGTCAGCGCCCGCCGGGAGTGGCGCAGCGCCTGCTGGTGCTGCCCCTGCCGCTCGGCCAGTTGGCCAAGGTTCAGGCAGGTGTGCGCCCGGCCGGCGTCGTCGCCGACGTCGGTGAACAGGTCGAACGCGCGCCGCAGGTGGTCGTCGGCCTCGTCGTACCGGCGCAGGCGGGAGCAGGCGAGACCGAGGCTGCGGTGCGCGTGGCCCTGCCCCGCCTGATCCCCGATGCGGGACGCGGCGGCCAGGGCGATCCGTTGCGTGCCGAGCCAGTCCTGCCAGTGCCCCTGCCGGTGCAGAAAGCCGGCCATGGCCCAGGCGAGCCGCCAGGCATGTCCCTCGAACCCGGACCGCGCCGCGAGCGGTACGGCGGCGAGCAGGACGGGGACCTCGGTGGTGAACCACGCCGCGGCGGCCGACCGGCTCTTCGGGCGTTCCGGCGTCACGCCCGCCTGGGACGGCGGGAGACTGATCGCGCTGAAGTGCGGGTGCAGTGCCAGGTCGGCGGCGTGGGCGGTGTGCAGGCAGTGGTCGAGCAGCCGATGCATGGCGGCACGACGCTCGGCCGGTGGCTCAGCCTCCTCGGCGAGGTCGGCCGCGTACGCACGCAGCAGGTCGTGGAACGCGTAGCGCCCGTACGTGTGCTCGGTGAAGAGGTTTGCCCGGGTCAGCTCGGTGAGGAGCGGGCCGATCGCCTGCCCGTCGACGCCGGCCAGGCTGGCCACGGCCGGGGCCGAGACGTCCGGGCCGGGGTGCAGGCTCAGCAGCCGGAACAGCCGGGCCGCCGGCGGGCTGAGCGTCCGGCACGACCAGGAGAAGACCGCCCGTACGTCGGTGGCCTCGTCGCCGGCGCGGAAGGCGTCCAGGTCGCCCAGTTCACCGGCGACGGCGGCCAACGAGAAGTGCCGGTTGGTGGCGGCTCTGGCGGCCACGATGGCCAGGGCGATGGGCAGCCGCGCGCAGCGGTCGGCGATGGTGTCGGCCGCCGCGGGTTCGGCGGCGACCTGGCGCTCCCCGAGCCGGCGGACCAGCATGTCGCGGGCTTCGCCGGGGCTCAGCAGGTCGAGGGGCACCGGTTGGGCGCTTTCGGTGACGACCAGCGGGATGAGCTGGTCGCGGCTGGTGACGATCGCGAGGCAGTCCGGTGAGCCTGGCAGCAGCGGCCGGACCTGTTCCGCGTCGCGCGCGTTGTCCAGCAGCACCAGCAGACGCTTGCCCGCCACCGTCGTGCGGTACAGGCTCACCATCGTGTCCGGGTCGCTGGGCATCCGTGCCACCGGAACGCCGAGCGCCTCCAGGAATCCGCGCAGCGCCCGCGCCGGCTCGGTCGGTGTGGCCGCCGGGTCGAAGCCGCGCAGATTGACGTAGAGCTGCCCGTCGGGGAAGCGCGCGGCCGCGCGGTGCGCCCAGTGCACGGCGAGCGCGGTCTTGCCGACGCCGGCGGTCCCGGACACCACGACGGCGCCGCCCCGGTCGACGAGCGCGTCGAGGGCGGCAAGCTGCGCGTCGCGTCCGGTGAACGTGGGTACGGGAGGAGGCAGTTGCGCCGCGACCGGTGCCGGCGCGGCCGGGGCAGGTGCGGCGAGCGCGGTGTCCTGGCGCAGGATGGCACACTCCAGGTCCCGTAGCCGCGGACCGGGGTCGATGCCGAGGTTCTCCCGCAGGTTGTCGCGCAGCCGCCGGTACGTGGCGACCGCCTCGCCCTGTCGGCCGTCGCGGTACAGGGCGAGCATCAGCTGCGCGTGCAGGTGCTCGTCGAAGGGGTGCTCTCGAACGAGCCGTTCCAACCCGGGGACCAGCCCGGCGTGCTCACCGACGGACAACCGGGCCTCGGCCAGGGATCGTTCGGCCTCCAACCGCACGCGTGCCAGGTGTTCCGCCTGCTCCTCAAGCCAGGACGACCCGGCCACGTCGGCCAGCGGTGGACCCCGCCACAGTGCCATGGCGGCCGTCAGGTGCTCCACCTGCTCGTTCCGGTCCGTCGAGCGTCGGGCCAGCTCGATGAGACGCTCGGCGGCCTGGACATCCGTGGAGTCCGGCCCGGTGTCGAGCAGATAGCCGGGCTGGCGCGCCACGATCGAGCCGGGCTCGCCGAGCACCCCGCGTAGGTAGGAGACGTGGCGCTGCAACGTGTTCGCCGCGGTGGCCGGTAACTGGTCGCCCCAGACCACGTCGATGAGCCGGTCGACGCTGACCACCCGGCCGACGTTCAGCGCCAACGTCGCCAGGACCGCCTTGCGGCGCAGGCCGTTCACCGCCTGCGGTCTGCCGGCGACGACCACCTCCACCGGCCCGAGCAGCCTGACGCGTACGCCCGTGCCAGCCATTGACATCACCGAATCAGGCTAAATCTCCAGTCCGGCAAGCCCGGTCTGTTCGTCGCGATCTGGACACGATGCAGCAGCCCGCCGGGCTGCCGGCACTACCAATACCCCCAGGGGGTAGTTACGCTGTGGGAATGCGCGAACGGGTGATCCTCGTCGTCGGGTACGACGGGGCCGAGCTGCTCGACATCGCCTGCGTCACGTCCAGTCTCGACATCGCCAACCGGATCGGCGCCGCGCCGCCGTACCGGATCGTCCTGGCCACCCCCGGCCAGCGGGACATCACCTGCGACTCCGGGTTGCGACTGGCGGGCGAGGCGAGCCTGGAACGGTTCACCGGGCCGGTGCACACGCTGCTGGTGACCGGCGGCCGTGGGCATGAGCGGGCGGCGGCGAGCCGGCACCTCGTCGGCCACGTCCGGCGGCTGGCCGGTCTGGCCGAGCGGGTCGCGTCGGTCTGCACCGGGTCGACGGTGCTGGCCGAGGCCGGTCTGCTCAACGGCCGGCGGGCCACCACGCACTGGATGTACGCCCACCGGCTGGCGGAGCGGTTTCCCGACGTACGGGTCGACGCCGACCCGATCTACGTCCGGGACGGCACCGTCGCGACCTCCGGTGGAATGACGAGCGCACTGGACCTGACCCTCGCCTTCATCGAGGAGGATCACGGGGCGGCGCTGGCCCGGGGCGTGGCGATGGGTACGGTGGCGTACCTGCAACGGCCGGGCGGGCAGGCCCAGATGAGCATGTTCCTGGCCCGCCGGACCACCGACGACGTCCTGGTCCGCGAGATCAGCGACCACATCGTGAGCCACCTCGCCGACGACCTGAGCACCGCGGCGCTGGCCCGGCTCACCGGCGTCAGCGAGCGTCACCTGTTCCGACTGTTCGTCGACCACCTCGGGCAGACGCCGGGACGCTACGTGCGCCGGGTGCGGACGGAGGCCGCCGCGCAACTGCTGGCCTCGACCGGCCTGCCACTGGTGGCGGTGGCGCGACGATGCGGATTCGGCTCGCCGGAGTCACTGCGGCAGGCGTTCGTCGACCGGTACGCCATGCCGCCGTCCCGCTACCGGACGATGCGGGCGGCGGCTCCCACTGGTTGATGCCAGAGCTTCGGCCCAGTGCCCCAGCGATTCGGACACGATCGATCCGAAACGGTGCCGATCGCGGCGATGCCGCCAGGATCGTGGCCATGACTGAACAGTCGTCAGTGCGCAGGCCGCGACTGGCCGCCCGGTGGCCGATCGCGGTCGCGCTCGTCGTCGTCGCGGGTGCGGCCACCGTGATCGCCCTGGTGAACGAGCAGGCGGAGCTGTTCGGGCCGGCGGTGGCCACCATGGCCGGTATCTACCTCATGGCGTACGCCCTCGGCCGGCCGTGGACCGCGTGGCTGGCATTCGTCATCCTGAGCGCCGTGGTGACCGGCCTGCACCTGCTGGCACGGCTGCTCGCGCTGCCGGTCGACCCGGCGGTCGGGATGACACTGCTGTTGGTGCCGTTGTGGGTCTGGGCGGCAACTCGACGTCGGTTCAGCCCGGTCCGGACGTTCTCGGTGCAGACGGCCGGCATGGTGGTCTTCGGCGCGATCACTCTGCTGACCGCGGCGACGCAACCGCAGGTCGGCACCGCAGTGGCGGGTGTCGGCTTCCTGGCACACGGCCTTTGGGACGCCTACCACTACCGCGTCAACCTGGTGGTGAGTCGCTCGTGGGCGCAGTTCTGCGCGGTCGTCGACGTCGGCGTGGGCATCGCACTGATCATCGCGGCCATACGCTGACTACCCGGCACACACCGACGTCGATGGAGAGTGCGCAATGACCACACGTAACGGCAAGGTGATCGTCGACCAGACCATATCGGCCGACGGGTACTCGGCCGGGCTGAACCAGAGCGAGGAACGCCCGTTCGGTGACGACGGCGGTGACGGCTGGGGCGGCCGGCTGCATTCCTGGATGTTCGACTTCGGCGACGAGAACCGGGCCGAGGTCGACCAGATCGGCGCCGCCGGCGCCGTCATCATGGGGCGCAACATGTTCGGCCCGATCCGTGGCGAGTGGGATCGGGAGTGGAACGGCTGGTGGGGTGAGGATCCGCCGTTCCACACCCCGGTCTTCGTGCTCACCCACCACGCGCGCGAGCCGCAGCCGATGAAGGGCGGCACCACCTTCCACTTCGTCACCGACGGCATCGAGGCGGCGCTCGCACAGGCCCGCGCGGCGGCCGGTGACGGCGACGTCTCGATCCACGGCGGTGCCACCACCATCAACCAGTATCTCGCCGCCGGTCTGGTCGACGAACTGCGGCTGCACATCGTGCCGGCCACCCTCGGCGCCGGCGTGCGGCTGTTCGAGGGCGTCCCGCCGCTGAACCTCGAACATGTGACGGCGCGTGCGGCAAGCACCGTCCTGCACGTCACCTACCGCGTGCTCGTCACTCCCCCTCAGTAGCCTGCCCGACGAGCCGGCGGCAAGCCGGAGCGGCAGAGTCGTACGACGGAGGATGCGTTGTCTGCTATCGCGTCACTGACAGTGGTCCCCAGGGAGGGCATCACCGAGCTGACCCGCCTGGCCCGCACATCGCCATCGTCGTTCCGCGCGTACCTGGCGGAACACGGGAGCAAGACGCGGCAGGAGTACGACTGGTCCGGGTACTGCATGCTCTACGTCCTGACCTATCTGGAGGAGCGCGGCATCGACCTGGAGCCGCCGGAGTTCAATGCCGAGTCGGAGGCCATCACCAGCGCGTACGGCCTGACCACGCTCATCACTCCCGCCCCAGGGCTATTGGATCAGCTCGACCCCGCCCAGCACCGCGAGGAGGAGTTGGTCGCCCACTTCGAGGAGATGGGGATGGACTTCGAGGAGAGCGGCACAGCCGGTCTGGAAACGTTGAGGCTGTTGCGCGACTGCATCTCCGACCTCCGCGACGACCAGGTGTTGCTGCTCATCGTCGGCTGAGTTGGAACGGTTGGGATGGATTCATCGAGCCGTTCGGCGAGTATGTGGATCTCCCATCGGCGTGGCTCTCACTCACCGGCTGCCGGCGCTTCTCGTCGGGCGGTCTCCCAGACCGGCCGCTGGGGCTCGTCGTTGTGCACGACGATGTCGGCATGCTGGGTCGGGCGGGCCGTAGCGAAGTAGAGCTGCTGCGAGGGGATGTACCGCTCGCGCCAGCGTCGTTCGATGTCGGCCCGAGTTGACGCCCGGCGCTCTCGGATCAGGGCACGATCCACTGTCTTCTCCAGTGCCGTCGACACGAAGATGCGCAGGTCCCACCGGTCGATCAGTTCGGGGCGCAGGAGGAAGACGCCGTCGAAGACGAGCACGGCGTCGGCCGGGGCAGTCATGACCGGCGGGGACAGCACGGCATCCGAGGCGCGATCGTAGACCGCGGGTTGGATGCGTCGATCCCCCTCCGGCCCGAGCGGATCGAGCAGGACCCTGTTCAGCGCGTCGTTGTCGTGGGCGTCGTGGTAACAGCCTTCGGCCGAGTACTCGCCGCGCGGATAGCGCTGCGCCCGGGGGAAGAGGAAATCGTCGATCGTGGCGCGGATGACGTCACGGCCCTGCTCGCGCAGGACGACGGCCAACTCGTCGGCGAGGGTGGTCTTGCCGGCGGCGGGCGGTCCGTCGACGGCAACCCTCGTCGGGTGGGCGACTGCGATGGCCCCGACTGCCTCAGCCAAACGCCCGATCAGCTCGTCGCGAGTGCCTTGGACCATGCCACCATCCTGCCGGGTCTATTGGCGCGGGGGGGCCGAAGCATCAGCAGCTTGAGAATTGTCGATGTCTGGCTGTAGCGTTCCGCCAGTGGGACGGCTGGTGGACCGGCACCGTGACCTCGCCGGGTGGCTGGTCACGCCGCTGCTCACCCTGGTAACGGCTCCAGTATTGGCCTGCTTCATCGGGGTGTTGGGAAGCCTCGTGGACCACAACGGCCCGCCGGCGCTGTGCAAGAAGGCCATCGCTGAAAACATGTGCGAGGAGACCAGCCTCGGGGTGGTCGGCGCACATGTGGTCATCTCGGGCGCCATGTGGTTGCTGCTCTGGGTTATCCCGTGGTGGCGAGGTCTTCGCACGGTGCGCGTTCTGCTGGCCATCGCTGCGACCGTCGTTCTCGTACTCCTGCCAGTGCGAATGTTCAACTGGTCCTGACACGCCTGACAATCGCGCGTCGCGTTTCGGAGCATCCTGCGCTGGGGCGAACTGGCCGCGCTACGCGTGGTGGGGCCTATCGTCAGCGCATGCCGCCAAAGGTGATCTTCTTCGACCTCGGAGGTGTGGTCTGCCGGTTCCGTCCAGAACTGCGACTGGCCGCTCTCGGCGAGGCGTGTGGGGTAAGTGCCGAACAGGTCGAGAGCGTGCTGTACGCGTCCGGGCTCATCGAACGGTGGGATCGCGGCCTCGGCTCGTCGGCGGAGATCCACCGCACAGTTCGGGAGGGTCTGGGATACCGGGGGGATCTCGCGAAGCTCCACGAGATCTGGTGCCGTGCCTTCGATCCGGATCCGCAGGTGCTGGAACTGGTGGACGGCCTGCGCCCGCTGCGAACGGCCCTGCTCACGGACAATGATCCGCTGCTTCTGGATGCGCTCCCGGATGTGCTCCCCCAGGTTGCCTCCCGCTTCGATGCCCTGCTCTTTTCTTGTCGGCTTGGAGCTACCAAGCCCGATCCGGGCGTGTTCAACCGGGCACTTGACCTGATGGGCAGCGCCCCGAGCGAGGCGGTGTTCATCGACGACAAGGCCGCGAACGTTGCCGGCGCCCAGGAGTTGGGCATTACCGCGATACGGTTCAGCGACCCCGCTGAGTTGGGCGCTGCGCTGAACAGGCTCCTGGCACCGTGAGCGCGGACAATGCCGGGCGACAAGCTGCGGTGCGGGGTGTGGCTTGTCGGGAGCTGGCCGCAGGGACGACAGCGGCCCCCGGTGATCCTCGGTATGTGAAGAGGCTGGCGAGGTCCCGGATTGCCCGGCTTCCGGTAGGGCTACGGGTCGTGCTGCTGCGGCCTGAGGGCGCTGGTCCGGACCTTGATGCGGTCCGTCCGGGTCGGTGGCAGCATGGCTGACCAGGTAGAACGGCTGGTGGGGCGGGCGGGACTCGAACCCGCGACCGAGGGATTATGAGTCCCCTGCTCTAACCGGCTGAGCTACCGCCCCGAACACCGCGCCGGATCTTATCCCGCTCGGCGGTCAGCAGCCAGCACCGAGCCGGCCGGCGCCCACGCCTGCACCAGCACGATGGGCAACAGGAATATAACAGCGTGCTCGGGTACGCCTGTCAGCCGGCGCGCAGCTCGTCGAGCACGGCGCCGGCGGCGCGCCAGCCGCTGGTGAGGGCGCCCTGGATCGATGGGCTGTCGCGGTGGTCGCCGGCCACGAACAGGCCCTCCCCCATCGCCACCGGCTTGCGCAGCCGCCCCTGCGGCGGTGGGGCGGCGGGTAGCGCCTCCGGGATGGCAACGGTGGTGAGGTGGGTCCAGTCGGCGGTGGAGCGGCCGTACAGCCGGGTCAGCTCGGCCCGGATGGTCGGCTCGGGTGGGGCCGTCGGGCCGACCACCGAGGTGGCGATCAGGTGCCGTCCGGTGGGCGCGTACGTCGGGGCGGCGTTGCTGAGCACCACCGTGTTGGCGACGAGTTCGCGTCGGTCGCCGTCGACGAGCAGGATCGGCTCGGTGAGCGGCGGCTCGGGGGCGCTGTGGTAGTAGGTGGTGTAGCTGTGCATGCGTACCCTCGCCAGGGCCGGCAGCAGCGCGGCCGCGGCGGGCGGGTCGACGGCGACCACGACGGCCCGGCAGCGGATGTCGCCGGCCTGGGTGCGGACCCGGCCCGAGGTGACCTCCGCGACCGGGGTGTCCCGGTCGAGCAGGTCGGCGGGCAGCGGTGCGGCGATGGCCCGGGGCAGCGCGGCCATACCTTCGGCGGGCAGGCCGATCCGGCCGCGGGCGAAGGAGCGCAGCACCATCGCCAGCACGTGACTGGAGGTGGAGAGTTCCCGTTCGATGAACACACCGGACAGGAACGGTCGCAGCAGCTCCTCGATGATCGCGTCGGAGAGGCCGGCGCGGCGCAGCGCCGTCTCGGTGCTGGTCTCCGGCGCGGCGAGCAGCCGGGACGCGGGCAGGGTGGCGCTGCCGGTGGCGAGCGCGGCGAAGCGCAGCCGGTCGAGCAGGGAGCCGACGCCGGCGAGCGCCGTGCCGGGCCCGCCGGTCGGCTCGCGCAGCGGGTTGACCAGCCGCAGCAGGTTGTCGCCCTTGCGGACCAGCACACCGGAGGTGAAGTACCCGAGGTTGAGCTGGTCGGTGTCGAGCAGCGTGCCGAGGCGGGGGTAGGCGGTGTTGAGCACCTGGAAGCCCCGGTCGATGAGGTAACCGTCGACCACGTCGGTGGCGACCCGGCCGCCGAGCCGGCCGTCGGCCTCGACCAGCCGCCAGGGCACGCCGGCGCGGTGCAGCCGGCGGGCGGCGGCGAGGCCGGCCAGGCCGCCGCCGACGATGACCACATCGGTTTCAGCCAGCACCGCGCGCCTCCCGCTCACCGGTCGCCCGGGACAACCGGCCCGGCCACCAGATCTTCGGCCCGATGTCGTACGCGAGTGCGGGTACCAGCAGCGACCGGACGATGATGGTGTCGATCAGTACCCCGATCGCGACGGCCGTACCCAACTCGACGAGTATCACCAGGGGCAGGACGGCGAGGGCGGAGAAGGTCGCGGCGAGCACGATGCCGGCGGAGGTGATCACACCGCCGGTGACGGCGAGGCCGGCGAGCACCCCGGCGCGGGTGCCGCGCTTGACCGACTCCTCGCGGACCCGGCTCATCAGGAAGATGTTGTAGTCGATGCCGAGCGCGACCAGGAAGACGAACGCGAACAGCGGGAACGACGAGTCCACGCCGGGGAAGTCGAAGACGTGGCGGAACAGCAGCGCGCAGAGGCCGAGGGTCGCCGCGAAGCTGAGCAGCACGGTGGCGATGAGCAGCAGCGGGGCGAGCAGCGCACGCAGCAGCAGGGCCAGGATCACCGCGATGACCACCAGCACCACCGGGATGATGACGTTCTGGTCGCGCTTCGCGGCGTCCGAGGTGTCCACGTTGATCGCGGTGAAGCCGCCGACCACCGCGTCCGCGCCGGGCACCTGGTGTACGGCCACCCGCAGCTCGCGGATGGTCCGCTCGGCGCCGTCGCTGTCGGGTGGGTCGGCCAGGGTCGCGTCCAGTTGCACCCGCCCGTCGACGACCTTCGGGGCGGCACTCGGATCGGGCGGGCCGGTTTGCGGGCCGGCAGTGAGGGGGCGGACGTCGGCAACGCCGGGCACGTCCTTCGCCACCTGGGCGACCTGTCGGGCGGTCTGCTCGGTGGTGAAGATGGTGGCCGGGCTGCCGGTGCCGGCCGGGTAGTGCCGGGAGATCACCTCCTGGCCGTCCACCGAGTCGGTGCGCTGGGTGAACAGATCCGACTGGCCGAGGGTGGTGGCGCCGAGCTGGGTGAGGCCGAGCGTCAGCAGGGCCAGCACGACGGCGGTGCTCAGCCAGATCGGGCGGGCGTGCCGGGCCACGAAGCCGGCGACGCGGCTCCAGATGCCGTGTTCGGCCCGCGGGTCGGCCTGGTCGGCTCGGGGCCGGCGGGGCCAGAACGCCCACCGCCCGCCGAGCACCAGCAGCGCGGGTAGGAAGGTGAGCATCACCAGCAGGGTGGCGGCGATGCCGATGGCGGCGACCGGGCCGAGCGCCCGGTTGGAGTTGAGGCTGGACAGCAGCAGGCAGAGCAGGCTGACGATGACAGTCCCGCCGGACGCGATGATGGCCGGCGCGGCGCCCTTCCAGGCGGTCTTCATGGCGTCCCACGGGCGGTCGTGCCGGTGCAACTCCTCCCGGTAGCGGGCGATCAGCAGCAACGCGTAGTCGGTGCCGGCACCGAAGACCAGCACGGTGAGGATGCCCTGGGCCTGCCCGTTGAGCTTGACCACGTCGGCGTCGGCGAGCAGGTAGACGAAGACCGAGGCGAGTGCGTACGACATCCCGGCGGCGAGCAGCGGAAAGATCCAGAGGACCGGGCTGCGGTAGACGATCAGCAGGATGACCAGCACCACGACCAGGGTGACCAGCAGCAGTGGTCCGTCGATGGCGGAGAAGACCTCGATCAGGTCGGCGAGCAGGCCGGCCGGGCCGGCGACGTCCACGGTGAGGCCGCCCCGGTCACCGCCGGCGATGTCGCGCAGTTGCTCGACGACCGCGCCGATCTCCTCGCCCTCGGCGTCGTCCACCGGTACGACGACCTGGAGTGCCTGGCCGTCGTCGCTCGGGATGGGCGGGGGCAGGGGGGTGACCACGCCGGGGATCTGGGCGAACCGGGCGGCGTCGGCGCTCACCCGTTGCCGGTCGGTGTCGGTGATCCCGGCGGGGCGCTCGTAGACGACAAGCGCCGGGATGGTCTGCCGGTCGACGAACTCGCCGGCGAGGTCCTGGGCGCGGGTCGCCTCGGCGTCGGTGGGCAGGAAGGCGGCGTTGTCGTTGGTGGCGACCTCGCTGAGGCGCCCCGCGTACGGGCCGGCCACGCCGCCGATCACCAGCCAGGCCAGCACGACCGCCACCGCGATCAGCGTGGCCTTGCCGCCTCGTCCGGACATGCACTCACCCCAAGGATCGACGCATCAATCGACGCAGCGGGAGCCTCAGTCGACATCGACCATCCTGCCGGGCAAGCAGGTCGCAGGTGGGTGAAACCGGGTCACACACACGAAAACGCCCGTCGGCCGGTTGGCTGACGGGCGTACGTGGGAAAAGCTCCCCCGATTGGACTCGAACCAATAACCTGCCGGTTAACAGCCGGCTGCTCTGCCAATTGAGCTACAGGGGATCGTGCTCCGCCCGACTTCGGATCTCCCCGACGCCGTGCGACGGGACAAGAGTACAGGACTTCCCCCGGTGGTGGTCCAGTGGGTTCCCTCCCCGCCGTCGCATTGACAATAGGGGTAAATCGCCATCCCGGCACAAGCATGCTTGAGCGGAGAGCAGGATGGGTAGTTAGCTGCGGACAGAGGACGCAGGCGCGAACAGGTCGCCTTCCGACGGGGCAACTCGCCGGCGGCGACGGCGCGTCAGGTACGGAAGGAGCCGCCATGCGCGGAAAGATCATGTTTCTTGGCGGGCTGGCTGCGGGATTCGTCCTGGGCGCCCGTGCCGGCCGGGAAAAGTACGAAGAGCTCGTGGTCCGGGGCCGCAAGGTGCTCGACCACCCGACCGTCCAGGAGGCGGCCGGGGTCGCGCAGGCCCAGGCCAACAAGCTCTACAGCGAGGGCAAGGACAAGCTCGGCCAGACCAAACTGGGCGAGAAGCTGGGCACCGGCAACGGCAGCACCGGCAAGCAGGAGCTGACCGCCGCCGACGACGCGTTCGCCGGCACGCCCGCCACCGTGGGCGCCAAGGCGGGCACCAGCACGGTCGGCACGACCTCCGGGTCGCCGTCGTCCACGAACCCCCGCACCAAGCCGTCCGGCTCGGGCACGAACGCCAGCACGCTCTGACCCATCGCACGTCGACGGGCCGGTCGCCGCAGGGCGACCGGCCCGTGGTCTGTCCGACGTGCGGTCAGTCCTTGCTGCTGAACGCCGCGTCGAAGGCGGCGCTCGGTGCGTCGAAGGCGAGCCGGCGGACGAACTGCAACGCCTCCGGGGCGCCGACCAGCCGGTCCATGCCGGCGTCTTCCCACTCGATTGAGATCGGGCCGGTGTAGCCGATCGCGTTCAACGCGCGGAAGCAGTCCTCCCAGGGCACGTCGCCGTGGCCGGTGGAGACGAAGTCCCACCCGCGCCGCAGGTCGGCCCAGGGCAGGTGCGAGGCGAGCCGGCCACGCCGGCCATCCCCGGTACGCACCTTCGCGTCCTTGCAGTCCACGTGGTAGATGCGGTCGGCGAAGTCGAAGATGAAGTTCACCGGGTCCAGCTCCTGCCACACGAAGTGCGACGGGTCCCAGTTCAGCCCGAACGCGGGCCGGTTGCCGATCGCCTCCAGCGTCCGCTTCGTCGTCCAGTAGTCGTACGCGATCTCGCTCGGGTGCACCTCGTGCGCGAACCGCACCCCCACCTCGTCGAACACGTCGAGGATGGGGTTCCACCGGTCGGCGAAGTCCTGGTAGCCGCGCTCGATCATCGACGGCGGCACCGGCGGGAACATCGCGAGGGTGTGCCAGATCGACGAACCGGTGAAGCCGACGACCGTCTTCACCCCGAGCTTCGCCGCCGCCCGCGCGGTGTCCTTGATCTCCTCGGCGGCCCGCTGACGAACCCCCTCGGGCTCCCCGTCGCCCCAGATGCGGCCGGGCAGGATGTCCTGGTGCCGCTCGTCGATCGGGTGGTCGCAGACCGCCTGACCAACGAGGTGGTTGGAGATCGTGAAGACCTCAAGGTTGTGCTTCGCGAGGGTCTCCCGCTTGCGCTCGACGTACGAGTCGTCGGCGAGCGCCTTGTCGACCTCGAAGTGGTCGCCCCAGCAGGCGATCTCCAGACCGTCGTAGCCCCACTCGGAGGCGAGCCGGCAGACCTCCTCGAACGGAAGGTCGGCCCACTGGCCCGTGAAGAGCGTGATGGGTCGCGCCATTGTCCTTCTCCCCTGTTGTGATGGGGATTCCATGTGCGGACCGGGGCGAGGGTGACCGGACGTACGCGGCACGCGGGCGGTCACCGGTGGGTGCGGAACACACCTGAGCTCGGCGGGTTGCGCCTCCCACCGGGTCACCGGCCACCAGCACGGTAGCCGCCCCCCACCCTATTTCCGCACTACCCCATCGGGGAAGCCCTGGGGTCGGCCGATCATCCGATCATTTCCTCGGGTGCGGGCAGGACAGCCCGTACGGTGAAGCCGCCACCGGCGCGCGGGCCGGCCGAGAACGTGCCGCCGAGCCGCTCGGCGCGCCTGCGTACCCCCAGCAGACCACGACCGGCGGCCGGCGTGCCACCGCCGGACGGAGTGGGACCGGCGCCCTCGTCGCGGACCTCGATGGTGATGCCCGCGGCGTCGTAGCGCAGGCGGACCCCGACCGGGGCGCCCGGCGCGTGCCGGCAGGCGTTGGTGAGCGCTTCCTCGATGATCCGGTACGCCACCACGTCGACCGGGCCGGGCAGCGGCCGGGGTTGCCCGGCCATGGACCACCGCACCGGTTGACCGGCGGTGAAGCCCTCCACCAACGCGCCGAGACGGTTCAGGCTGGGCGCCGGCTCGGACGGGTCGTCGGGCTCGTCAGGCCGGCCCAGCGCACCGAGCAGCTGATGGCCCCGCGCCAGCACCGTCCCACGCCACTGCGCCAACAACCCCATGCAGGTCAAGGTACGGCAGCCGGCTGTGAGCCGGGCCGCGGGCATCCGCGGGTCGGCGGGCGAATAAGTACGAGCGTGATGCCTCTGAGTCATCAAGATGACTCAGAGGCATCACGCTCGTGCGGGACACCGCTTCCCGACCCGCCGTCGCGTCGGCCGCCAGGGCACGCCGGCCGGGCTACGTCGGCACCCGGGCCGGGTGCCCGAAGGGGCCGACGCCGGAAGCGGCGGCCCCTCCAGGCTCAGTCGGTCAGGGCAGGGTCCACTTCTGGTTGGCCGCGTTGAGGCAGGTCCAGAGGTGCACGATGGTGCTGTCGGCGGAGTTGTTGCCGGAGACGTCCAGGCACTTGCCCGACGACGGGTTGCGCAGGGTGCCGTCGGACTGGGCCGCCCAGTTCTGCGCGCCACTGCCGTTGCAGGTCCAGAGCTGGATCTTGGTGCCGTCGGCGGTGCCACTGCCGGAGACGTCCAGGCACTTGCCGAGCGCCTTGATCGTCGAGTTCGGCGTCACGGTCCAGGTCTGCGCCGTGCTGCTGTTGCAGGTGTAGATCTGGATCTGGGTGCCGTCGGCGGTGGCGCCGTTGCGCACGTCCAGGCACTTGCCGGCGAGACCCTTGATCGGGCCGACCCCGGTGCCGCCCCCGCTGCCCTTGACCAGGGTGAAGTCGTCCACGTCGAACAGCCCCGTGCCGCTACCGGTGAAGGTGAGGTAGAGGTTCTGGGTGCCGGACGGGACGTTGGACAGCGCCGTGGTGACGTTGGCGTAGGTCGTCCAACTGCCCGTGTTGGGCACGGCGACCGAGCCGAGCACCGGGCCGGTCGCCGAGCCGGTGCGCACCTGGATGGTGCCACCCGCGCCCCCGGAGACGACCCGGGACGTGAACGAGGTGACCCCAGTCAGGTCGACCCCGTTGTACGCGGCCCAGTCGCCCGGGTCGATGTAGCCGATGGTCTGCCCACCGTTGGCGCCCGCCTTGGTGAACGCGGAGACGCCGTTGGCCGAGCTGAACGCCTCGGCCTGGATCGTGCCGGTGGGCGGCGGCGTGGTGCCCAGCTCCTTGATCCGGATGTTGCGGAAGGAGGCGTCGTCACCGGTGCCGTGGTTCTGGATGCCGATGTGACCGGCCAGCGAGCGGACCGGGTTGGTGTTGGTGAAGTCGTTGATCTTCACCCCGTTGAGGAAGATCTGCAGCCGCTCGCCCTCGACCAGCAGCTCGTACGTGTTCCACTCCCCCGCCGCGTTCAGCGCCGCGTCACGGGCGGCGATGTCGGCGGACTTGAAGGTGTAGACCGCGCCGGTGGTGCGGTCGGCCGCGTCGGTGGCGTCGATCTGGATCTCGTAACCGTTGTCCACCGCCGACCACGGGTCACTCGACGGTGGGAACCCGATGAAGATGCCGGAGTTGTCGTCACCGGCCAGCTTCCAGTCCAGCTTCAACGAGTAGTTCGTGAACTGCTTGGCGTTGTACCAGTACAGCCCCATGCCGCCGACCGAGGTCAGGGTGGCGTCGGAGTTGGTGAAGCTGCCCGGGCCGGCCTGAGACCAACCGGCCGTCGAGCCGTTGAACAGCGGGGTGTAGCCGGTCTCGGGCCGGCAGTCGGCCTTGCTCCGACCGGAGGCGTACCGGATGCCGCCGAGCAGGTGGTTCCGGAACCCGGACTCCGCGTACGACGCCTGGGTGTGCCCCGCGCCGGTGTAGAAGGACCGGCCGCCGCTGTAGCTCTTGCACCAGCTCAGCGGGTGGTCGGCGCCCATCCCGCCGCCGGAGTACGACGACTCGTCCAGGGTGGCCAGCACGTGAGCGCTCGACCGGGCGTTGGTGCGGTAGTTGTACCACTCGTCGGTGCGGATCCAGGTCTGCGGCAGGTGCGCGGTCGCCGCGTGACCCCGGTCCTCCACCTTCATGTTGGCCTGCTGGATCGCGGGGTGCGAGGCGAACCACGCCCCCACGAGGTTGCCGTAGAACGGCCAGTCGTACTCGGTGTCGGCTGCCGCGTGCACGCCCACGTACCCGCGGCCCGAGCCGATGTACGACTCGAAGGCGGTCTGCTGGCTGGCGTTGAGCACGTCGCCGGTGGTGTTGAGGAAGACGACAGCCTCGTACTGGTTGAGGTTGCTCGTCGTGAACGCGGCGGCGTCCTCGGTCGCGGTGACGGTGAAGTTGTTCGCCGCGCCCAGGTCGCGGATGGTCTGGATGCCGACCGGGATCGCGTCGTGCCGGAAACCGGCGGTCTTGGAGAAGACCAGCACGTCGTAGGGGGCGTCGGCGGCGCTGGCCGGGGTGGCCGGGGTGGTACAGGCGATGACGGCTAGTGCGGCCATGGCCGCACCGAGGACGGGTCGCAGGCGTCTGCGCATATCGCTCTCCTAATTGCGGTTAGGAGGGGCCCCTCGCACCACACTAGGCGCTGTCGAAGGGCCCCTCCAGCCAGCTCAGGGCAGGGTCCACTTTTGGTTGGCGGCGGCGGTGCAGGTCCAGAGGTGGACCACCGTGCTGTCAGCGGAGCTGTTGCCGGAGACATCGAGGCACTTGCCCGACGACGTGTTACGCAGCGTGCCGTCGGCCTGGGCGGCCCAGTTCTGGGCCGCGGTCCCGTTGCAGGTCCAGAGCTGGATCTTGGTGCCGTCGGCGGTGGCGCCACCCGACACGTCCAGGCACTTGCCCAACGACTTGATGGTGGAGTTGGGGGTGACCGCCCAGGTCTGCGCGGCACTGCCGTTGCAGGTGTAGATCTGGATCTGCGTGCCGTCGGCGGTGGCGGCGTTGCGCACGTCCAGGCACTTGCCGCCCAGGCCCGTGATCGGCCCGGCCCCACCGGCCGGGGGCGTCCCGGTGACGAAGGTGAAGGCGTCCAGGTCGTACAGCGCCCCGGTGCCCGACCCGGCGAAGGTCAGGTAGAGCGTGGTCGTGCCGGTCGGCGGGCTGGTGATCGTCCCGGTGACCGTGGTGAACGTTTCCCAGCCGCCGGTCACCGGGACCGTGGCCGAGCCGAGCACCGTGCCGGTGGCCGAGCCGGCCCGGACCTGGAGGGTGCCACCGGCACCCGCCGAGGAGACCCGGGCGTTGAACGAGGTCACGTTGCCCAGCCGGTACGGCTGGAACGCGATCCAGTCGCCGTTGTTGATGTCACCGACGGTCTTGCCACCCTCGGCCGGGGTCTTGCTGAACACGTTGACACCGGACGAGGTGCCGTAGAACTCGGCCTGGCGGTGCCGCGGCGGCAGCGTGTGCTGGGTGTGCGTGGTCAGCCCACCGGCGTCGGTGTACTCGGCGTCGAAGATCGCGAAGATGTTCGCCGCGTCGTCGTGCTCACCGTCGACCGGGATGGTGATCGAACCCGAGCAACCGGTCTTCGAGGTGATCTGGTGCCCGTGCTGGTCGTGCCCGAGCACGTAGGTCATCTTGACCTTCGTGCAGTCGATGGTGCCGTCCTCCGGGTCGGTCACCGTGATGCTGTAGGGCACCGTGTCCCCGAAGCTGAACAGCTGACCGTTGCCCGGGTTGTTGATCGTGACGGTGGGCGCGGTGTTGCCGACGCTGATCTGCACGCTGCTGCTGCCGGTGGCGCCCTGCGGGTCCCGCACGGTCAGCGTGGCGGTGTAGGTGCCGTTGGCGCTGTAGGTCTTCGTCGGGTTGGCAGCGGTCGAGGTGGTCCCGTCGCCGAACGCCCACGAGTAGGTCAACGCGCCGCCCTCGGGGTCGGACGAGCCGGCCGAGGAGAAGGTCACCGCGAGCGGGGCGGCACCAGAGGTGCGGTTGGCGCTGGCTTTCGCGGTGGGCGCCCGGTTGCCGCCGCCGACGTAGTCGAAGCGGTAGAGCGCCGAGTTGGCGTCACCGTTGAAGTAACCGGTGCCGTAGTCGAGCACGTAGTACGCGCCGTCCGGACCGAACGCCGAGTCCATCACCTGCTTGCCGACCCAGGGGAAGGTGTCGATGGTGCCCCGGGAGCCGTCGGAGTTGACGTGGATCGGCTTGATCCAGCCCCGGCCGAACTCGGTGGCGAAGAACTGCCCGTCGAACGACTGCGGGAACTTGGTGGTGGAGGTCGACGAGGCGTTGTACCGGTAGACCGGGCCGCCCATCGGCGACTCGGAGCCACCGCCGAACTCGGTCGGGGTGCCGGCGTCGCCTGCGTACCGGATCCAGGCCGGCTGGGCCGGCGGCAGGGTGGTCAGGCCGGTGTTGCGGAACGAGTTGTTGGTCGGCCCGCCGGTGCAGTTGTACTTCGCGCCGCTGGCGTTGGTGCCGAAGTCGAACTCGTTGTACGTCTCGGTGGAGGTGTTGGTGCCGGTGCAGTACGGCCAGCCGTAGTTGCCCGGCGCGGCGACCCGGTTGAACTCCACCTGGCCGGACGGCCCCCGGGTGGAGCTGGTGGAGCCGGCGTCCGGCCCGTAGTCACCGACGTAGACCACACCGGTGGCCTTGTCGACGCTGATCCGGAACGGGTTGCGGAACCCCATCGCGTAGATCTCCGGCCGGGTCTTGGCCGTGCCGGGGGCGAACAGGTTGCCCGACGGGATGGAGTAGGTGCCGTTGGCGTTCACCTTGATCCGCAGGATCTTGCCGCGCAGGTCGTTGGTGTTGCCGGCGCTGCGCTGCGCGTCGTACGCGGGGTTGCGGTTGGTCCGCTCGTCAAGCGGTGAGTAGCCGGCCGACTCGAACGGGTTGGTGTCGTCGCCGGTGGACAGGTAGAGGTTGCCGGCGGCGTCGAAGTCGATGTCACCGCCGACGTGGCAGCAGATGCCACGGCTGGCCGGGACGTCGAGGACGTCGACCTTGCTGGACTGGTTGAGCGTGAAGTCCGAGTTGAGGGTGAACCGGGAGAGGCGGTTGACCCCGTCGAAGGCCGAGAAGTCGGTGCCGGTGGCCGGCGCGTCGCCGCCGGGGGTGGAGAGCGGCGGGGCGTAGTAGAGGTAGATGTAGCGGTTGCTGGCGAAGCCCGGGTCGACGCCGACGCCCTGCAGCCCCTCCTCGTCGTGCTGGTAGACCGACAGGGTGCCGACCACGGAGGTGGTGCCGTTCGCGTCGGTGCGGCGCAGGGTGCCGTTGCGGGCGGTGTGCAGGACCGAGCGGTCCGGCAGCACCGCCAGTGACATCGGCTCACCCATGTCGGTCACACCGCGGGCCAGCTCGACCTGCTGGAAGTCGCTGGCGACGATGGTGTGCGCCTGGGCGGGGGCCGCCCCGGCGGCGAGTGTGACCGTGCCGGCGGCGACCGCCAGCAGCAGCGCTGATCCGGCGGAGAACCATCGTCGGGACCGTTGTCTGGGAGCGTCCTTCATGGACATCTGTGCTGTCCCTTCCTGACGAGTGACTGCCAGGCCGGGCGCGCGCCGTCGCGCCGGATGCCGTAGCGGTGATGGGGGTCGATGGGTTACCGCGCCGCCGGTTCACCTCGACGAAACATTGTCGTGTTGGTCACGACACTAAGTCGCACGTGTCGATGTGTCCATACCTTCCGGCGGTTCAGCATCAACTTTTGTCGATTTGATCGAAAGTCGCCGGTCAGGCGCGTCGGTCGATCGCCTGCCCGGCCAGCGCAACCAGGGCCGCGCGGGCCTCGTCGGCCACCATGGCGCTCTGCAGGGCGGAGAGCGCGGCCTCGGTGCGGACCCGGATCATCTGCTCGATCCGCTCCCGCGCACCGGTCGCCTCGATGATGTCGCGTAGCTCCGCCGCGCCGTCGGCGTCCAACGCCGGGTTGCCGAACAGCTCCCGCAGCCGGATGGTCTGCGGCCGGTCGGCGGCGCTGCGGGCCAGCGCCATCATGACCGTGGGCTTGCCCTCACGCAGGTCGTCCAGGACCGACTTCCCGGTGACCGCCGGGTCACCGAACACGCCCAGGACGTCGTCGCGGAGCTGGAACGCGTCACCCAGCGGGTCACCGAACTCGCCCAGCGCGGCGATCAGCTCCGGCCCCGCGCCGGCCAAGGCCGCGCCGATCTGCAACGGCCGGGTGACGGTGTAGCGGGCAGCCTTCATCCGGATCACGGTGAGCGCGCTGGCCACCGAGCCGTCGCCCACGCCCGACACCAGGTCCAGGTACTCCCCCGCGATCACCTCGGTACGCATCAGCGCGAACACGCCGTACCCCCGGTGCACCTGTTCGGTGCTCAGGCCGCACTCGTGGAACATCTGATCCGACCAGGCCGCGCAGAGGTCTCCGCAGAGCAGCGCGGTGTTGCGGCCGTACGCCTCGGGGTCACCACGCCACGACGAGCGGGCGTGCAGGTCGGCGAAGAGCCGGTGCACCGACGGCTCACCCCGGCGGCGGTCGCTGCCGTCCAGGATGTCGTCGTGGATCAGCGCGAACGCGTGGAACAGCTCCAGGGCCGCCGCGGCCACCACGATCGGGGTGCCGTCGGCCGCCCCGGCACCGCGCCAGCCCCAGTAGCAGAAGAGCGGTCGCAACCGCTTGCCACCGGCCAGCACGAACCGTTGCAGCGCGGTGAACACGCCTCGCGGCGCTCCATCCGGCCAGTCCGGGCCCTGCCGGCTGAGAAACCCGGCCAGTTCGGCGTCGAAGCGTGCCCGCAGCTCGCTGGCGTCGGTGGGCGCGACGGTGACCGTCATGCCCCCTCCCCCGAGCCGCCCGCACCGCCGGGGCTCAGCCCGGCCAGCTCCAGCAGCAGCGCCTTGACCTCGGTCGCCGCGATCTTGTCCCGGGCCGCGCTCGGGTCGGAGCAGAGCAGCACCGGGCCGTCCGCCGGGTCGTCCGGCAGCCGCCCGTGCGAGCCGCGCACCGCCCGCGCGCCGGCGTCCAGGCCGACAGCGCTGATCAGGTAGCGCATGCCGAGCTTCTTGCGGGCCAGGGCCACCCCGGCGCGGGCCTTCGCGGCACCGGGGTTGGCCGGGTCGAAGAACAGCTCCGCCGGGTCGTAACCGGGCTTGCGATGGATCTCCACGAGCCGGGCGAAGTCGGGCGCGTTGGCGTCGTCCAGCCAGTAGTAGTAGGTGAACCAGGCGTCCGGCTCGGCCACCAGCACCAGCTCACCGGCGCGCGGATGGTCCAGCCCGTGCGCGGCCTTGCCCTCGGCGTCGAGCACCTCGGCCACCCCGGGCAGGCCGGCGCAGAGCTTCGCCACCGCCGGCACGTCGGCCGGATCCTTGACGTAGACGTGCGCGATCTGGTGGTCGGCGACCGCGAACGCCTTCGACGTCCACGGGTCGAGGTACTCCATGCCCGCCTGGGTGTGCACGTGCAACAGCCCCTCGGCGCGCAGCAACCGGTTGACGTCCACCGGCCGGGACACGTCGGTGATGCCGTACTCGGACAGCACCACCACTGTGGCGTCCCGCGCCCGGGCGGCGTCCAGGAGCGGGCCGAGCACCGCGTCCAGCTCGGCTGCCGCCGCGGCGGCCTGCGCCGACGAGGGACCGAAGCGTTGCAGGTCGTAGTCCAGGTGCGGAACGTAGACCAGGGTCAGGTCGGGTGACACGTCGGCGAGGATCTGCTCGGCGGCCTGGCAGATCCACCGCGACGACGGCAGCCCGGCCGTCGGCCCCCAGTAGGTGAAGAGCGGGAACGTGCCCAACCGCCCGGTGAGCGCGTCGTGCAGCTCCGGCGGGTCGGTGTAGCAGTCCGGTTCCTTGCGCCCGTCGGCGTAGTAGACCGGGCGGGGCGTCACCGTCCAGTTGACGTCCGCGCCCATGGCGTACCACCAGCAGACGTTGGCCACGGTGTAGCCGGGCTCGGCCCGACGGGCGGCCTGCCAGAGCTTGTCCCCGCCGACCAGCGCGTTGTGCTGCCGCCACAGCAGCACCTCGCCCAGCTCCCGGAAATACCACCCGTTGCCGACGATCCCGTGCCCGCTGGGCGGCTCGCCGGTGAGGAAGGTGGACTGCACCGAGCAGGTCACCGCGGGCAGTACGGTGCCCAGCTCGGCCCGGAAGCCGCCGTCGGCGACCCCCCGCAGTCGAGGCATGTGCGCCAGTAGTCGGGGCGTCAACCCCACCACGTCGAGGACCACCAGTCGCCGGCTCATCGCGTCACCCCCATGCTCACGGTTCGCTCTGCGGTCAGCCCGAGGCCGACCAGTTCGTCCCGGGCGAAGGCCAGCTCCGCGGCGATGCCGGCGGCCAGCTCCGCGTCGGTGCCGGGCCGTCGTGCGGCCGGCAGCACCCCCCAGGTGTACGTCTCGACGTCGAGGTGGTCGCACCCGGCGGTCGGGCCGTCGAAGAGCGCTCTCAAGGCCGCGCGGAGCACCGGCAGGGTCGAGCCGAGTGGTTCCTCGGGTGGGGCGTGCAGGGGCACGTGGTAGTGCACCCGCCACGGGCCGGGCAGCGCCCGGTCCAGTGCCTCGTCCAGGTCGTCGGCCGCGTACGCCGGGTCGGCCGGGTCGGCCAGACCGGCGCAACCGGCGCCCCGGGTCTGGTGCAGGAAGCGTGGCTCCACCCAGCGGCGCAACGCCTCGGCCCCGCCCTCCGGGTCGGCGGCCTCGACGGCGGCCGAGACCTGCACCTTCACCACCGGCAGTCCGGCCGCCCGCAGTCGGTCCAACGCCTCGGCCGGCTCCTCCCAGGCGCAGGCCAGGTGGGCCAGGTCGACGCAGACACCCAGCCGGTCGGTGTCCATCCCGGACAGCAGCTCGGCCGCCTGACCGGTGCTCTCCACCACACAGCCGGGCTCCGGCTCGAAGGCGATGCGCACCTCGCGGCCGGTGTCGCGCTGCACCGTGGCCAGGCCGGCGGCGAGCTGGTCCAGCCGGCGTCGGGCCGCGTCGGCCCGGCCGGTGTCCCAGGGTTGCCGCCAGGCCAGCGGCAGGGTGGAGATCGAGCCCCGGGCGGCGTCGTCGGGCAGCAGGTCGGCGAGCACCCGGGCCAGGTCCAGGGTGTACGTCAGGCGCTGCTCGGTGGTCCAGTCCGGGTGGTACACGTCCTGCTTGACCACCGGCGCCTGGAAGGCCGCGTACGGGAAGCCGTTGAGGGTGACCACCTCCAACCCGCGCGCGTCGAGTTCGGTGCGCAACCGGCGGCGTAGCGTCGGGTCGGCGGCCAGCTCGGCGGCGACCGGGGCGGCCAGCCACAGGCCGAGCCCGAGCAGGTCGCTGCCGAGCGCCTCGCGGACCGGCACCGCGTAGGTGTCCAGTTGACCGAGGATGCCGGCGAGGTCCTCGGCGGGGTGCACGTTGGTGCAGTAGCCCAGGTGGACGGTCTCGCCGCCGGCATGTCGCAGCCGCATCAGCTGCCGCCGCGCAGGATCGAGTTGCCGGTCTGCGGGTCCACGGCGGCGGCGACGTCCAGGTCGCTGAGGTCGAGCCGCCCCGACTGCCCGTAGAACTCCACCGGGTTTCGCCACAGCACCTTGTCGACGTCGTCGTCGCTGAAGCCGGCCGACAGCATCGCCTCGCCGGTGGCCCGGGTCAGTAGCGGGTCGGAGCGCCCCCAGTCGGCCGCCGAGTTGACGAGCATCCGTTCGGTGCCGTACTCCCGCAGCAGCTCGACCATCCGCTGCGGGGTCATCTTGGTGTCCGGGTAGATGGAGAAACCCAACCAGCAGCCGCTGTCGCGGACCAGCTTGACGGTCACCTCGTTGAGGTGGTCGACCACCACCCGACCCGCGTCGATGCCGGACTCGGCGACCACGGCGAGGGTCCGCTCGCAGCCGCGCGCCTTGTCCCGGTGCGGGGTGTGCACCAGCGCCGGCAGGTCGTACGCCACCGCGAGGGCGAGCTGCGCCGCGAACGCCTCGTCCTCCTCGGGCGTCATCGAGTCGTACCCGATCTCGCCGACCGCCACCACCGCGTCCTTGTCCAGGTAGCGGGGCAGCAGGTCGAGGACGGGGCGGCAGCGCGGGTCGTTGGCCTCCTTGGGGTTCAGCGCGATCGTGGCGAAGTGGCGCACCCCGAACTGCCCGGCCCGGAACGGCTCCCAGCCGATCAGCGAGTCGAAGTAGTCGGTGAACGAGGCGGCACTGGTGCGGGGCTGACCCAGCCAGAACGCCGGCTCCACCACCGCGCGTACCCCGGCGGCGGCCATCCGTTCGTAGTCGTCGGTGGTGCGTGAGGTCATGTGGATGTGGGGGTCGAAGATGCGCATTCACGCCTCCCGGGGCAGTGCGGCGGTGAGCCGGTCGAGCAGGTCGGTGGCGTCGGCGGGCAGCTCCCGGCCGGCGGCGTGCCGTTCGGCGGCCAGCGCGGCCAGCATCGCGGCCAGCTCGCCGTCCGCCCGGGTGTCCAGGTCGGCCACGGCGGCCAGGGGTACTCCGCTGAACACGCACTTGAGGACCGCCTGTCGCCAGGCGGCCGGGTCGAGGTGCCGGGCGTACGGGCCGAGCGCGGCGGCGACCAGCCGGGTGTCGTTGGTCCGGATCGCGTCGTGCAGCAACGCCACCGCGTCGGCGCCGATCGGCAGCAGCGGCAGGGCGCGCAGCACGGCTCGTCGTTCGGCCGCGTCACCGTGCTGGTAGAGGCGCTCGGCGTACGCCGCGTGGTCACCGGGCAGGCTGGTGAGCAGCAGCACCCGGGCCGCGTCGTCGGCGGTCCAGCCGGGGGCGTCGGGCAGCGCGGCCCGACCGCAGCGTCGGCCGACGGCGGGAAAGAGCCGGGTGATCGCGGTGGGCTCGGTGGTGACCCGGCGCAGCGCCGTGTCCAGCCAATCGGGATCGGGTACGCCTCCCAGCGCGGCCCGTAGTGAATCCGGTGTCATCCCGTCTCCTCCCCTTGTTGCTACGCAGGCACCCCAGGAATGTCTGCGGGCAGTTCGTCCTTCGTGCGGCCGGCCAGTGCGGCGGCACGAAGGAACTCGATCGACCGGGCGGCCACGGCGGGTGCGGCGTGCGAGTCGCGGGGCAGCTCGACGGCGACCAGGCCGCGGTAGCCGGCGTCGCGCAGCGCGGCCAGCACCGGCGGGAAGTCGATCTCGCCGACGCCGAACTCCAGGTGTTCGTGCACACCCCGGCGCATGTCGTCGATCTGCACGTTGACCAGGTGACCGGCCACCTCGGCGACGCACTGCGGCACCGGCCAGGGCTCCAGGCACCGGCAGTGGCCGATGTCGAGGGTGATGCCGAAGCGCGTCGGGCCGTCGAGAGCGGCGTGCAGCCGACGCCAGTCCGCGATGTCCTGCACCAACATGCCCGGCTCCGGTTCGAAGCCGAGGGTGACGCCGGCGGTGTCGGCCGCGTCGACCACTGTGGCGCAGCCGGCCACCAGCCGGTCCCAGGCGCACTGCGGTGACACCGCCTCGGGTCGGACACCGGCCCAGAACGAGACCGCCTCCGCGCCCAGGTCGGCGCCGATCCGCACGGCCCGGCGCAGGAACTCGATCCGCCGGGTCGGGTCGTCGTGCAGCAACGTCGGGGCGTGCTTCTGCCACGGGTCGAGCAGGTAGCGGGCCCCGGTCTCGATGACCACCGCCAGGCCCAGCGACTCCAACCGTCGAGCGACAGCGGCGACCCGGCGGGTGAGCCCGGGCGCGAACGGGTCCAGGTGGTCGTGGTCCAGGGTGAGCGCCACCCCGTCGTAGCCGAGGTCGGCGATGACGGCGAGCGCGTCGTCGAGACGGTGGTTGGCGAAGCCGTTCGTGCCGTACCCGAGGCGCAGCGTCGTGGCGTCGGCGGCCGGCGCACCCGGCCGGGGCTCGGGAACGCTCATGTCGGGGAGACCTTCCGGGCCAACCGTCGGCCCAGCGGCGCGGCCGCCGCGACGGCCACCCCGAGCAGCCCCGCTCCACCGCGCGCGGTGAGGGCCCCCTGGAGGGCCGGCAGCCCGGTGATCCCGGCGCCGACGGCCGCGCGGACCCGTCCAGCCGACGGGTCGCGGACGACCTCGGCCTGGGCCGCGCCGTACCGGGCGGCGTACCAGCCGGCCAGCACGGCGGGCAGCACCGCGGCGATCGTGGCCGAGCGGCTGCGAGCCGGGCGTACCGCGACCTCGGGGCCCGCGTCGGCCCGGTCGGTGACCCCGGCCCGGTCCGCCGTTCGGGGGGCGGCGCGTCGGGTGCCCGGCACGGCTACGGCGGCACTGGCGGCGACCAACGCGGTGCCGGCGAGGGTGCGCATCGGCAGGGTGGCGTCGGCGCCGGTGACCTCCCGGCGGGACAGCGCGGTGACCGTCCAGGTGTGCGCGGCGACGGTCGCCGCCGCCGGCAACGCCCGGGCCATCCGGCCGCCGGACGCGCCGAGCAGCACGTCCAGCCCCCGGCAGGCGGCCATCACGGCCGGGCCGGCGGCGGTGTTCTTGGCCAGCAGGTCGTACCCCCAGATGGTGGCGGCCAGCGGCACGGCGAGCGCGGCGGCGCGGCGACCGCCCACGGCGGCGGCCAGGCCCACGCCGGCGGCCGTGAGGCCCGCCGCGAGACCGACCGCGGCGGCCGGGGTGACGCGTCCGCTCGGGATCGGCCGCTCGGGCCGTTCCTCGGCGTCCAGGCGCCGGTCGGCCCAGTCGTTGGCGGCCATGCCGGCCCAGTAGAGCAGCACCGACGCGCCGGCCAGGGCAGGGGTACGCGGGCTCAACGCGCCGGCCGCCGCGGCTCCGGCGATCACGTCGCCGGGCACCGAGAGCGCGGCCGGTGCCCGGACCAGCTCGGCGAGATCAGCCAACGTTGTCATGGATACCGTCCCCGCCGTCGTGCAGGTGCCGGGCGAAGGCCCTCAACCGGGCCCACTGCTCGCCCAGCGAGTGGGTGGGCGAGCCCAGCGGGTCCTTGAAGAAGAAGCCCAGGTCGGCCAGCGGCCCCACCTGCCCTGCGGCATGCGCGGCGGCGGTGAGTCGGGCCAGGTCGAGCACCAGCGGCGCGGCCAGCGCGGAGTCGCAGCCGTGCCAGGTGAACTCCATCCGCATGCCGGTGCCGAGGAAGCCGCTGAAGGTGATCAGATCCCAGGCGGTCTTGAAGTCGCCCAGGTCCTCCACGTACTCGATGCGGGTGCCGCCCTGCGGGACGTAGCCCAGCGTCTCGCCGAGCACCCGCTGCTTGCTCTGCACCTTCGCCGCGTTCGCGGCCGGGTCGGCGAGGGTGGCGCCGTCGCCACCGCCGAGCAGGTTGGTTCCGGACCAGGAGCGCACGTCCAGGTTGCGCATCGCGAACATCGGCGCGAGCACCGACTTGACCAGGGTCTCCCCGGTCTTGCCGTCGTGCCCGGCGTACGGCAGTCGGGCCTCCTCGGCCAGCGCGGCCAGCGCCGGCAGCCGCAGCCCGGTGGAGGGGGTGAAGTCGACGTACGGGCAGCCGGCGAGCACTGCCGCGTAGGCGTAGAGGGAGCTGACCGGCAGCACCTCGTCCGGCCCGTCGAGGGCGGCGCGCAGCGCGGCCGGGTCGGCGTGCCCGGGGTGCGGTCGCGGGGCCGGCTCGGTGGCGGAGACGTTGACCACCACCACCCGGTCCAGGTCGTGTCGCTCGCGGAAGCTGGTGAGGTCGCGGACCACGGCGGCGGCCCGATCGGCCTGGGTGACGCCGGTCGGTGCGGGGCGCAACTCCTGATCAACGACGCCCAGCTCGTCGCGGAGCGCGGCGACCAGCCGCCAGGGGATGACACCGGCGTCGGCGAGGGCCTCGGCGCGCTTGCACAGCGGGGTGGTGGCCAGGTCGTGACCGCCGAAGACCAGATCGGCGAAGGCCGGCAGGGCCGGGCCACGCAGCTCGGGAAGCTCGGTGACGCAGCCGGTGGGCCCGGCCAGGCCGGCCCGCAGCGCGAGCCCCCCGACGATGCTGGTGGTCGCGACGGATCCGCGCGCTCCTACCAGCCAGACACCTGTTCGCATGGTGCTCCTTCCCCGTCCACGAGGAACCGTCGGTACCGCTAAATATAGGAATATCAGAATATGTTTCGGAAAGATACGGCCGGGTTTCGGAAAGTTTCGGGCCGGGTGGATGGGCCCCGTCCGCCCGCCCCGCACCGGGACAGCACCGGCATCCGACGTCGGCGTCGGCGGCGACGACGCCGGACCGGATCCCGGCAGGTGCGAGCAGACGGGGCTGGTAGGCAGGGTCGGGTCGGCGTCTCGACCCTGCCTCCCCCGCATCCGGCCGGTCGGGGCGTCTGGCATGCCCCGGCCGGGCGTCTCAGGCCGCCGCGCCCACCGGAGAACCGACCGCACCACGACCCGCCGGGAACCGGCGAGCGGGTGCGGTACGGGTGGGGGCGACGGCGGGCGGTGTCATCAGGTCCTCCGGAACGTCACCGGTGGTGGCGGTCCTCCGGTGCGGCCGGGGAATCCCGGTCCGGTCGCACCGGACGACCGTCCTGCTCGTGCGCCACCGGGCCGTACGGCCCGGCTGCACGCTCTCCGATGCCGACCTCTGGCCCGGCCACGGGGCGCAATCCGTGGCTGGTCCCTCGCCGGTCGGCTTCGGAAAGCCGGTCGGGCGACGGCGGTGCGAACACCGCCGTCGCGGATGGTCAGTGTCAGACGACCGCCGCGGTCAGCGTCGGTTCCACCTCGGCCCAGGAGGAGCCGAGCTCCGCCGAACGGGCCACCGCGTCCAGCACCAGCTGGACCTGCAACGCGTCGGCGAAGGAGGGAGTCGGGTCGACGCCGGTGGCGACCGCCTCGATGAAGTCGCGCATCTCGTGCGTGAACGAGTGCTCGTAGCCGATGATGTGGCCCGGGGGCCACCACGCCGACATGTACGGGTGCTCGCCCTCGGTCACCAGGATGCGGCTGAAGCCCTGCTCCACGGCCGGACGGGTCGCGTCGTAGAACTCCAGCTCGTTGAGGCGCTCCAGGTCGAAGACCACGCTGCCCAGCGAGCCGTTGATCTCGACACGCAGCGCGTTCTTACGGCCGGTCGCGAACCGGCTCGCCTCGTACGTGGCCAGGGCGCCACCGTCGAGCCGCGCCACGAAGACCGCGGCGTCGTCGACGGTGACAGTCCCGGTGGGCGCCGAGTGGCCGTCGACCGAGGCCGCCAGACCGCTCGACTCGGCCGGCAACGGCCGCTCCTTGACGAAGGTCTCGGTGACCGCGCTGACGCCGCTGATCCGCTGACCCGTGACGAACTGGGTCAGGTCGATGATGTGCGCACCGATGTCACCGAGCGCGCCGGAGCCCGCCCTGTCCTTCTGCAACCGCCAGACCAGCGGGAACTGCGGGTCCACGATCCAGTCCTGCAGGTACGTCGCACGGACGTGTCGAATCACCCCGAGCCGTCCGTCGGCGACCAACTGGCGCATCATCGTGACCGCGGGGACCCGGCGGTAGTTGAACCCGCACATCGACCGCACTCCGGCGGCCCGGGCGACGTCCGCCGCGGCGGTCATCGCCCGTGCCTCCTCCACCGAGTTGGCCAACGGCTTCTCGCACAGGACGTGCTTGCCCGCGGCCAACGCGGCGAGAGCGATCTCGGCGTGGCTGTCGCCCGGGGTGCAGATGTCGACGACGTCGATATCGTCCCGGTTGATCAGGTCACGCCAGTCGGTGGTGTACGCGTCCCAGCCGAGTGTGTCGGCGGCGTCGGCCACCTTCGCTGTGTCTCGGCCGCAGATCAACGCCATCCGGGCCCGCGCCGGCAGGTCGAAAACGCGGTTCACGGTGCGCCACGCCTGTGAGTGCGCGGCGCCCATGAACGCGTAGCCGACCATGCCGACCCGCAGTTCTTTGTCTGTCGTGGACAAGGTGGGTCTCCCCCCGGTATGTCAGAACCCGAGCTTGTCGTAGCTGCTCGCGTTCTCCTTGGTGATCGTCTCCGAGGCCAGGGTCACTTCCTTGGGCACCTGCAGCTCCGTCAGGTCGCCCAGGCCCCGACCCTGCGCGATGAGCCGCGCGAGCGAGACCGCCGAGGAGGCCATCGACGGGTTGTAGGTGACAGTGGCCTTCAGCACGGTGTTGTCGGCCTTGATCGCGTCGATCGCGAGCTTGGAGCCCGCGCCGCCGACCATGAAGAACTCCGACCGGTTGGCCTGCTTGATGGCCGCGAGCACACCGATGCCCTGGTCGTCGTCGTGGTTCCAGATGGCGTCGATCTTCGGCAGCGCCTGGAGCAGCTGGGACGCCTCACGCTGGCCGCTGTCCGAGGTGAACTCGGCCGAGCGACGGTTGGTCACCTTGAACCCGTACGTCGCCAGGGCGGCCTTGAAGCCCTCGCTGCGCTCGACGGTCAGCGGGATCTCCAGACCGGCGATCTCACCGATGACCGGGTTGGCGACGCCCTTGTCCTTGAGCATCTTGCCGATGTAGTGCCCGGCCGAGACGCCCATGCCGTAGTTGTCGCCCTTGATGACCAGCCGCGAGGCCAGCGCGTCGGGGAACGCCCGGTCGAGGTTCACGATCGGGATGCCCGCCTGCATCGCCTGGAGGGCAACGGCGTTGACCTCCTTGCCGTCGTGCGGCAGCACGACGATGATGTCCGGCTTCTGGGCGATCAGCGTGCCGAGCGTGGAGCGCTGGGCCTCGGAGTTCGACCCACCGTCGACCTCCTTGAACTCCACGTCCGAGTACGCCGCGGCCTGCGCCTTGGCGTTGGCGTGGATCGCGCCCATCCAGCCGTGGTCGGCGGCCGGGGCGGAGAAGCCGATGACGACCTTCTTGCCGGGGGCGTTGTTGCCTTCACTGTTTCCGGCGGCCTTGGTCTGCGTGCTGGCGGCCGGGGTGTCGTTGCTGGTGCAGGCGGTGAGGAGGGTGGCAGCGCCCACTGCGGCTCCACCGAAGAGCAACCGGCGGCGCGACAGGTCGCGACTGTGCTGGGTCATGAATGACCTCCTGGGAGCGGGATTTGACTTATTGAGGGTGTGCGAGGCCCGGCCAGCGTCGAATTTCTCGACGTCGCCAGGACAACGGTGCGGTGCGTCAGGTTGCGGTGGTGACCCTGTTCCGCGCGAGGAGCCGAGTGACTGACTTGAACTGGAACTGCTGGACCAGGACGGCGGCGACGATGATGCCGCCCTTGACCATGTTCTGCGCCTCGATGGAGAGGCCGTTGATGGCGAAGAGGTTCGTGATGGTGGCGAAGATGATGACGCCGAGCAGCGAGCCGACGATCGTGCCCCGGCCGCCGCTGAGCAGCGTCCCGCCGATGATCGCCGCGGCGATCGCGTCCAACTCGTACAGGTTGGCCATCGCCGCCTGCGCCGAGGTCGCCTGCGAGGTGAGCATGATGGCGGCGATGCCGCAGCAGAGACCGGAGAGCGCGTAGAGCAGCATGGTGTGCCGCCGGACGTTGATGCCGGCCAACCGCGCCGCCTCCGGGTTACCGCCGACGGCGATGGTCCGCCGGCCGAAGGTCGTGCGGTTGAGCACGACCCAACCGGCCAGCACGACCGCGCCGAGGATGTAGACGAGGATCGGGATCCCGATCACCTTGCGCGCCGCGATGTCGTTGATGAAGGTGCTGCTCGACACCTGGGTCTGCTTGTTGGAGATCGACGCCGCGAGCCCACGCGCGGCCACCAGCATCGCGAGCGTCGCGATGAAGGGGACCAGCCGCCCGTACGAGATGAGCACACCGTTGACCAGGCCGACGCAGATGCCGACCGCGAGGGCGGCGAAGATCATGCCGCCGGCGCCGTAGCTCTGGGTGGCCACCGTGGTGCACCAGACCCCGGCCAGCGCGACGATCGCGCCTACCGACAGGTCGATGCCACCACCGATGATCACGAATGTCATCCCGACCGTGACCACGCCGACGACCGAGGCCAGTTGAAGGATGGCCAGGACGTTGTTCCAGACCCAGTTCGGGTCGCCGTACAGGTCGGGCTTGGTGACCGCGCCGACCACGATGAGCGCGGCGAGCACCCCGATCAGACCGAGGTTGCGCTTGGCGCCGTCGCCACCGTCACCCCGCCACCAGGAGAGCTTGCCCCCGGATCCTGCCTTGTTATGGGCCACCGCCGTCTCCGCCGGGTCCACCGGCGGCGACTGCGCCGGAAGCTGCGGGCGCTCCGGTGTCGCGGTGGGAGTGGGAGTCGCGTCGCTCATGCCGGTGCGCCTTCCATCAAGGACCCCGCCATCACGAGGTCAAGCACAGTGTTCTCGTCGAGTTCGCCGGCCGCGGCTTCGCGGACGACCCGCCCTTCCCGCATCACCAGCACCCGGTCGGCCAGACCCAGCACCTCGGGCACCTCGCTGGAGACCAGCAGCACCCCCACGCCCTGAGCGGCCAATGCCCGGATGACCTGGTAGAGCTCGGCCCGGGCGCCCACGTCCACGCCCCGGGTCGGCTCGTCGAGAAGCAGCAACTTGGTGCCGCCGAGCAGCCAACGCCCGACCACCACCTTCTGCTGGTTGCCGCCGGACAGCGTGCGTACCGGCCGGTCGACGTCCCGGGGCCGCAGCTCCAGGGTCTCCGCGATCCGGTCCGCCTCGGCGCGTTCCTTGCTGGCGTTGGTGAAGCCGAGCCGCGCGTACCGACCGAAGGTGGCCAGCGTGACGTTGCGGTAGATCGGCTCGCCGAGCAGCAGCGCCTGGCTCTTGCGTTCCTCCGGGGCCATCCCCATGCCGGCGCGAACCGCCGCGCCGACGCCGGGACGCAGGGCCTTTCCGTCCATCCGCACCGTGCCGGCCTCCGGGAGGCGGGCACCGTAGATCGTCTCCAGCAGTTCGGAACGACCGGAGCCGACCAGCCCGGCGATGCCCACGATCTCTCCGGCACGCACGCTCAGGGAGACGTCGGCGAACTCGCCCGTACGGGTCAACCCCTCCACCTGGAGCAGGTCGGCGCCCGCGGAGTCGTCGGCCGGCCGGTCCGGGAAGACGTACTCGATGGTGCGGCCGGTCATCCGGCTCACCAGGTCGCGGGTCGGGGTGTCGCGCGCCGGCAGGTTCGCCGCCGTGGTCCGGCCGTCCTTGAGTACGGTGACCCGGTCGCCGATCTCGCGGATCTCCTCCAACCGGTGGGAGATGTAGATGACGGCGATGCCCTGCGCGGTCAGCTCACGGATTATCCGGAACAGGTTGCCGACCTCGTCGTGGGCCAGCACCGCGCTCGGCTCGTCCATGATGATCAGTCGGGCCTCGTGCGACAGCGCACGCGCCATGCTGACGATCTGCTTGCCCGCCGCCGGCAGTGACCGGACCATCCGCCCCGGCGGAATCTCACCGTGGCCGAGCCGGCTGAGGATCTGCCGGGTGTGCCGGGCCATCCGGCCGCGCCGGACGAACCCGAAGCTGCGGTACTCGTGCCCGAGGAACGCGTTCTCCGCGACCGACAGATCCTCGACGAGGTCGAGCTCCTGGTAGATCGTGGCGATGCCGGCCTTCATGGCGGCCTGCGGGTTGGTGAACGTGGCCGGCTCACCCCGCCACTCCACCTGCCCGGAATCCGGTTGGTGCACCCCGGCGAGCACCTTGATGAGGGTGGACTTACCGGCGCCGTTCTGCCCGAGCAGGCAGTGCACCTCGCCGGCACGCACCTCCAGCTGCACGCCGTCGAGCGCGCGTACGCCGGGGAAGGTCTTCACCACATCGGTGAGGCGCAGGACCACCTCGCCCGCGACGGTGTCGGCGGGAGCCTCGACCAGCGGCGCCTCGGCGACGGCCTCGGCCGACGCGGTGGCGGGGTCATCCTCGGGCAGAGCCACAGTCTCCTCCTCGCTCACGACGGAATCTCGAACAGCTTCATGCGGCTTCCCCGAAGGCGACGTCGCTCGCGAGCACCGCCGCGCCGGTGACACCGGCACGGCCGCCCAGCTCGGACAGGACGACGGGAAGGTTGCCGGTGGCCAGCGGCAGTGACCGGCGGTAGACCACACTGCGGATCTCGGCGAGCAGGATGTGGCCCAGCTGGGCCAGCCCACCGCCGATCACGATCATCGACGGGTTGGTGAAGCTGACCAGGCCGGCGAGCACGCCGCCGACCCGCCGTCCGCCGTCCCGGATCAGCTGGATGCAGGTCACGTCGCCCTCGACGGCGCCCTCGGCGACGTCCAGCGCGGTCACCACACCGCGCAGGGCCAGCCGCTCGGCCAGCGCCGGAGACGTCCCACTGCGGGCGGCGGCAGCGGCGTCCTTGGCCAGCGCGGCACCGCTGAACAGCGCCTCCAGGCAGCCGACGTTGCCGCAGGAACACATCGGACCGTGCGAGTCGACCTGGATGTGGCCGATGTCGCCGGCACAGCCGTCGGTGCCCCGGTAGACCTCGCCGGTGAGGTAGATGCCGCACCCGATGCCGGTGCCGATCTTCACGAAGAGGAAGTCGTCCACCGAGTGGGCCACCCCGCCGTGCCGCTCGCCGATCGCCATGATGTTGACGTCGTTGTCGACCACCGCCGGGCAGCCGTGCTCCCGGCTGAGCAGCTCACGCACCGGGTACCGGTCCCAGCCCGGCATGATCGGTGGTGAGACCGGAACGCCGTCGCGGAAGCTGACCGGGCCGGGCACGCCGATGCCGACCGCGTCCAGTCGCTCGTAGGCGCCGTCGACCCGGGCCTTGTGCAGCAGCTCGTTGACCCGTTGCAGGGTCACCTTCGGGCCGTTGCGGATGTCGGCTGCCTCGGCGTAGTGGGCCACCGGTTCGAGGCGGCCGTTGACCACCTCGACGTCCATCGAACTGGCACCGAGGTCGACGGCGGCGAAGCGGAGCTTCGGGTTCAGCTCGACGAGCGTCGAGCGACGCCCACCTCGGGATGCGGCGAGCCCGGCTTCGGCGACGTAACCCAGTGTCACCAGGCGATCCAGCTCGGCGAGCATGCGCGGACGCGGCATCTGGAGTCGGTCGCCCAGCTCGGCCCGGGACACGGCGCCCTCGTCGCGGAGCAACCGCAAAAGTCGCACGTGTAGGGGGTCGACGGTGCGCACCCGGGGCCCCCTCTTCATTGGCAGCGTTCACATCGACGCAATGCCGATGTGTTGTGTCCGACACAGTAAGAGCGTTCTACGCCGCCTGTCCAGAGCTTCAACCGTTTTGCGACCAACTTTTGTCCGAAAGAACAAAAGCTACTAGTCGATCAAGGAAAGGATCACGGACCGCCCATGGCCCCTCGCCCCCAGTTCCATCGACGGACACGCAAACGCCCCGCCAGCCGATCCTCGGTGGCGGGGCGTTTGGCGCGGGACCGTCAGCGGCGACCCCCGGCGTTGCGCTTCTTCTTGAGCTTGCGGTCGTCGCGCAGCTCGACGTACGGCTCGTCGTCCACCGCGTGGCCGGCCGAGATGGCGCGACCGCGCTCCAACTCCGCGTCGAACTCCGCCCCCAGCAGGATCGCGATGTTGCTCAGCCAGAGCCAGACCAAGAAGATGATCACCCCGGCCAGCGTCCCGTACGTCTTGTTGTACGAACCGAAGTTGCTCACGTAGAAGGCGAACAGGCCGGAGATCACCAGCCAGATCACCACGGCCAGCACCCCGCCCGGGCTGACCCAGCGGAAGCCGCCGTGCCGCGCGTTCGGTGAGGCCCAGTAGAGGATCGCGAACATCAGGCTGACCAGGACCAGCAGCACCGGCCACTTGGCGATGTCCCACACCGCGACCGCCGTCGAGCCGAGCCCGATCACGTCACCAACCGATTCGGCGAGGCGGCCGGTGAAGACCACGATCACCGCGCTGGCCAGCAACAGCACCCCGATCACCGCGGTGACGCCGAGTCGGATCGGCAGGGTCTTCCAGATCGGCCGGCCCTCCGGCACGTCGTAGATGGTGTTGGAAGCGCGCATGAACGCGCCGATGTAGCCGGAAGCCGACCAGAACGCCGCCACCAGACCGATGATCGCGGCGAGGCTGGCCAGGCCACCGTTCTTGTCCGCGGTGCCGATCGCCTCGGTGATGATCTGCCGGATGCTGTCGTTCGGCACCGCCTGGTTGACGGTGTCCTTGACGCCCTCCGTGGCGCTCTCGCCGAGCAGGCCGAGCAGGGAGATCAGCACCAGCACGCCGGGGAAGATGGACAGCACCCCGTAGTAGGTGAGTGCCGCCGCCCAGTCGGTCAGGCTGTCGTCCTGGAATTCGCTTATCGTCCGGCGCAACGCCGCCTTCCACCCACTGCCGGGCAGGTCGGTGGGGCTGTCCGGGCCCGCGTCGGGCCCGACCGGCGTGGTGGCGGGATCACGCTCACGCTGGGCGGAAGACTCGTCCGAGGCCATCGCCCCTCCTCCTGGTCGGCGGTGTCACCTCCGGACATGCCCCGTCGACGGGCGCGGGTAACCCCTACTTGTAGAGCAACCTCGCCATTCGGCGGGAAGCCACCAGCAGGCCGACCGCCACCATCGCCAGCAGGTAGAGCACGTCGAGCAGCCAGAGCCAGCCACCGCCGCCCAGCGCGACGCCACGGATCAGGTGCACCGACCGGTACAGCGGGGTGACCTCCACGAGCCAGTGCAGCACTGTCGGATAGGCCTGCGCCGGCACGAAGGTGCCCGAGAAGAGAAAGAGCGTGAACTGTGCGGAGCCCATCAGGTCGAAGTCCTGCCAGCTGCGCATGAAGGTGGAGATCGCCATGCCGAGCGCCCCGAAGGCGAACCCGACCAGCACCGCGGCCGGAAGGGCGGTCAACGCGCGGGTGACGCTGGTCAAGTCCAGCGCGACCATCACCCCGAGAAACGCCGCCGAGTAGGCGCTGCCCCGCAGCATGGCCCAACCCAACTCGCCCAGGGCGATCTCGAACGGCCGTACCGGGGTGGCGATCATCCCGTCGTACAGCTTCATGTACTTCATCTTGCCGAAGAAGTTGAATGTGGTCTCCGCGAGCGCCCCGGTCATCGCCGAGGAGGCCAGCATCGCCGGGGCCACGAACTCGGCGTACGAGACCAGCCGCCCGTCGGGCAGCGGCAGGTCACCGACCAGCGCGCCGACACCCACCCCGATGGACAGCAGGTAGAGCAGCGGCTCCACGAAACCGGAGAGCAGCAGCAGCCAGTAGACCGACTTCAGCGCCGCGACGTTGCGCTCGACCACCGACGCCGAACGCCGGGACGCGGCGGAGACGTCGACCAGTCGGGGCAGGATCAGCGTGACCACGACACCCTCTCTGCTTGCTCTTCAGACGACGAGTTGCTGTTCAGGTTCGTCAGACGACGAGCTTGCGCCGGAACGCGCGCACCGCCAGCAACCAGCCGGCGACCGCCCAGGCGGCCAGGTAGAGCAGGTGCCCGGCGATCGACCACTGTGGGGCGACGCCGAGCGTGGCCGCGCGGCACAGGTCCACGGCGTGCCACAACGGCGTCGCGTACGCCAGCCAGCGCAGCGCCTCGGGTAACGACTCGACCGGGAAGAACACCCCGGCGAAGAGCGTCATCGGGATGACCGCGAACCGGAACAGCATCGCGAGCCAACTGTCGCTCGACACCGACGCGGCGTACGCGAAGGTCGGCGCGGCGACGGCCAGCCCGAGCAACGCCACCACCGGCAGGGTGGCCACCGCCCACGGCGACCGCAACGCCCCGAAAAGCCCGGTGACCAGCAGGAACGCCGCAATCGTGGTGAGCACCCGGAACAGCACGAAGGCCAGGTGCCCGGCCACGATGTCACCCACCCGCAGCGGCGACGCGCCCTGCGCGAAGTAGGTCTTGACCCACTGGAAGTTGCTGAACACCGGCCAGGTCGAGTCTCCGACTGTCACCTGGAGCGCGGTCGAGGCGATCAGCCCGGGGACCAGCCAGTCGAGGTAACGCACCCCGCCGACGCCTTGGTCGATGTAGGCGCCGACGCCCAGCCCGAAGCCGAGCACGGTGAGCACCGGCAGCAGGAACGAGGAGAACACCCCGGCCCGCCAGGTGCGCCGCAGACCCACCAGGTAGTGCTCGAACACCGCGTACGCCGGCACCCATGGGAACCGCGCCGACCTCGTCACACTCACCCGACCACCCCGCCCGCCGCGTCGGCCACCACGACCTGTCTACCCCCGGGGTACGACAGACCGCCGGTCACCCTACGACGACCCGGCCGACGTGTCGCCCGGGTTTCCCCGCGTCGCCCGGTCACGGCGTCGCCCAGTCGCGGCGTCAACCTTGATCGACTCGGCTTCCTGAAAGTCGCGGTGTCAACGCCACCGCGATGCCGCGACTTCCTGAAAGCCGAGTGGATCTAGGTGACGTGGCCGCTAGCTACCGGCCAACGGTGTCGGACCCGACGAACGCGCGCCACGCGTCGGGCGGGAAGACCAACACCGGACCGACCGGGTCCTTGGAGTCGCGGACGGCCACCAGCCCGGGCAGGTTGGCGGCGACCTCGACACAGGCACCACCGCTGCCGTTGCTGCGGGTGCTCTTGCGCCAGCGGGCGCCGGTCAGCTCCATGTCTCCGCCACTTCCGTGATCAGGTCGAGGGACTGCTGCTGCGATAGTGCCTCACCCCGGATCGACTCCCACACCTCGACCATCTGCCGGACGTACTCGGCGCGGTCGATCACCTGCCCGTGGCGCTGCCCGTCCAGGTAGACGACGTCCTCACCGGTGGCGGTGGTGGCGATCACGAAGGGACCATCGAGCCCAGCGTACGCACCGGCGGACAGCGGCACGACCTGGATTCGGACCCGCGGCAGGGCCGAGCCGAGCTTCACCAGGTGACGCAACTGCTCGCGCATCACCTCCGGCCCGCCGATGTGGCGGCGCAACGCGTACTCGTCGACGACCACGCTGAGCAGCGGCGGCCGGTCCCGGGTGAGCACGTCCTGCCGATCGAGCCGGGCGGTCACCTGCTGCTCGACCTCGTCCGCCGCGAAGAGCCCGGCACCGGCCAGGATGGCGCGGGCGTACCCCTCGGTCTGCACCAGGCCCGGCACGTAGAGCGGCTCGAACCACCGCAGCGCGGTGGTCTCCTGCTCGACGCCGGCCCAGTCGCGGAACCACGGCACCACGGCCTCCCGGCTGATCCGCCGCTGGATGCGTTCGAACCGGCCGTCGGCCCCGAACACGGCGTCACACCGGCGCGCGAAGTCCAGACTCGGCCGGCGCTCGGATGTCTCCACCTTGGCGACCAGCGCCCCGGAATAGCTCAACGCCTCGGCCAGCGCGGTCTGCGACATCCCGCTGGTGGCCCGGGCCAGCCGCAGCTCCTCGGCGAAGTGCTCCAGCATGGACGAACTCTCCACGGACAACCTCCGTACATTCCCGTACCGCGCCGGGCCGACCGCCGTACGCGCTGGTCGTCGGCGTGCGGAACCTCCCACCGTAGTCGGATGCTCACCAGACTGTCACGCAGCGGAACCGCTCACAGGATCAGACGGCGGGCGGAACCAGGCCGGGAGCGCCCCGTGACCCCCCGATCCGGGGCGCTCCCCACCCACCCGATGGAGGTTCCCTCGTGCGGCTCACCTGGTCGGCTCGTGACGGTGGCGGGCACTGATGCCCCGGTACCGCCCACACGTGGCGGCCCGCCCGTCCTGGCGCTGCCGGACCTGCGGCGCGGCGTGGCCCTGCTCGCCGGCCCGACTGGCGTTGCTCGGCGAGTACCGCGAGAACCGGATCGGCCTGCTCATCTACCTCGCCACGTTGCTGTACGAGGCGACTGGGGACCTCGCCGGCCAGGCCGGTCAGGACCGTCTGACCGACCGATTCATCACCTGGGCCCGCGCCCGTTGAACGGCGATTCGTTGGCAGCAGGTCAGGCCGGTCGGTAACCGCGGACCAGCGCCTGCACGGCGTAACCGAGCAGCACCAATCCCGCGCCGACGCCGACCACCAGACCGGCGGAGACCCCCGAGGCGAGACCGGTGACGAGCCCCAGCGCCGCCACCAGGCACAGCGCGACACCGAGCGGGCGAAGCAGCGGATCCCGCAGGAGCGGGGCGAGCGGGAAGAAGTGCAGACCGACCACCAGGCAGACCAGCACCGGAACGTACTCGGACCAGCCGGCGGCGACCAGCACGGCCGCACCCAGCCCGGCGGCCGCGAACTCGGCCACGACGATGAGCACGTACGGGCGGTCGGCGGCCCGGTCCCGACGGCTGCCGGCACCCCGCAGTCGGGCGAACAGCACGCCACCCAGCACGGCGGTGAGCAGTGCGACGAGGCTGCCCACCACGAGCAGGGCACGCAGCGGTTGCTCCGCCGCCGGCACACTGAACCAGACCATCGCGAAGATGCCCAGGTAGAGGGCGGTGAGCCCGGCCTGACGTCGGTTGGCGGTCACCAGATCGGACATGAAACCCCCCGTGGTCGGAAGCCGACTCGGTGAGTTCACTGATTCGGCTCGGCGATGTTACGCCCAAGATCAAAGACAGTCGAGCGGTGATCGGGGGCGGTCAGTCGACCAGGGTGCGGCCGGTCAGGTGCAGGAAGACGTCCTCCAGGCCGCTGCGCCGGACCAGCACGTTCGCCGGCTGGAGCCCCAACGCGGTGACCTCGGCGACCGCCGCGTCGCCGTCCGGCACGTAGAGCAGGACCCGGTCGGGCAACACCTCGACCCGCTCCCCCAGCCCGTCGAGCTTGCCGGCGAACGGCTCCTGCGACTCGGCGGCGAAGCGCAGCTCGACCACCTCACGGGTCGAGTGCTGCTCGATCAACGCCCGGGGTGAGCCCTCCGCGACGATCCGGCCGCCGTCCATCACCACCAGGCGGTCGCAGAGCTGCTCGGCTTCGTCCATGTAGTGCGTGGTGAGCACCAGCGTGACGCCCTGCTGCTTGAGCCGGAACAGCCGCTCCCACACCAGGTGCCGGGCCTGCGGGTCGAGCCCGGTGGTCGGCTCGTCGAGCAGCACGATCTCCGGATCGTTGACAAGCGCGCGGGCGATGGTCAGCCGACGCTTCATGCCACCGGACAGCGGCTCGACCTTGCTGTCGGCCCGCTCGGTCAACTGGACGAAGTCGAGCAGCTCGGCGGCGCGCTCCCGGGCCGCCCGCCGGGAGATGCCGAAGTAGCGGGCGTAGACGGTCAGGTTTTCCCGGACGGTCAGCTCCGGATCGAGATTGTCCAGCTGGGGGCACACCCCGAGGCGCGCCCGGATCGCCGGCCCGTCAGCCACCGGATCCATGTCGAGGATGCGCAGCTCACCTCCGCTGGGTGGGGAGATGCAGCCGACCATCCGCATGGTGGACGACTTGCCCGCGCCGTTGGGCCCGAGGAATCCGAACGCCTCACCCGGGCGCACCTCGACGTCGATGCCGTCCACGGCGGTGAAATCGCCGAACCGCTTCACCAGCCCGCGAGCCTGAATAAGTGGTCGCCCCGAAGTCACCGCCCGACCCTAACCGCCCGGTCCGACAGCCCTCCACGCAAATATCCGCCGACGACCAGCCGGTCACCCCGGTGTCCGTACCACCGGCGGCGAAACGCCGATCGATGCCCCACCCGTCAGCCAATCGACGTGTATCGTCCTTTTGTGTCGCCCATCAGCTCGCCCGATGGTTCGCCGTTACCTGCCCGACCAGCCAACTCTCCCGTTGATGGGCCCGCAGCGAGCCCCGGCGGCGGGCCACCCCGACCACGACCGGAAGCCGAGCCGACGGAGCCCGGTGAACGCGACGGCACCCACCCGCCCAACCCCACCACCCTCGCGACCGAGCCCGACCCAAGCAAGGCCCACCCGAGCGAGCCCGACCCGAGCGAGCCGAGCGTGGCCGAGCGGGCGACCCGGGACCTGGCCGCCCAGTTCGAGGACGAGAAGCCGGGACGGGTGCTCTCCGGGCCGGCGGGGCTGCTCCTCACCGCGGCGGCGCTGGCGGTCGGCGCTCTCGCCCTGTGGCAGGTGTTCCGCCCGCTGTCGCAGGGCAGCAAGTATTACCTGATCATCTTCCTGGCCGGCGTACTCCCGTTGGTCTTCCTCGCCTACCCGGCCGACCTGCGGCTGCCGACCCGCCTACGCGCCCGGCGACGACCGGCCTCGGCGCGGCCCACCGTGACCGACTGGGTTCTGGTCGTCCTGGCGGTCGCGGCCTGTCTCTATCCCGTCCTGCCGATCCGGATCGGCAGCGGTGGCGGCGGCTACAACGCGTTCCTCGACCGGCAGGGCCTGCTGGCACCGACGGATCTGGTGCTGGGCACCGTCCTGCTGCTCCTGCTGCTCGAAGCCTGCCGACGCACCACCGGTTGGATCCTGCCCGCGGTCTGCCTGCTGTTCCTCGGCTACGGCTACTACGGCGGGTTGCTGCCGCAGTCCTGGCCGGTCGCGCACGCCGGGCTCGACTTCAGTCAACTTGTCGACGCGTTCTACAACTCCGACAGCGGCTTCTACGGCACGCCACTCGACGTGGCCGCCTCGTACATCGTGCTGTTCACCATCTACGGCGCGGTGCTGGAGCTGTCCGGGGCCGGTCGGTTCTTCGTCGAGCTGTCGGCCGCGGCGTTCCGGCGCTCGCGTACCGCCGCCGGGCGGACGGCGGTGGCCTCGGGCTTCCTGCTCGGCACCGTCTCCGGTTCCGGCGCGGCGACGACGGTGAGCATCGGCGCGGTCACCTGGCCGCTGCTGCGTCGCGCCGGCTACCCGCCGGAGCGGGCCGGCGGCATGTTGGCCGCGGCCGGGGTGGGCGCGATCCTCTCCCCGCCCACCCTGGGTGCGGCGGCGTTCATCATCGCCGAGTACCTGGGCGTCTCGTACCTCCAGGTGTTGGGCTGGGCAACCGTGCCAACGGTGCTCTACTACCTCGGCATCCTGCTCGCCGTGGAGATCGACGCCCGCCGCTCCGGGGTACGCCCGGTGGTGATCGACGTCGGCTCGCCCTGGCGGCTGCTGGCCCGGTTCGGCTACCACTTCGCCTCGCTGATCGCCATCATCGTGTTCCTGGCGGTCGGCGTGTCCGCGACGAGGGCTGTCGTCTTCGCCATTCTGCTCACGGTCGCGCTGTCGTTCCTGGACCGTACCCACCGGCTCACCCCGGCCAGGCTGGTGACCGCGCTCGTCACCGGCGTACGCGGAGTCCTCGCCGTCACCGCGGTCTGCGCCGCCGCCGGCATCATCACGGCGACCACCACGAAGACCGGCCTCGGGCCGCAGGCGGCGGCGCTGCTGATCGGCGGGGCGCAGGCGGCCACCTCGGACCCGACGCTGGTGCTGGTGCTCACCGCGCTGCTCGCCGCCGTCGCGCTCACCCTGCTGGGCCTGGCCGTGCCGGTCACCGCGTCGTTCGTGATCGGTTGGGTGATCGTCGGTCCGGCCCTGCTCGACCTGGGCGTCACCGCACCGGCGGCGGCGATGTTCGTCTTCTACTTCGCGGTGCTGTCCGAGGTGTCCCCACCGACCGCGCTCGCCGCGGTGGCCGCCGCCGCGGTCACCGGCGGCCGGTTGGTGCCGACCATGTGGCAGACCCTGCGGTACGCGCTGCCGGCGTACCTGATCCCTATCGCGTTCGTCATCACGCCGGCCGGCCTCGGCCTGCTCGGCATCGGTGGCATCCAGCGGATCGCCTTCGCCGCCGTGGTCACCGCGCTCAGCGTGGCGGTGCTCGCCGTCGCCGCCGGTGGCTGGCTGCCCGGCGTGGGCCCGGCCGGCGCCCCGGAACGGGTGCTGGGCGCCCTCGCCGGCGTCACCCTGCTCTGGCTCGAACCCGTGCCGGTCACGGTCGGCGCGGCGCTGGCCGCCGTCGCGGCGGCGGGTGTGTTCATCCGACGCGCCGGCCGGTCATCGTCCGGATCACCAGCCAACCCTGTGGAGGAACAACTGTGAGACGAATCGACGTACGGCTCGCGGCGGGCCTGAGCGTGCTCGCCCTCGTCACGGGTTGTGGAGGTCAGCAGGGCGGCGCGGCCACTGACGACACGGCCAGCGAGGTCACCTGCGAGGTGACCAAGGAGACCCGCGTCGGCATCGCCACCGGCAACGCGACAGGCGTCTACTACGTGGTCGGCAACGCCCTGGCCGGGCAGTTGTCCGGGACGACCGGCGGCAAGCTCACCGGCACCGCCGCCGAGACCGGCGCCTCGGTGCAGAACGTCGAGCAACTGGTCGGTGGCCAGTACGACGTGGCGTTCTCGCTCTTCGACACGGCGGTCAACGCGGTGCAGGGCAAGGGCAGCTTCACCGCGCCGCAGCCGGTGGAGGCGCTGGCCCGCATCTACGACAACTACACGCAGGTGGTGGTCCGCAACGACTCCGGGATCACCTCGGTGGCCGACATGCGGGGCAAGCGGATCTCCACCGGCTCACCGAAGTCCGGCACCGAGGTGATCGCCAACCGGCTGTTGGAGGCCGCCGGTCTCGACCCGGCCAAGGACATCCGGGCGCAGCGACTGGACCTGACCAAGACGGTCGAGGGGATCAAGGACGGCAGCGTCGACGGCTTCTTCTGGTCCGGTGGCCTGCCCACCGGGGGCCTCACCGACCTGTTCACCACGGCCGGCGACTCGGTGAAGTTCGTCGACATCTCGCCGTTGCTGCCGAAGATGACCGCGTTGAGCCCCGCCTACCAGGCCGGGACGATCGGCCGGGACGCGTACCGGACGGCGACCGACACCCCGACCATCGTCGTACCCAACGTGTTGTTGGTCCGCAAAAACCTGGACGCCAACGTCGCCTGCGCGATCACCCGGACGGTCTTCGACAAGCGGGACACGCTGGCCCAGGCGAACCCCGCGGCCCGGGGCATCTCGCTGGAGACCGCCCGCAAGACCGACCCGGTGCCGCTGCACCGCGGCGCCGAGAAGGCGCTGAAGGACCTCGGCGCGAACTGACCCGGCCAGTCAGACGTCGGCCGGCGCGGTGGCGGCGCGGGCCACGCCGACCAGCCGGTCGGTCTCGGCGAGCAGGGCCTCGTCGTCCGCCGGAGTGCCGGGGTCGAGTCGGACCGTCCAGGTCAGACCGTCGACCCCGGCCACGCGCCGGGCCGCGACCCGCGCCGCGCCGCCGGGCACCGGCTGGTGCTCGGTGTACGCGACCGAGCGGGTCACCCGGGCCCGCACCTGGTGCGGCAACTCGCCCGGGTCGAGCAGCAGGTACGTCTCGGCTGGACCGTCGGCGACCACCGTGTAGCCGTCCCGCTCGACGAGCTGCTCGGCGGGGGTGACGGTTAGCTCCCGGCCGGACCAGACCGCCTTGAGGATGGTGTGCCAGCCGAGCCGGTGCCCTCGACCGGGCAGCCACAACCCCAGGTTGGTGGCGACCACCACCCCGTCGCCCTCGCCGTTGCCGGCGGCGGCCCAGGCCAACACCCGCTCGTCAGCGGTCAGCGGCGGCCGGTCGGCCGGCGGCAGCTTCGGCTTACGGCTGAACAGTCCCATCTAGAGGCCTCCCGCGGCCTGCTCGCGCAGCGCCCGGGCGTGCTGCTCCAGGGACAGCAGCTCACCGAAGGCGGCGAAGTACTCGTCCTTGTTGTTGACCGGGTTGATCCGCTGGATGCGTGACTTGAGGTCCCGGACCCGGGCGGTCACCGACCCGAACTGCACCCGGGCCATGGTGATCCCCACGTAGCGTGGGTCCGGTTCGCCGTCGATCCGCAGTGGTTCGACGGCCAGCTCACCGACCAGCGCCGCGGCCGCCAGGTCGTCGCACGCGTCGCGGACCGACTCGATCCAGACCGCGCCGCCGGTCGCCGACGCGGCCCCACCGGCCGCCGCGATGGCCGTGCGCACCGCGACGTGCACCGGGTGCCGGTATTCGGTGGCCTCGACCGCGTCGAACATCGGCCCGGCCAGGACGGGTTGCTGGAGGGCGAGTTTGAGCGCCTCCCGTTCGACCATCGACTGCGGGCTGTCCACCGCCGGCTCGGGGCGGGCCGAGGTCGGCCGGGCGGCGGGGGCGGCGTCGCGGGCGCCGGTTGGGGCGGTGTTGCCGGCGGCGAGCACCGCCCGCTGCACTGGCTCGATCTCCATGCCGAGGTCCATGGCGAGCTTGCGGACGTACTCGGGGCGCTTTTCCCGGTCCTTGAGTCGCGCGACCAGCGGCGCGGCGTGCCGCATCGCCTCGACCCGGCCGTCGACGGTGTCCAGGTCGAAGCGGCTGATCACGTGTCGCAGCGCGAAGTCGACGAGCGGCTCGCGGCGGGCGACCAGGTCACGCACCGCCAGGTCACCCTTGGCCAGCCGCAGGTCGCACGGGTCCATGTTGTCCGGGCTGACCGCGATGAACGTGCGCCCGACGAAGCGCTGGTCGTCCTCGAAGGCGCGCAGCGCGGCCTTCTGCCCGGCGGCGTCGCCGTCGAAGGTGAAGATGATCTCGCCGGCCACCTCGTCGCTGTCGAACAGGAGCCGACGCAGGACCGAGATGTGGTCCGCGGCGAAGGCGGTGCCGCAGGTCGCCACCGCCGTGGTGACCCCGGCGAGGTGGCAGGCCATCACGTCGGTGTAACCCTCGACGATCACCGCCCGACCCTGCTTGGCGATCTCCCGTTTGGCCTGGTCGATGCCGTAGAGCACGTGCGACTTCTTGTAGATCGGCGTCTCGGGGGTGTTCAGGTACTTCGGGCCGTCGTCGTCGTCGAAGAGCTTGCGCGCGCCGAAGCCGATCACGTCGCCGGCGAGGTCGCGGATGGGCCAGAGCAGCCGACGGCGGAACCTGTCGATCAGGGTGCCGGAGCGGGACTCCCGGGACAGCCCGGCGGTGACCAGCTCCTGGTGGGTGAAGCCCTGCTGGCGCAGGTGCTTGGTGAGCAGGTCCCAGCCCTCGGGCGCGAAACCACAGCCGTAGCGCTCGGCGGCGGCCCGGTCGAAGCCCCGGCGGGCCAGGAACTCCCGTGCCGGCCGGGCGCCGGCGGTGCTGAGCTGCGCGCGGTAGAACTCGACGGCTGCGGCGTGCGCGGCGACCAGGCGCTGCCGCTGACCCTGCTGCGGGCGGGGGCGCGGTGTGCCCTTGTCGTCCTCGATGTAGCGCAGTTGGATGCCGGCGCGGCCGGCCAGCCGCTCGACGGACTCCACGAAGCTGAGGTGGTCGGCGTCCATCAGGAACTTGATCGCGTCCCCGCCGGCCCCGCAGCCGAAGCAGTACCAGACGTTGCGGGCCGGGGACACGTTGAACGACGGGCTCTTCTCGTCGTGGAACGGGCACAGACCCTTGAGGTTGCCGCCGCCGGCGGACTTCAGGGTGACCGTCTCGGAGATCACATCCCCGATCGAGGTGCGTTCCCGGACCAGTGCGATGTCCTCGTCCCGGATCCGCCCAGCCATGCGCCACCCCCTCGCCGTACATCCTGCCCTGCCGGACCGACGACACGCCGGCCGGGGGACGCCGGTGTGGCGGCGGCCGCTGCGGGCTGGGCGGTTCCGGCCCGCAGGCCGGGTCCGCGCGGGGACCATGACCAGATGCGCAGGGTACGGACCGGCCTCCCCCGCCTGCCCAGATGGCTGGCCGGTCGGATCGGGCTGAGCGGACAGGCCCCGCCAGCGGACGAGGCCGGACACCGCCACGCCACCTGGTTGGAGCTCTTCCTCGACCTCATCTTCGTGTACGCGCTGGCGGCGGTGGTGGCCCGGCTGGGCGTCGACCCGACCCCGTCCCCACACTCCGTGGTGGCCGTGATCGGGCTGTTCGTGGTGATCCAGTGGGCCTGGGTGGGTCAGGTCTTCTACGACACCCGGTTCGACCCGGACGACGCGCTGCACCGGGTGCTGGTGCTCTTCGCGCTGGTCGGCGCGGGGGCGATGACGCTCGGCGTCGACGAGGTGCCGGAGAGCGTGCTTCTGCCGGTCGGGTACCTGATCGTGCGGGGGGTGCTGCTCCTGCTGTACCTGCGCGCCCGGCCGACCAGCTCGATGGCCCGCCTGGTGACGACGATCTACCTGATCGGCTTCGGGACGGGCTGGCTGATCTGGCTGGTTTCGCTGACCGTGCCCACCCGGCAGCGCCCGGTGCTGTGGGTGGTCGCGATGGTCATCGAACTGGCCACGCCCTGGGTCGGTGCGCGCTGGCTCAACCGCTGGCCGGTGGACAACCGGCACCTGCCGGAACGGATCGGGCAATTCACGATCATCGTGCTGGGTAGCGCCCTGGCCAGCCTGCTCTTCGCGGTGCCCGACCACCCACCGCCCCACATGATCCTCACCGCCGGGTTGGCCTTCCTGATCCCGGCGGCCGTCTGGTGGGTCTACACCACCTTCGTCACCACCCGACTGACCCAGAGTCATCTGCGGGGCGGGCAGGCGTACAGCTACCTGCACATTCCGCTCGGCGGTGCACTGTTGCTGCTCGGTTGGGCGCTCGGGCAGGTGGTCCGGTTGGTCGACGCCGACGCGCCGCGACTGCCGTTGGAGCTGCGGCTGCTGCTGGCCGCCTCGATGGTGATCTGGACGGTGTGCGGCCTGGCCCTGTACTGGCTGTGGACCCGACCGAGTCTCGCCCGGCTGGCGATCGCCGTCTACGGGGTGGTTTCGGTCAGCGTGATCACCGGGACGGTGCACGAGCCGAGGCTGATGCTGTCCCTGCTCGCCGTGGCGATCGTCGGATACGCCGTGCTGCTCAGCCGTCGACTCGCCAGGGCCGGCGAGTCGAACCGGACGCCCGAGGGGTGAGCGGCGCTCAGGCCGCCGCGGCAGGCGCCGGGTTGCCTGTCTCCTCGGCCGCCACCTGCTGGTTCCAGTCGGCCTTGGTGGAGCGCCAACCCTCGTCGTCCATGCCACGCCGCCAGTAGCCGGAGATGGAGAGCTGCCCGAGCGGTATGCCCCGCTCGCCGCGCAGCAGCCGGCGCAGGTCCCGGACGAACGCGGCCTCGCCGTGCACGAACGCGTGCACCTTGCCGGCCGGGAACTCCAACGCCCGCACCGCCTCGACCAGCGCCTCGCCCACCGGGCGGTCGCCGCGATGCAGCCAGGTCACCTCGACCGCCCCGGGGCTGAGCAGCTTCTGCTCCTCGGCCGGGTCGGCGATCTCCACGAAGACGTGGGCCGGGGCGCCCAGCGGTAGGCGCTCGCACGCGGCGGCGATCGCCGGTAGGGCGCTCTCGTCACCGACCAGCAGGTGCCAGTCCGCGTCCGGGTTCGGGGCGTACGCCCCGCCGGGGCCGACGAAGTGCACCGGGTCACCGGGGCGCAGCGCGGCGGCCCACGGGCCGGCCAACCCCTCGTCGCCGTGGTGCACCACGTCGACGGTCAACTCTCCGGCCAGCGGGTCCCAGCGCCGCACCGTGTACGCGCGCAGCCGGGGCCACTGCTCCCGGGGCAGGTCGCGGCGGATCGCGGCGAGGTCCAACGGCTGCGGGTACGCGACACCCGGCTGCGGGAACACCACCTTGATGTAGTGGTCGGTGAACTCGCCCACCGGCAGGCCAACCAGTTCGTCCCCACCGAGGACGAGCCGGATCAGGTGCGGGGTGGGCCGCTCGGTGCGCAGCACCCGGGCCGAGGTGACGTTCCTGGGGCGTTCCGTCATGTCAGTTAGGTTAGCCTAAGCTGGCTCGTGGCCGGTCGGCGGTGTGCCTCCGCCAACCAGCCGGGTGTGCCAGGTCACCGCCGCCGGGTCGGTGAGCGAGGCGACCTGGTCGATCACGACGCGCAGTCTGGCCGTGTCGTCCGGGGCGGCCCGCCACAGCGGGCCGAAGATCGGGTCGAGCCCCTCCGGGGCACGCCGGACCAGCGCGGCGACCAGCTCCGCCAGCATCGTCCGCTGCCGCTCGTATCGGCCCCGGAAGCCACTGCGACGCATCACGTAACGCAGCGCGATGCCCTTGAGTAGGGCGCACTGCGCCCGGACCAGGCGAGGCACCACCAGGTCGGCGGCGTAGCGGCGGTGCGGGCCCGGCCCGAAGCGCTCCTCCGTGGCCGCCACCGCCGCGGACACGAACAGCCCGGTCACCCCGCTGGTGGTGGCCTTCAGCGCGACCTGCGCGCGATGGCTGCCGTCGTACCCGGCGAACGGGGCGAGCAGCGGACCGGCCAACAGGTCGACGAGCACCTCGGTCAGGTCCGCCGCGGACTCGCCGGAGTAGGCGGCGGCCACGTCGGCGCAGAGCGCGGCGCGCTCGTCGGCGTCGGTGAGCAGCGGGCGCAACGTGACGTAGCCGCCGTGGATGCCGTCCTCCACGTCGTGCACCGAGTACGCGACGTCGTCCGCCCAGTCCATCACCTGGGCCTCCAGGCAGCGCCGGTCGCCGGGCGCGCCGGCCCGGATCCAGTCGAAGACGGCCAGGTCGTCGGCGTACACCCCGAACTTGCGCTCCCCCGGCCGGCGCGGCCACGGGTACTTGCCGATCGCGTCCAGCGACGCCCGGGTCAGGTTCAGCCCGGCGGACGAGCCGTCCGGAGCGAGCACCTTCGCCTCCAGGCGGGTCAACACCCGCAGGGTCTGCGCGTTGCCCTCGAAGCCACCGCACGGCGTGGCGAGCAGGTCCAGCGCAGCCTCGCCGTTGTGCCCGAACGGCGGGTGCCCGAGGTCGTGCGCGAGCCCCGCGACGTCCACCACATCCGGGTCGCAGCCCAGCCGAGCACCCATCTCCCGAGCGATCTGCGCGACCTCCAGCGAGTGGGTCAGCCGCGTACGCAGGAAGTCGTCCGTGCCGGCGGTGTGCACCTGGGTCTTGGTGGCCAGCCGGCGAAACGCCGCCGAGTGCAGCACCCGGGCCCGGTCGCGCTCGTACGGCGACCGGCGGTGCCCGGTGTCCTTGGGCGGCTCCTCGACCAACCGCGCGTCCGCCGCCCCCGGCTTACTTTTCACGCAGGACGCAGAACTCGTTGCCTTCCGGATCACTCAGCACCGTCCACTCGACGTCGCCCTGACCGATGTCGACGTGCCGGGCGCCCATGTCGACCAGGCGCTCGACCTCGGCCTCCTGGTTGGCGGGGCGCAGGTCGAGGTGCAGTCGGTTCTTGCGCTCCTTGCCCTCGGGCACCGGGCCGAAGAACAGGGCGGGCAACTGGTCCGGGGACTGGCGGATCTCCACGCCGCTCGGAGTCTCGGTGACGACCTGATAGCCGAGCGCCTCGGCCCACCAACGGGCCAGTCGGGCCGGATCGCGGGCGTCCACAGTCAGGCTCTCCCAGACACTGGTCATGCAGTCACCTCTTCCCGTTCGACGCGGCGCCCAATCGGCCGTGTGCGAGCGAGCCAAGATTACGCCCGCCCCCGTTGCTCGACCCGCTCACGACGCATCGACGAAGGGCACACAACCACCGATTGGCTCGCAGTTGCCGACCGATCGCCGAGGGTTACGGGCTCGCGGCCGGAAGTGGCCAGCGGTAGCGTTCCCAGCGCGGAACGTGACCAGCCGACCGATACGCAGAGCCAACCGGTGAGGGGTAACGCTCGTGGACGCAGACACGGTGATGGGAACGGAGCTACGCGGGCTGCGCCAGCGGCGACCCGACATCGCCGGGACGGTACTGGCGGGCACCGACGGCCTGCTCATCTCCAGCGACCTTCCGAGCACCGACGCCACCCATCTCGCCGCGCTCGCCGCCGCGAGTTTCGGGCTCGGTCACCGGGTGGCCGACACCGTCCGGCGGGGTGAGTTCCGGGAGTCAGTGGTGTCCACCACCGCCGGCTGCGTGGTGACCTACCCGGCCGGGCGCAGCGCCCTGCTGACCCTCGTCACCGTGTCGACGGCCGGGGACCTGGAGGCGCTGCACGAGGAGGCGCGGGCGGTGGCCCGTCGGGCGGGCTCGTTCCTGGACGTTCGCGGCGGAGGCATCGGCGCTACCTCGGTGCCGGACGCGCACGCCCCGCTTGCCACGCGTACCCCGATGGCAACGCTGCCGGCGCAGTTGCGCCGCTCGTCCCGACCCACCTGGCGTCGCCCGCCGATCTGAGCGCCGGCGGCGACCCGGGTGACCAGGCCGCCGCCGACGTGCGTCAGCGGCTGTCCGACCCGCCGCTCTCCACGACCGCCCGACCGGCCTCCAGCCGGGCCACCGGCACCCGGAACGGCGAGCAGGACACGTAGTCCAAGCCGACCTCGTGGAAGAAGTGCACCGAGTCCGGGTCGCCGCCGTGCTCACCGCAGATGCCGAGCTTCAGCCCGGGGCGGGCGGCCCGGCCCTCCTCGGCGGCGATCCGCACCAGCCGGCCGACGCCGTCACGGTCGATCGACTCGAACGGCGAGATGCCGAAGATGCCCAGCTCCAGGTAGCGCCAGAAGAACGCTCCCTCGACGTCGTCGCGGGAGAAGCCCCAGCCCATCTGGGTCAGGTCGTTGGTGCCGAAGGAGAAGAACTCGGCTGCCTCGGCGATCTGCCCGGCGGTCAGCGCCGCCCGGGGCACCTCGATCATGGTGCCGATCAGCACCTCGACGCCGCTGTCCCCGACCACCTCGGCAATGATCTTCTCGGCCTCGGCGCGAACCGTCTCCAGCTCCTGCACCGCCCCGACCAGCGGCACCATGATCTCCGGCTTGGCCACGCCGCCGTTACGGGCGCAACTGACCGCCGCCTCGGCGATGGCCCGGACCTGCATCGCGAACAGGCCGGGGATGACCAGGCCGAGGCGTACGCCGCGCAGCCCGAGCATCGGGTTCTCCTCGTGCATCCGCCGGACGGCGGCGAGCAGCGCCTCCTCCTTGGCCACGTCCTCGCCGCGTTCCTGGGCGACCGCCACGTTGACGGCGAGCTGCTCCAACGGCGGCAGGAACTCGTGCAACGGTGGGTCGATGAGTCGGACGGTGACCGGCAGGCCGTCCATCTCCCGGAAGATCTCCTCGAAGTCGGCCCGTTGCAACGGCAGCAGCGCCGCCAGCGCCGCCTCCCGCTCACCCGGGGCCCGGGCCAGGATCAGCCGCTCGACCAGCTCCCGCCGATCGCCGAGGAACATGTGCTCGGTGCGGCACAGCCCGATGCCCTCGGCGCCGAAGCGCCGGGCCCGGGCCGCGTCCGCGCCGGTGTCGGCGTTCGTGCGGACCGCGAGCCGCCGCTTCCCGTCGGCGTGCGTCATGATCCGGTGTACGGCCCGGACCAGCGCGTTGTCGATGTGCTCGGGGTCGAGGCTGCCCTCGAAGTACTGCACGACCTCCGATGGCATGACCGGTACCTCGCCGAGGTAGACCTTGCCGGTGGTGCCGTCGATGGACACGACGTCGCCCTCGTTGACGGTCCGCCCGGCCACGGTGAACCGCTTCGCCGGCACGTTCACCTCGATCTCGTCGGCTCCGGAGACGCAGGTCTTGCCCATGCCCCGGGCCACCACCGCGGCGTGGCTGGTCTTGCCGCCGCGCGAGGTGAGGATGCCCTGCGCGGCGATCATGCCGTTCAGGTCGTCCGGGTTGGTCTCCCGGCGCACCAGGATGACCGACTTCCCCTCGGCGGCCAGCTCGACGGCCCGGGCGGAGGTGAAGACCACAGTGCCGGACGCCGCGCCGGGCGAGGCACCGATGCCCTTGGCGACCGGCTGGAACTCGTGGTCGAGCTGGAAACGCGGGAACATCAGCTGGGCCAGTTGCGCGCCGTTGACCCGGTGCAGCGCCTCGTCCAGGTCGATCAGACCCTCGTCGACGAGTTGCCCGGCGATGACGAACGCGGCGGCGGCGGTGCGCTTGCCGACCCGGGTCTGCAACATCCACAGCTTGCCGCGCTCGATGGTGAACTCGATGTCGCACAGGTCCTTGTAGTGCTCCTCCAGCCGGGCCATGATGCCGAGCAGCTCGTCGTAGGAGGACTTGTCGAGCTGCTCCAACTCCTGCAACGGCACGGTGTTGCGGATGCCGGCGACCACGTCCTCACCCTGGGCGTTGGCCAGGTAGTCGCCGTAGATGCCCTGCGCGCCGCTGCCCGGGTCGCGGGTGAACGCGACGCCGGTGCCGGAGTCGGGCCCGAGGTTGCCGAAGACCATGGTCACCACGTTGACCGCGGTGCCGAGGTCGGCCGGGATCCGCTCCTGGCGGCGGTAGAGCACCGCGCGCTCGGCGTTCCACGACTCGAAGACCGCGCGGATGGCCAGGTCGAGCTGTTCGCGCGGCTGCTGCGGGAACTCCCGGCCGGTGTGCTTCAAGAAGATCTTCTTGTACGCGTCGACAAGCCCGCGCAGGTCGTCGGCGTCCAGATCCAGGTCGTTGTGGGTGCCCTTGGCGTGCTTGGCCTCGTCGAGCGCGTGCTCGAACTCCTCACCCGGCACGTCGCAGACGGTCTTGCCGAACATCTGGATGAGTCGCCGGTAGGAGTCCCAGGCGAACCTGTCTGCGCCGCCGGAGGCGGCCTGGCCAGCCGAGCCTCCCGCCTGTCGTGCTAGTCCTTCCACGCTCTGGTCGTTGAGGCCGACGTTGAGGACGGTCTCCATCATGCCGGGCATGGAGAACTTGGCACCGGAGCGGACGGACACCAGCAGTGGGTCCTGCGGGTCCCCGAGACGCTTGCCCATCGCGCGCTCCAGCGCTTCCAGGTGCGACTCGATCTGCCCGGCGAGCCCATCCGGCTCCCGTCCCGTCGCGAGGTACGCCTGGCAGGCCTCGGTGGTGATGGTGAAGCCGGGTGGGACGGGCAGGCCCAGGTTGGTCATCTCGGCGAGATTTGCCCCCTTGCCGCCGAGCAGTTCCTTGAGGTCCTTGTTGCCTTCGGAGAAGTCGTAGACGTACTTGTGATCGACGGTCTCTTGCGCTGCCACCAGAGCCTCCACAACACACGCGCCGGATTGACACTTAACGAAGGTTCAGTTTTCTTCTTCCCCGGGACGGACCGCCGGTAATCCCGGGGTCAACGCCGATCGGTGGGCGAAGGTTAAGCGAACATCGAGTGACCTGGGACCGTTCGGTGACAATTGGCACAGCCATCACGACTATCCGTGTTCGTACCGGTTTTTGGGAACGCTTCCATGCGCACCATCACGCATCCCGGCCGAGCGTCGTACGCTTGACGCCACGCCAGCCGGTGAACCTCACTTTTGCCATAACCGACGCGAATACACCCCCCGGAGTCGCCGCCGTGTCGACCATCCCCTCCCCCGGCCCCACCGCCGTCCCCGCGCCGCTGCCGGCGGGGGAACCGGACGCGGCCACGCTGGCGCGCGCGGCCGAGCAGACCGCGGGCTCGCTGCTCGCCCCGGCGGCCCCGCACCGGCTGGCCGACGTCGTCCCCGCCCCGCGGCAGGTCCAGCCGGACCCGGCCGCCGACTGGGTCCTCCCGGCCGAAGCGGTCATCGTGGCCAGCGCCGACCCCGCCGCGCTGGCGGTCGCCGAGCAGCTCGCCCAGCTCCTGCGTCCGGCCACCGGCTACCCGCTGCCGGTGACCGACGCCACCACGCCGGAACCCGCGGCTGGCATCGCGCTGGTGCTGGACGACGGCGCCGACCTCGGAGCGGAGGGCTACCGGCTCGACACCACCACCGACGGGGTACGCGTCACCGCCACCACCGCCGCCGGCCTCTTCTACGGCGTACAGACGCTGCGCCAGCTACTACCAGCGTCGATCGAGAACCCCACCCCGGTCACCGAACGCTGGGCGCTGCCCGGCGGCACCATCACCGACGCACCCCGCTTCCCCTACCGGGGCGCGATGCTCGACGTCGCGCGGCACTTCTTCGCCGTCGAGGACGTGCTGCGGGTGATCGACCACCTGGCCCGCTACAAGCTCAACCACCTGCACCTGCACCTGCACCTCACCGACGACCAGGGTTGGCGGATCACCGTCGACTCCTGGCCGAAGCTGACCGCCGTCGGCGGCACGACCGAGGTCGGCGGCGGCCCCGGCGGGCACTACACGAAGGCCGACTACGCGCGGATCGTCTCCTACGCCGCCGACCGCCACATCACCGTCGTACCGGAGATCGACCTCCCGGGGCACACGAACTCGGCGTTGGTCGCGTACCCGGAGCTGGCACCCGACAAGATCGCACCACCGCCGTACACCGGCACCGAGGTCGGCTTCAGCTACGTCGACCCGGCCGACGAGCGGACGTACGACTTCGTCGCAGACGTGCTGGGCGAGGTCGCCGCGCTCACCCCCGGCCCCTGGCTGCACATCGGCGGCGACGAGGCGTTCAAGGTGAAGGGCGAGGTCTACACCGGTTTCGTCGAGCGGGTCCAGCGCATCGTGGCCGACCTCGGCAAGACCGTCGTCGGCTGGCACCAGCTCGCACCCGCCGCCCACCTCGACGGGCGAGTCCTGCAGTGGTGGGGCACGAACGGCGAAGACGACCCCACCACCGTCGACGCCGTACGCCGCGGCGCCCGGCTGATCCTCTCCCCCGGAAACCACGCCTACCTGGACATGAAGTACGCCCCGGACACCCCGATCGGGCACGACTGGGCCGGCCTCATCGACGTACGAAAGGCCTACGACTGGGATCCGGGTACGCACGTCGCCGGCGTACCCGCCGAGGCCGTGCTCGGTGTGGAGGCCCCGCTCTGGACCGAATCGGTCACCTCGCTGGCCGACATCGAGCTCCTGCTCCTGCCCCGCCTCCCGGCCATCGCCGAGTTGGGCTGGTCACCCCGGGCAAGCCACGACTGGGCCGCCTTCCGCGACCGCCTGGCCGGCCAGGGCCCGCGCTGGACGACAGCCGGGATCACCTTCCACCGCGCGCCCGAGATCCCCTGGCCGACCACGCCAACCATTCCGACACAGCGCAACGTGCCCCAACCCGACACCGCCACCCCCTGACCCCCGACTCGGACCGGCCCACCCGGCGCTCAGCCGACCATTCACGCCGGCTGTCCTCGCTTGTCCCTTGAGTGGGCGGTCGCGCCCCATGATCGTGCTAGATCCTGGATGTAGTGGCCTCGCAGCGTCGGGAGGGGCCTGCTTCCTGGATCGAGCACGATCTTGCGGGGCGCGGTCGAGCATGATCCACTCGGCTTTCATGATGTCGGGGTATCCCCGGCACCCGGACACCGCGTTTTCCGTGAACCCGAGTCGATCACGCCGTCGTGGCCGGCCTGTCCGGTTTTCCGGCTGGGCGGGGTGGGCGGGTTGTCGGGTTTGACCCCGGGTGTCGGGTGGTCGGGGCCACCCCGGCGGCGGAATCGGGGGCCGGCCGGGGTCGTTATACCTGGCATGCCACCGCGACTCTCGGGTCGTGGGGCGCGGCAGCCGCCAGGGAACATCCGGCAGGTCGCCCCGGTTACATCCCCCGCACGGCCGAGCACCACAACGGCCAACCCCGCACGGCCCAGCAGCACAGCCGGCCGGCGGGTAGGCGGAATGACCCGCCACCGCGGACCGTTACACCCTGTCCCGACGCCGACCCCCATTGCGGGTCGCCGGGCAAGAACATCCCCTCGAACTTTCCCGCACGACCACACCCCCAGGTGTGTGGTGTGGGCACCCCCGATGCAGAGGAGCACGCCATCATGCGTACCGATCTGATCCGTAAGACCGCCCTGACCGCCGCGGGCCTCGCCTTCACCGGCGGCG